>JAZNLY010000064.1:0-8944 GCA_045579305.1 Candidatus Fimenecus sp. | reverse complement strand
TTGTCTCCCCTGAAAGGGGAGATGTCACGAAGTGACAGAGGGGTTATATAATTCAATAACAAACCCCTCAGTCTCGCTAACGCTCGACAGCTCCCCTTTCAGGGGAGCCGAGAAACACACATCAATTATCCCTGCAAACTCCGATTTTTCAATTCGTTACATAAAAAAGCACCTCTTTTGAGGTGCTTATAATTGGTTTGTCATAAAAATTATTCAGCTTTTGCCTCTGCTTCGTGTTTTTGACGAAGAGCTTCGTAAATTGGTTCCATCTTTTCTTTTGTAAGAGGATAACCGAACTGGAAGATAAGCCATACGCTTGTATAAACAATTGCAGGAATAACGGTACAGATAAACATAATCTTTTTACTTGTATCGTTTTCTGCAATAAATCCGTTACCGGCAGTAAGACTATCATATTTAGCCCACTGAAGAAGGAAAAGACCACCTGCATCAGCAACAGCCTGACCGAACTGACGGCCGAATGTATATGCAGAATAAACTGCGCTTTCGTTTCTGATACCTGTCTTATATTCCTGATAATCGATAACGTCCATAACAACTGCCCAACAAGTAAGACTGACGAATGTGTAACCGAAACCGATGAGAAGCAAGCAAAGCATATAGAGCCATGCAGGATAGATACCCTGACTTGGATTAATCCAACGAATAAAGCTTTCACTGTTTGCAGTAACGAAAAGGAAAACAGATGTTATTGCAGATATAATTGACATTCTGCCACAAAGCTCTTTTTTACCGAACCTTGCTGCAAGCTTCGGTGTAAACAAAATCAACACAGCCATCGGAAGATAAGTACAGATTGTACCTATAATGCTGAGTCCTGTATCTGTAAAGTAATTCTTATAAAGATAAGCATTGAATGAACCGAACTGAAGCTGACCGCTGATAAGCACACCTGAAAGAGTGAGCATAACAAATGGTCTTGATTTGAAAAGGCCTTTATAAACACCCTTTAAATCAACGTTTTCATCGTCAACAGCCGGAACACGTTCCTTGACCATTTTATGGCCAATAAGATAAGTAACAATTGAGAATACACCCATAAGGAGTGCATACAAGAACATTCTGTTGCCATCAGCAACTTCAATTTCTTTACCTGTCTGTTCATCAATTCTGCCACTGCCAACATAGATAATCATAGGAGCAATAAGAAGAACAACTGCACCACCGACACCACTACCAACTGAACGTGCAGTTGAAAGGAGTGTTCTGCCCTTAGGGTCATCGGTAATAACAGATGCCAATGAGCCAAAAGGAATGTTCATGGCTGTATACATAGTACAATAAACCAGATACAATACAATTGCGAGAACAAAAAGAATCATAGGATTCTTGGCTAATGTCGGATTGTAGAAAAATGAATTGGGGTCGCCGAATGGAATAAAACAGATAACTGTTGAAATCCCCAAAGGCACTGCAACAAGTCTTAAATATTGACGATACTTACCATCTTTACCTGCTTTTCTTTTTGAAACAACAGCACCCCAGAGTGGGTCGTTAATAACGTCCCAGAGACGAGTAATAATGAACATATAACCAACAAGCTTTGGTGCTATTTTCAATACGTCCGTCATAAATACTTTAAGATAGCTTGTTATGTATGTAAGATTGAACATATTACCGGCTTCAGCAATAGTATAACCGGCAATGTCCTTAAAGCCTATTCGGTTAGGATGGTTATTGACCTCTTTAACCTTTTTTTCTTTTTTTGCCATAAAGGTTATTCCCCTTTCACAGTTATATAAAGGAATGATAACACTTTTCAGAGCTTTTTTCAATACATAAATCTCATAATACTTTGTTGACATAGAATTTTTATAGTACTATAATTGTATAAATGAATTAAAAATTCCTTTTAAAAGGAGGATATAACATGGCACAAATTGCTGATATACTTAAATATGAGGGTGACAATACCACATTTATCTGGAAGCATCCTGTTGAGGATTTCAACAGCCTTACACAGTTGATTGTTCACGAAAATCAGGAAGCCATATTCTATATGAACGGTCAGGCACTTGACCTTTTCGGACCTGGCAGATACACACTTGAAACTCAGAATACACCTGAGCTCAGCAAAGCACTCAACAGAACAACAGGTGACGAAACACCATTCCATTGTGAAGTTTACTTTATCAACAAAGTTGAACAAATGGCAATCAAATGGGGCACTGACTCAAAGGTTCAGTACATTGAGCCAACATATAAATTCCCTATTTCAATAGGTGCAAGTGGTGAAATGAGTCTTCGTGCAGACAACTCACGCAAACTTCTTCTGAAGCTTGTGGGAACAGAAGATTTCCTTACACAATCAAAGCTTGTATTGTTCTTCCGTTCATTCCTTATGACAAGAGTGAAAACATATATTGCACAGACAATGAAAGCAAATAACATCAATATTTTTGAGATTGATGAAAATCTTGCAATGTTCTCCGATGCCATTAAATCACTTCTTGTAAATGACTTTGCCGATTATGGTATCGCACTTGAAAAATTCTTTGTAACAACAATTGTCAAACCTGACGGTGACAAACAGTATGAGCAATTCAAGGAGCTTCACTTCCGTCAGTATGCTGATATTGCAGAAGCAAAACTCCGTCAGCAGAGAGAAATCATTGATGCAGAAACCGAAGCACAGAAGGTTGTTATCGACTCAAAGGCACAGGCTGCAAAACGTGCTCAGGAAGGTTATACATACAGTCAGGAACGTGGATTTGATGTTGCTGAAAAGGTTGCAGAAAACGAAGCAGTCGGCGAATTCACCAATATGGGTGTTGGTCTTGGCACAATGGCAGGTGTCGGTGGTGCTGTCGGTGGTATGGTCGGTGGCATGATGGGTGATGTTGTAAATTCAACAACAAGCCTTAAATGTGTAAAATGCGGTGCTGCACTCCCACATAATTCAAAATTCTGTCTTCAGTGTGGTGAAAAGGTTGAAGAATCAAGCCTTGTAGTTTGTCCTAATTGCAAAAAACAAGTTCAGAAGGGTAAATTCTGTCTTGAATGTGGATACAAATTCACAAATACCTGCCCTGAATGTGGTGCAGAAGTCCCGGGTGGAAACTTCTGTCTCCAATGTGGCAAAAAGCTTTAATAGGAGGCCTTTGAAAATGAAAATCAGTAAAAACTTTAAACTATATACAGTTGTCTGGACCATTTTAGTAGCAGTTTTCAATGTGATTGTATTTGTTTCTCCGTCCGAAATCAATGGTGAATCAAAATTTACAGACACATTCTGGCTCGGATATGCCCTTGTTATGATTGGCTTCGTTGGTCAACTTGCTTGTTCATATGTAGGTCTTAAAGACGATAACCTTACAAAAGTTTTCTACAATATCCCATTACTTCGTGTGAGCGTAATCGGTGTTGTTATAAGTGCAGTTGCAGGTTCCGTTTTCATGGCAATTCCGACTGCCGAAACATGGATTGCAGCTATTGTCAGCGTAATCGTGCTTGCGTTTGTTGCTATTGCTACTATCAAGGCTAAGGCTGCAGGGGACATCGTTGAATCCGTTGAAAAGAAAATCAAAGAACAGACTTTCTTTATCAAAACTCTTACAGTTGATGCACAGAATCTTATGGCAAGAGCAAACACACCTGAATCAAAAGATTCAGTTAAAAAGGTTTATGAAGCAATCCGTTATTCTGACCCTATGAGCAACGAAAATCTTTCTGAAATCGAAGGCAGAATCGGTTACGAATTCAAAATTTTTGAGACTGCCGTTAAAAATAATGATGCTGCAGCAATAGAAAATCAGGCACAGGAATTGCTATTTCTCATTGACAACAGAAACAACAGATGCAAAGCTCTTAAATAATTGAGGTAACATAATGTCAGTTTTAAAATGTGAAATGTGTGGTGGCACATTAGAAATTGAGGAAAACGGTCAATATGCCGTTTGCTCATACTGTGGCACAAAAAAAGCTCTTCCACAAAGCAACACAGTCAACAACTCAGAACAGAATATTGATACTTCTTCCGATTACGGGAAGAATTCACAAGCCGAAGCTGTTCGTCTTGAAAACGAAAGAAAACGTGAAGAAGCTCGTGCAAGAGCAGAAGAAGCAAAAGTCCGTGCCGAAGAAAACCGACTTAAAGCTGAATCACAACGTCTCGAGCGAGAACGACTTGCCGAAAAAAATCGAATTGAAAGAACAAAAAAAGCAAAGGCAAAAGGTAAAACATTTATTAAAATCCTCCTTTCTTTCATTTTTGTTATTGCAATAGGAACACTCACTGTAACAGTGATTATTCCCTCGGTAAAATACAACAGTGCTGTTAAGAATATCGAAGAACAGAAGTACGAGGAAGCATATCTCACTTTCAAATCTCTGAGAACCTTCAAGGACAGTAAAGCACAGGCAAATGCACTTCTGAACGAGCATCCAGAAATCGCACAGATTGGTGATATCATCACCTTGGGCAACTATGAACAGGATAATAAAACAGCAAACGGAAAAGAAAAAATTGAATGGAAGGTACTTGAAAAAGATGAAAACGGCAAAATGCTTGTAATAAGCCAATATGCCCTTGACTGTCGTCATTACCATTCTTCAGTTGAACAGGTTACATGGGAAACAAGTGATATCCGTAACTGGCTCAACAACGATTTTTATTCATCCGCATTCTCCGATTCTGAAAAAGCAAAAATCAGAACCACTGAACTCCAGAACACAGATAATGCTGATTTTAATACAGATGGCGGCAACGACACAAACGACAAGATTTTCCTTCTTTCAATTGACGAAGCAACAACCTATCTTCCAACATCCCTTGAAAGAATTTGTGTCGCAACAAAACATGCCGAATCCCGGGGCTCACAGCTTGAAAGTCTCTCTCGTAGTTGTCGTTGGTGGCTTCGTTCACCGGGTACAACACAATACAAAGCTTCCGCTGTAAAGGTTGACGGATTTATCCTTAACATGGGGGCTCCTGTCGGTGTTGAAAAGCGTTCAGTCCGTCCTGCTATGTGGATAGAACTCTAATTATTATTCAGACCAATTTTTATAACAGCCACAGTGATGTCGTCACTGTGGTTTTTATTTTTGCTTTTTGCAATAGCACAAAGTTTCTCAGGCAGGTCATATGAAAATCCGTTTTCCGCAATATATCTTTTTAAATCTTCGATGCTGTTGTCCACTGCTCCATCTGACATCATAATAATAACATCTTCGCTTTTAAGTCCTCCTTTTATGGTTGCAAATTCAGCCTGTCGCAGAATACCTATGGGCATGGCAGATTTTTTGATTTCGCACACTTTCCCCTTTCTGTACAGAAGTGAAACTGTCGCACCCGCCTTATAGATTACGGATTGACCGTTATAAAGGTTGATTTTAAGAATATCAAGAGTTGCTAGAGATTCCTCATAGCTCTTCACCAGCATAGCCGAATTAACAAGCCGTAATGCACAAGGAAATGAAAATCCCGATATAATCAACCGTGAAAAAAGCGATGATGCCATTGCACCGTCAAGTGCTGCTCGTTCACCTGTACCCATTCCGTCACTCAGCATAGCAATAAAATTACCTCTGCCATCAAAGAAAGTGTCAAAGCAATCTCCGCACACTTTGGTACCATCACTTGGCAACTGATGATAAAAGCACTCTGCTGACAGACCCGGTTCTTCCCAGAAAAGAAGCATTTTTTCTTTTTCTCCTGAAATAATCGTTGGAGAAGGGAATTCTTTTTCAGTTGCATTTTCTATGCACTGACATATTTCATTTACGGGCACTTTGCAATCAGCTTCAATACTCATATTTATAATGGTGTTCATATCATCATCCTCATAGCAATTCACAAAAGCAGGAACACCTATGTCATCCAGACTGTTTTTCAGTGCCAGAGACTTGTTTGCCAGAGGTTTTGCGTCATTTTCAAAACCTACAATTAAATCGTCCAGCAAATCGCAAACAGTGTCAAACTGGTCTGCAGTTATTTTTCTCATTTCGTTGATTCTCCCTTCTGCTCCTAATTTTGCCGAATACAGCACATAGTTTTTGTTAAAACTATCGCAAAGAGACATTATTCTTATGCACCTGCTTTGCAGTGACATAGGTGTTACGGATGGTGTTACGTTCCCTGTTTTACGTATGATTTCAATAATTTCATCAAACTCGCCCAAAGTCCCCGGTAGTGCAGTCCGCCAACATCTGTTATAGCTTGCACATTTTTCACACACGTTGTCCCTTACTCTGAGATATACAGCTGTTGTATCGGGAGCAGATTTTTCTTTTAACATCTGTGACACCCGAACCACTGTTTCAGACATATCTCCCACTGCACCTCTCACTGATTTTATTCTTGAAACAATTAAATTCCGGAACTCTTTTCCATCCCCTGAAAATGATAAGAACGATAATCTCAGTTTAATCTGAAAAAACAATTTCTGTGGTGTCAGCACAAAAAAGACTGATGCCAATGCAGTTTCTACAAGTGATGCGTAATCCGGTTTACCGTTTCCAAGGAAAATATGTAAAGCACCATAGGAAAAAATATACGCACAAGCGCAAAGCACTCTTCCCGAATAAGAAAACAATCCCGACACAAGCCCTGCACCTGCATAACAAAAAACTGTCGGTTGACCATTACCTGTCATTGTGAATCCCAAAGAAGCACCTGTGCCCATAAGAGTACCACCCGATTCCTTGAAAAGGTATGAGGAGACCATGACCACATATGAACAAGCAACTCCCGAAAGACTCAGTCTGAAAAATGAAATATCAGAAAAAGATATAATCAGCACCAGAAGTGCTACTGACAAAGACATAACCTCTTTTGATGTAATATTCTCCTCATTGTGAAACTTTTCAATTGTCCACACACTTACTGCAAAGAAATATGCCCCACCAAAAGCCACCAATGCTTCAGATATGCGCAAAAGCACCATATCCACAGTAAATGTCTCTGTTATCATTGACACCAGACCCGTAGATAACGTGGCAAAGAGTGATATGGTTGCCGGAACAAAAGTCTTTTTACGAAGCTTGGGCAAAGTGTTCACATACACTCTCAATATGTACACCAGAATCAACGCCATAACATAACGGAATGCACTCACATATTCATTTGAAACGATATATCCCGCCATAGCACCGAAGCATGAAAACAATGTGCTCTCACGGTCGACTCCTGCAGAAAAAGCTATTCCCAATGGTGAAAAATACTTTTGGGACGATGCAGATGCTGTCAGAAATGCCAGTCCGAAATAAAAAGCCTGTTTGATTACACTCTTCACCAATTCAGGTAATTGAATTTTTCCCTCCTCGGCTTCCCTTCCGAATTCACGATTTATCATTTTCTCACCTACCCTTATTTATCTTCCTTGATTATATGCTTGTCCGGTAAAATTTTTTGACATATTGTGTCCGTAAATTTTGCTTTTTTCCCTGTTAAACAGACGAAAAGAATTGCTTTGTGTAATATATTGAAAAATTTATAAAATTGCCTTTTAAAAACGATTATTATATGTTAGAATATCTACAGAAATGAGGCGAATTTATGGCACGAATATTCACGGTACTATCAGGTAAAGGTGGGGTTGGCAAATCCACGTTCTGTGTTAACACAGCCCTTGCTCTTTGCAGAAAAAATAAAAAAGTTCTGCTCATCGACGGAGATATTGCATTACGGAGTCTTGACCTGCTTCTTGGAATAGACCAGATGGTGCTTTATGACTGGTCGGATGTTATTGACGAGCGTTGTGACACCGACAAAGCACGTCTGTTTTATGACGATAATCTTCAGCTTTTACCTGCACCATTGGAACAGCCTTCTGATTTGGACGTTGATAAATTCAAACATCTTTTGTCACTCTATTCCGAAAATTATGACTACATTTTTATTGACAGCCCTGCAGGAGTAGGCGAATTGCCGTTGATATATGCTTTATCAGCAGATTTCTGTATAGTTGTTGCAACTCCGGATAACGTCAGTGCAAGAAGTGCATATATTGCAGGAACACAACTTTCTCAGGCGGGTATTGAGGACAAAAACATGCGCCTTGTTGTCAACAAATTCAACCCGAAAGCTGTAAAACAAAGCAAATTACTGAATTTAGATGAAGTAATTGATATTACATATCTCCGACTCATAGGTGTTGTACCCGAAGATAAGAAAATACCATATACATCCGTAGTAGAAAGCGACCTTATGACATCCACAAAAGCCAGAAAAGCATTTGACAACATTGGTGACAGACTTTTAGGAAAAGAAATCCCGCTTTATTTGTAAAAAAATGTTGAAAAATACTTGAGTTTTTGTTATTATATTTGATGGATATAATAAAATGGGAAAAAATTTATGAAAGAAGGGGTTAAGTATGAACATTGCACTTATGGCACACGACTCAAAAAAAGAACTTATGACACAATTCTGTATCGCTTATTGCGGTATTCTTTCGCATCATAATCTTTGTGCTACAGGAACAACCGGCAAAATGGTATCTGAGGCAACAGGACTTAAAATCACAAAGTTCCTCAGTGGTCCTCAGGGCGGTGACCAGCAAATCGGTTCAAGAATTGCTTGTAACGAAATTGACTTGCTCCTTATGTTCCGTGACCCGCTTAACCCAAAACCACACGAGCCAAAGGACAACACATTGCTTCGCCTTTGTGATGTTCATAATGTTCCGGTTGCTACAAATATTGCAACTGCCGAGGCTCTTATCCATGCCCTTGAGCGTGGTGACCTTGACTGGAGAGACATTGTCAATCCAAAATAACTAAGAAATAATGCCTCCTCTTGATTTGAGGGGGCAAAACATATATTAAGGAAGATTTTTATGGCTTTGATTACTAATGCTATCAAAGGAACTCAGGATACACTCCCTAAGGATAGCTACAAAATTCAATACGTGGAATCAGCAGTCAGAGAAACTGCTGAAAACTTCGGTTTTCACGAAATGAGAACTCCTGTTTTTGAACATAC
>JAZNLY010000063.1:0-2235 GCA_045579305.1 Candidatus Fimenecus sp. | reverse complement strand
TATGAGCCCAACGAGCTACCACTGCTCCACCCCGCGATGCGGTTTTCAAAACTGATGCAAAGATACAGCCTTTACAGTTACCAACCAAATTTTTCGGCAACTTTTTTACACGAACATTCAAAAAGGCTCATTTTTAACATCCATTCAGAGGCTCAACGTAAAAAGTTGAGGGATATTTCTTATGATGACATGGGAATGAGAATAAACATCTGTCGTGTATTTTCAAAAACAACTTACCCTTGACCTGTTGCTGTGTATTCTTATTCTAGTCGTTCTATCATGTTCTTTTGGGCCCAAAAGAACGAAAAGGCCCGGCACTGGCAAAAACAGTCATTTTGCGCTTTGTTCAGGAGTTGCAAGCAACATCCTTCAGTCACACAAAATTTGCCACAAACAACTTTTCGTTCAAACATCGGGGATAAAAGAACTCGCTTTCCACGCAACAACAGCAACACGGTAATCCACCGCTCAAACAGCTTTTATCCTGTTTCCGATGCCCGAACGGTTGTTTGCTGTGTTTTTGATAGTGCCGGAGGTTTTAGGTAATTACCTGTGCAAGAGAACAGAGCGCGTACCTGTCATCCTGAGCAAAGCGAAGGAACTCAAACTATAGGGGTAAAGCGAAACATCTAAAAACGCTGGACTTTCCATGCCAGGCGAATTACCATTGCAAGAGTAATTTTCAAAAATAAACCGGCACTGTGTGAGCAACAGTTGTTGTTAGCAGCAAATAAGGATAAAGAATGGGGGATGTTTGAGCGGTGGATTACCCTGTTGCTGTTATTTTGTGAATAGCGAGTTACCCCATTCCCTTATTTGCTGCGTTAAGACAACAACGGCAAGAATAAAACGACCGAGGGATGTTGCTTGCAACTCGCAAGCAAAGTTTTATTCGACTTGTAAACTTTGTGCCGGGCCTTTTGGTCCTTTTGGGCGCCAAAAGGACATGATAGCACGACAATAAGAAGAATATACAACAACAGGTCAAGGGTAAATTGCATAGAGGAATACAAAATTGGTGTCCATTCATATTCCTGCAGCATCATAAAAACATTTCCCCTATCTTTTGCAGGTAAGTCACTAAAGGACCTAAGGGGACCTAAAGGAAACTAATGTGAACTCGTGCAGTATTCAATGGTTTATTGATTTTTCTTTACAATTTCATTGTATTCTTGTTTTTATTAACTATCTTGCCGATGTTAATCAGTACTAATTTATCAAGTTATGAAAGTATCCGCCAGAGAACTTAAGTCAATTCTGTGCCTTATGGTGCATATGTCACATGTAGATGGGAATTTACAAACAGAAAACATCAGGATTATCAATTTCCTGAGTTCTTTCGGTTTGTCTGATGAAAAACAGAAACAGATTCTCACAGAAGCTGTTGAAATGCATGTAGAAGAAGCTTATGAAGTAATAATAAAGCTCGATGATTCTACAAAGCAGGAAGTCTCCAATCGTATTTTTGATGTAGTTATTGCTGACGAGGTGGTTTCTGATGAAGAGGCTGCATACCTTATTGAGCTTTTTGCAGACTGTGAACTTCCCTGTCCCGATTCTCAAGAGTGGATTGATTGGTGCTCAGGAAATGAATCAGGTGAAGAACTCTTGAGTAATGAGGATGATGAAGAATGCTTTTCAAATGATGATAAGGAACAGGATGATGAGACCCTCTGCTATTTCCTGATTCGGCCAGGTGATGATAATTATGGAGGAAAATGCATCGCCTATCATCCTATCAAATCTGCGCTTGAAGAATGGTTGGCTAAAGAGGTTATGGGTGGTCTTGATGAAGTGCTGTTTGAGTTCAAGAATATTGCAGTGCTGGAGGATTTCCGTAAGCGTATGGGGTATGCCGATGATATTGCAATGTGTGCATATATATGCAAAAGGACTTACAAAGTAAAGAATGAACTTGCTTCAGAGTTGTTGGGCAAGACTATTTACGGTTCTTGTGTAATCCGTACAAGAGACCGTGCCGGTAATTCCCGACCTTATTGCATGAGGAAATCAAACTGCGACAAACTCTTTGAACTTTTAAATGAGTTTTCCGCTTTCAAACTAACTTATTCAGATGGGAATTAAAAAGGTTCTTATTTTCGTTTAATGCGAAAGCAAGCTTAATTCAGTTAACATTTTTATATCATCCCCCAGAATTTTATGTTGAGCCCCATTTTACGGCCCAACGTAAAATTCTGAGGGAATGCTTTCTATGGTAATATCGGAATATGAATA
>JAZNLY010000062.1:0-2066 GCA_045579305.1 Candidatus Fimenecus sp. | reverse complement strand
TATCATAAATCGAATTTAATATAAATTACAGATTCTGCGGGGAGGATATTTTTAAATTCATAATCTTCCCAAACAACACCGTTTTTTATAATTTTACATTCCGTTATATCACTTATACCATTCACATCAAGAGTAATATTTATATCTTTTTCATTTGTGTTTACTATAACAAAGCATCCGTCTTTTTCTTTTGATGCACAAGCATATACTTTTTCGGGCAATTCACCGACATAAACTTGTTTACCATGTTTGTAAAGTTCACCGAAAGCTACAAAGGAATAATAGGTTGGCAAGGGTTTGAATGTTGCACAGTCAAAAAGTCCTGCATATATTCCCGTATTGCAACCTGCGTCATAAAACATTGCACTGTTAAGTGATGTGTTTTGTAAAGAGAGTAGCATTGCACAAGTGAGTGTAGCGTGTTTGGTTGTTCCTTTTAATTCAGGTTGCCAATTCCATTCGTTTAAAGTGTGCTCTGTATCTTTATAGCCTGCCTCATTTAATTTGTTACGAGCGTATTCTGCCCACTTGATATTTGCCTCAACGTCTGCATAACTGTGCCACGAGAAAAAGTCGAGAGGGCAATTATGCGACTTAATATATGCTAAAAATCCGTCAAAGAAATCAATAAAATACTGGTATCTTGGTGAACAGGCACCAACGTTAGTATGACTATCTGTAATAGCATAAAAACCGCAACTTGCATAACCGCCTATTTTTAGGTGTGGGAAAATTTCTTTTAAGTGTTTTGATGCAACTTCATATAATTTGTAATAATCTTCGGGTGTACCAGTCCACATTTGATTTTCTTCGGGGTCTTCGAAATTGTCTGGTTCGTTCCAAATTTCCCAGTAGGTTATTTTATAGTGAAAACCATCTGCCCAACCCTCTGTGTAATGACGGATAATACCTTCGCAGATTTTTGCCCATTTTTCATAGTCATTTGGTGGGTTGATTCGGTAAGCTTTAATTTTACGATAGTTTTCAATCGTAACACCCAAACGGAAAAATGGCTCAATTTCACGTTCAATAAGTTCTTTTATGAGTAAGTCAGTAAAAGCAAAATCATAACTCTGAGGGTCTTCAGGGTCACAAGAAAAGTCACGAAAAATATTAGGGATATCCACGTAAAGATTTCCACCGAACGGTCCTCCGACATCGTGTAGACGGGAATACGGAATATGTGCTTTTTTAAGATAATCACACATCGAAAAATCAATGCCTATAAAAGGTGGTTGACCTACTCCATGCATTGGTTTAATAAAGCCCATTTCTCTCATGAAATCTACTGTTATTTTTGGTAATTGGAAAATATCGTTAGATTTTGTTTTTGTAGTAAACATACAGAGCCACCCGTAAAATTCTCATTTGTTGAGATGATTATACCACTTTTTACTTTTCTGTTCAACACATAAAAAATCCCCTTGGATTGCTCCAAGGGGATTCGTTTTAGTTATTCACTTATCCGAACTAATCAGAAATTAGTTGTTAGCGATAGCTGCCTGTGGTGCGGTTAGCAAAGTGGGGAAATGTTATCTCACCTACAAATTGGAATTTATTTAACTTCCAAACTGATAATAGCACGATACATCAGCACAAATCCTGTACTGAGCAAAGCACCACCGATAATATCGGTAAACCAATGCACACCCGAAACAAGTCTTCCAATTACCATAAATACAATAAAAGCTGTAATTGCATAAGTAACACATCGTTTGAGAACATCGTTTTTGATGCGGGTATCAAACTGCATTATTGCAGTCGGCATGACACACATCACAAGCATTGTCGTTGATGATGGATAAGATGCTTCCAAAATTCCATCAATCAACACGGGTCTGTAATTTATGACAAGCACCTCAAAGAGAACGAATGCCGCCATCACAACGATATAGAATCCGCCAAGAACAAGGATACTATAATCAACTTTCAAGAGGTGTTTTCTCTTAATCCATTGAATAAGTCCGAGAGTGCCGAATCCCATCACAAACATAAGAGGTACCAGACCCAGCCAATCTGTGATGGTGTACAGGGACATATGCACACCAGTGAGGTTATGAACGAAC
>JAZNLY010000061.1:0-2202 GCA_045579305.1 Candidatus Fimenecus sp. | reverse complement strand
CCATAACGCGTTTGTAGGTTTTGTGATAGAAGGAAACAGGCTTGTCTTTTTTGGGGTGATAATAAGTCAATGTTCCCGAATCATAGCTGTTAAGTCCTGCAATAGCTTCAAGCAATTCCTTTTGACCACTACCGGCAATACCCGCAATACCGAGAATTTCACCGCCAAAAGCTTGAAAAGTAACATTGTCAATTACCTTGTAGCCGTCAGGTTTTTTTACGGTAAGACCTGAAACTGAAAGTCTTAATTTACTGTCAACAGGCTCTGTACGATTGATGTTAAGGTCGATTTTTTCGCCAACCATCATTTCTGTAAGCTCTTTTTCAGAGGTTTCCGCGGTGTTTACGGTAGCGATGTGTTCACCTTTACGCAAAACGGTAACTCTGTCGGAAATTTCCATAACCTCATTTAATTTGTGTGTAATGATGATGATTGACTTTCCGTCATCTTTCATTGCCTTTAATACATTGAATAAGCTTCTGATTTCTTGTGGAGTCAAAACTGCTGTGGGTTCATCCAATATGAGAATATCGGCACCTCTGTATAAAACCTTTAAGATTTCAACAGTCTGCTTTTCAGAAACTGACATCTCATAGATTTTTTTATCAAGATTTATATTAAATCCGTATTTATCAGCCATTTCTTTAATACGGTTATTTACTGATTTAAGATTATATTTTTCGTTTTCAATACCTAATGCAACATTTTGTGCTGCAGTAAAAATATCAATCAACTTAAAATGTTGATGAATCATACCGATTTTATGCTCGAAGGCATCACGAGGGGAGCGAATAATAACCTCTTCGCCGTTAATAAGAATTTTGCCGGAATCAGGATAGTAAATACCGGCTATCATATTCATAAGGGTTGTTTTACCACAACCGTTTTCACCGAGAATAGAGAGTATTTCTCCTTTATAAACGTCTAAGCTCACATTATTGTTTGCAAGGACCTTGGAACCGAATCTTTTAGTAATATTTTTTAATTGTAAAATTACAGTCTTCTCCATAAGAAACTCCTTAGAGTGGTTTTGCTTATCATTATAAGAAAGGCGAAGTTGTTGCGCTTCGCCTTTCCCTTTAATTAAATGAGAATAACTTTTGAATCAAATTATTCAGTAACAGCTGTAATACCGTCAATGATTATGTTGAAGTAAGGAGCTGAACGCTTTGCACTTTCGTTAATGAAAGTAATGTCGTTTGCTGTTTCAACAACCTCTGTTTCGGGCTTATAGTCACCTGCATCGTCAACGTCAGCGATAAATGATGTTAATTCTTTGCCTTCAACTGTGAATGTAGAACAGTCAAATACCTTGATTGTACCATCCTGAAGACCCTTCTTTACTTCATCAAGCTTATCCTGTGTGCCCTTTGCAGCAGCACTACCGAGAGCAGTGATTTCAACAGAGCCTGTAGCGAGTGTACCTGTCCAGTCGGTATCGATAGCCTTGTCGTTCTGAACACAATCAATGATGTACTCGAAATAAGGAGCCCAATTGATTCTTGAAGCGATGATAAATGTGTTAGGACATTTTTCTTCAGTTGAACCGTTGTAAGAAACGTTGGGAATGTTTTTCTCTTCGCAAGCAGTGGGAGCACCCCAAGAGTCAGCGTGCTGTGAAATCAATTTGCAGCCTGCATCAATAAGAGCAAGAGCTGTTGTCTTTTCAGCTGTTTCATCATACCAGGAGTTTGTATAACGAACTTCCATAGTAGCATTTTCTACGATTGACTTAGCGCCAAGATAGAATGATGTGTAGCCGGAAATAACTTCTGCGTAGGGGAAAGCACCAACATAACCGATTTTAGCGTTTTCGTCAGAAACCTTACCTTCGTCATCACCGTAGAGTTCAACAAGCTTCATACCTGCTGCAACACCTGCAAGGTATCTGCCTTCGTAGATGGAAGCAAAAGCGTTGTGGAAGTTGGGAAGGTTCTCTGTGTGAGCCTTTGTACCTGTTGCGTGACAGAATTCAACCTCGGGGAATTCCTTGGCTGCCTTAATCATGTGGCTTTCGTGACCGAAGGAGTCAGCGAAAATGAGGTCATAAGATTCTGCCAGGTCAGCTGCCTGGTCATAGCAAGCTGTGTCTTCGGGGATGTCAGTAACGATTGTGTAATCGTCAGCTGTAAGACCCTTGTTTTCACAAGCAAGCTTGAAAGCATCGATGAAGTTCTTATCATAAGTTGAAGAATCACCATG
>JAZNLY010000060.1:0-5581 GCA_045579305.1 Candidatus Fimenecus sp. | reverse complement strand
ATGTTGACTATGTTATCCCTGGTAACGATGATGCTATCCGTGCAGTAAAACTTATTGCAGGTGCTATGGCTGATGCTGTTATCGAAGGCAGACAGGGTGAACAGATGGAAGTTGCTGCTGAAGCTGAAGAAGTTGCAGAAGAAGTAGCTGAATAATTTTTGAATTTATAGCCCGTGGCTTTATTGTTACGGGCTGTTTTAAAATCGAAATATTGGAGGAAAAGAAAATGGCATTTACTGCAAAAGACGTTCAGGCTCTTCGTGAGAAGACAGGCGTTGGTATGATGGATTGTAAAAAAGCTCTTGTTGAAACAGATGGTGACATCGAAAAGGCTATTGATATTCTCAGAGAAAAAGGTCTTGCATCTGCTGCTAAGAAAGCAAGCCGTGTTGCTGCTGAAGGTGTAGTTGCTGCTTATAGTGATGCTAATGCAGGTGCTCTTGTTGAAATTAACTGTGAAACAGACTTCGTTGCTAAGGGTGAACCTTTTGTTAACCTTGCTGCTAAGGTTGTTAAGACGGTTGTTGCTGCAAAACCTGCTGATGTTGATGCTCTTCTTGCTACAAAGGCAGTTGAATCTGACAAGACAGTTGAAGAAGAAGTTCAGGAAGTTTTCCTTGCTCTTCGTGAAAATATGAAAGTTCGTAGATTTGCCCTTGTTGAAGGACATACATCAACATATATCCACGCTGGTGGTACAGTTGGTGTTCTTGTAGCATTTGATGTTGATGATGCAACAGCAGCGAAGGCAGAGTTTGATGCAATGGGCAAAAATGTAGCAATGCAGATTGCTGCTATGAACCCAGAATATAAGAGTAAAGCAGACATTTCTGATGAAGAACTTGCTAAGATGAAGTCAATCACAATTGACAGTGCTCTTAATAAGCCTGATTCACTTCCTGTTCCAATCCTTAACAGCATTATTACAGAAGCTATTAATGATAAAAAATGGAGCGATGAAGACGCTGAAATCTACAATGGTCTTGACCAAAAGCAGAGAAAGAACTTCGTAAACTTCATTTCAAAGGAAGCTTATGCTACAATGGCTGAAATCGCAGTTTCACACAAGGCTGAAATTTCGGAAAACAAAATCTTTGTTGGTCTTGTTCAGGGTCGTCTTGCAAAACAGATTAAAGAAGTTTGTCTTCTTGAACAGGCATTCGTTCGTTCAGACCTTTTTGATGGCGATGTAAATGGTTACATCAATTCAGTTGCTAAGGAACTTGGCGCTGATATTAAGCTTACAAGCTTTGTTCGTTTTGAAAAGGGCGAAGGCATTGAAAAGAAAGAAGAAAACTTTGCTGCAGAAATCGCAAGCATGATGTAATTTCTTTAAATTGACCGATAAAGCGTACAGTTTATTCTGTACGCTTTTTTTTACTTGTAAAAAGTGTATTGATAATGTAAAATTATATTATTAACAGTCATATCATATATTTTAATGGTGATTGTTATGAGAAACTTCATTTGTGTTTTATTATCTTTTATAATAATTATGTTAAGTCTTATGTTTTGTAAGATTGAACGTTCATCATCAAATAATTTATATTATAATATATTTCCTATTATTATTGTGGATGCAGGTCATGGTGGTGAAGATGGTGGCGCCATTGCTAATGATGGAACATTAGAGAAAGATTTAAATTTAGATATTTCTTTAAAATTAAATGATATGTTGTCAGTATTAGGATATAAAACAAAAATAATTCGTAATTCTGATACAGATTTACATACATCGGGTGATTCTATTCGAGAAAGAAAAATATCTGATATTCGTAATAGATTTGAAATTATGAATCAGGGTGGTAATTGTTTATATATAAGTATTCATCAAAACAAATTTAACGACCCTCGAGTTCACGGAGCACAGATATTTTATTCGCCAAACAATGATGAATCGAAAATACTTGCAGACTTTATTCAGAAATCAATATCAAGCCAGTTGCAACCGGATAATAAAAGAGTAATTAAAAAGTCCGGAACAGATATATTTCTTCTTTATAATGCAACAAAGCCAACTGTAATGGTTGAATGTGGGTTTGTATCGAACATAGAAGAACTAAAAAATTTAAAAAACAATGATTATCAACAAAAAATGGCGTTATCCATTGGTGTTGGAATAATAAATTATAATATGTCGGAGGACAAAAATGGCTCAGAAATCTAAATCAGTATACATTTGCAGTGAATGCGGTTATGAAACACCTCGTTGGCTTGGACAATGTCCGGGTTGTAATGAGTGGAACACTTTGAACGAAGAACTTAAAACGGTTGTTAAGGATAAACCATCTAAAAGTTTTGTTGCAACAAATCATGGAAGAGCTTATCCTCTTGCAGAAATAACTGCTGATACAGGTCATAGATATAATACAGGATTAAAAGAATTAAACCGTGTACTTGGTGGAGGTCTTGTAAAAGGTTCGGTTGTACTTTTAAGTGGTGACCCCGGTATCGGTAAATCAACAATTCTTTTGCAGATTTGTCAATACTTGGGTGAAGGATTGAAAATTTTGTATGTATCAGGTGAAGAATCTGCTCATCAGATAAAGCTTCGAGCATCGCGACTTTCTGTATCAACTGAGAATCTTTATGTATTATGCGAAACTGATGCACAGTATATTTGTGAATATATTCAGTCAGAAAAGCCAGATATTGTTATTATTGACTCAATCCAGACAATGGAAATCAGTGAGTTGAATTCATCACCGGGTAGTGTAACGCAAGTGCGTGAATCTACAAATCTTTTCACAAGAACAGCCAAAATCTCAAATACTCCAATTTTTCTTGTAGGACATGTTAATAAGGATGGAAATATTGCAGGTCCTAAAGTACTTGAGCATATTGTCGACTGTGTTTTATATTTTGAAGGGGATAGAAATACATCATATCGAATTTTAAGAGCAGTTAAAAATCGTTTTGGCTCAACAAATGAAATTGGTGTATTTGAAATGCTTGATAACGGTCTTTGTGAGGTTGAAAATCCTTCTTTAATGCTTATTTCAGGTAAACCACAAAATGTATCAGGCACTTGTGTAGCATGTCTTATGGAAGGTTCAAGACCAATTCTTGCTGAGGTTCAAAGCCTTGTAACTCCGAGTGGATTTGGAAACCCACGAAGAATGGCAACCGGAATTGATTATGGCAGAATGGCTATGCTTATTGCTGTGCTTGAAAAACGTTGTGGATATTTCCTTGGAAATATGGATTGTTATACAAATGTTATAGGTGGATTACATATCGATGAAACTGCTGCCGATTTATCAATTGTACTTGCTATTGTTTCAAGCCTTAAAGATGTTCCAGTACCTGAAAAAACATTGGCATTTGGCGAAATAGGATTAGCAGGGGAGATTCGTTCAGTAAATTCTTGTGAACAAAGAATTAAAGAAGCGGCAAAACTCGGCTTTGAAAAGTGTGTAATTCCGTATCATAATTATTCTAAATTACCAAAGTATCTATTTAATGAAATTGAAATTGTCCCTGCAAAAAATATAAGACAAGCATTTGAGGCGATTATGAATTGAGTGAAAAATTTTTAATTAACCCAAATCTTCCTGAAAACAAAGTTACAACTGTATTTTCAGATGTTGACGATATTACTTTGAAAAAGGTTTTTGATGATTTATCAATAAAAGTCGTGAATGTTGCTAAAAACATGCTTTTAGACACACCTATAAGTAAACACGCAGATGTTTTAGCAAATTACATCGGAAAATCTACTTTTATAGCAGATAAAAATCAAACTGAACTTTGTAATTTAATAAATAATAACAACGGGAAATCGATAATATTAGAATCTATCAAATCTCCATATCCTGACGATTGTTTTTTGAATTTTGTTGATATCGGTGACTATATTATATGTAACAAGTCTTTTTTGTCAGATAATATAATAAAATTCTTAGATGATAAAACGATTATTGATGTAAAACAAGGTTATTCAAAATGTTCTGTTTGTGTTTGTAAAAAAAATACTATTATAACAGATGATATTTCGATTTTTAAAGCTGTTTCTAAGTATAAAGATATTGTTTCATTATTAGTTGAAAAAGGGGATATAGCTATAAAAGAATACAATTATGGGTTTATAGGTGGATGCAGTGGTTTGATAGATAAATATTTATTGTTATTTAATGGTGATTTATCTACTCATACAGACTTTGACAAAATTAAGAATTTCTTGTATGATAATGGTGTTAAATATATTGATATTAAAGGTAAACCTTTAACTGATATAGGCAGTATTATTCCTATTATGGAAAAAGATGGTGATTAATTTGAAAAAAGGGTATTTCGTTGCATATTTAGGTGCTGCAGCTACAATGGGGATTGTTCTTTCAAAAGCAAAAAAAATGACTAAAAAATATGGTCAACCTTTAAAAGAAAAAAAGAAAGCTTCTCCTGAAAAGCTTATAAAAACAGCTGAAAAAGGCATTGATTTTGTTGTTGGTAAAATTTCAAAATAAAATAATATAAATAATAAAATATTATAAATGATATAGCATCTCCGTTTATGGAGGTGCTATATTGAAATAGGGATTTAAAAATGAAAAAAGTGATTATAATAGGTTGTCCTGGTTCAGGTAAAACAACTTTTGCAGAGAAACTTCATAAATCAACGGGTATACCATTGTATTACTTGGATGCAATCTGGCACAAACCTGACAAAACACATATTTCAAGAGAAGAATTTGATAATAGAATATCAGAAATATTTAATGAAGATAAATGGATTATCGATGGTAATTATAAAAGAACAATAGAGATGCGATTAAAAGAATGTGACACTGTTTTCCTCTTTGATTTGCTTACTGAAATCTGTTTGCAAGGTGCAACTGAAAGAATTGGTAAAGGTCGTTATGACTTGCCTTGGATTGAATCTGAGTTAGACCCTGAATTTAAAACCTTTATTGAAGAATTTCCGAAACACACATTACCTTATATTTATGATTTACTAAAAAAATATAAAGCAGAAAAGAACATTGTAATATTTAAGTCAAGAAGTGATGCTGATAAGTATTTAAGTGATATTATTAGTTATGACTTGAGGAATTATATTGAACATAATATTTTCCCGGAATATTCAAAAAATGAACCGGGTCATGGTATCGAACATATTAAATATGTTATTGACCGGTGCATGAAATTTGCTGAACAATTTGAAGATATTGACCTTGATATTCTTTATGCTATTGCAGCTTTTCACGATATTGGTCATCATATTGATAAGAAAACCCATGAAGTAATATCAGCACAAATGTTTTATGATAATGAGGATATGAAACAATTCTTCAATGAAGAACAAAGAATTATCATAAAAGAGGGGATAGAAGACCATAGAGCTTCATCAAAAAAATTTCCACGAAGTGATTATGGAAAAATTATTTCTTCTGCTGACCGTTCAACGGATATAAATGAATTTTTAAGAAGAACTCATTCATACACGTTAAAATATCAACCAGATTGTACTGTTGTAGAAATGATTGAACGAGCTTATAATCACACTAAAGAAAAGTACGGAAATGATGGTTATGCAAAACACTATGTAGTTGATGAAGATTATATTGAATTCAGAAAAAAA
>JAZNLY010000059.1:0-9799 GCA_045579305.1 Candidatus Fimenecus sp. | reverse complement strand
TCTCTGTTGCTTTTTTGTAGGAATAATTGTATAATTACTGTATATGCGATTTTAGGAGGGAATGGAAATGCTTCCACCGATTATTGAATTTTTAAAAGACAAAAGTGTGCTTATTCTCGGCTTTGGCAGAGAGGGAAGAAGTACATATAATTATATAAGAAGGTATCTGCCTGAAAAGATGCTTGGTATCGGTGATGGCAGAGAGCAGAAAATCGACGACGATTTTGTTGAATATTATTGTGGTGAGGATTATCTTTCACATATCGGGAAATTCGATGTGGTTATGAAAAGCCCGGGAATATCATTTGTGAATGTAGATATTCCAGAGAATACTTATGTAACCTGCCAGACGGATATGTTTTTAAAGTATGCACCTTGCAAGAAAATCGGTGTAACCGGTTCAAAGGGTAAAACAACAACATCAACACTTACATATAAAATGCTCTGTGCAGGTGGTGTGGACTGTGAATTGATGGGTAATATGGGCCTTCCCGTGCTCGATTATATCGAAGAAATGACGGAGAAGAAAATTGCAGTTATCGAAATGTCCTCACATCAGCTTGAATTCACAAGAAATTCACCCGATGTTTCAATCCTTACAAATATTTATGAAGAGCACCTTGAACATTACAAGGGCGGAATGACAGGGTATGTGAATTCAAAACTCAATATTGTAAGACATCAGAATGAAAACAATACCTTTATATATAATGGCACCCAAGGCTTGTCACCATATCTTGATTTGAACACAGTAAAATCAAATGCAATTGCAATAGAAAAGGATGCAAATCTGCCATTTGAGATTGAAAATATCCATCTTGCAGGTGAACACAACCGTCACGATGTGCTTTATGCATATACTGCGGCATCAATTTTCGGTGTAAGTGCCGAAAGTGCAAAAAAAGCAATTGATGATTACGAAGGCATTGAGCATAGAATGGAAAATATCGGTATATATAATAGTATAACTTTTTATAACGATTGTATTGCCACAATTCCACACGCAGTTATGTGTGCAGTGAATGCAATAAAGGCAAATACACTCATAATCGGTGGCAAGGACAGAGGAATTGATTATACAGATTTCGCAGTTGACCTTGAAAACAGCAATCTCGATGTTATTATCGGTACAAAAACGACAGGTCACAAGATTATTGATATGATGACCCGGAACGGCACAAATAAAAACCTTATTAAAGCCGAAAATCTTGAAGAAGCAGTAAAAGCTGCTTACGATAATACTAAAAAAGATGGTGTATGTATTCTTTCTCCTGCTGCATCAAGCTATAACGAGTACAAAAACTTTGAGGAAAAAGGCAGACACTATAAAGAATTAGTCAAGAAATATGGTGAGTAATATGGATTTAACAGAAAAACAGATAAGTTTTGAATATAAGTTTCAGGGTAAAATCGTAAATCTTCGTGTTGATGATGCACTTCTCCCAAATGGTGCAACCGCAAAAAGAGAAATTGTTGAGCATAACGGTGGCGTTTGTGTAGCACCCCTTGATGATGAGTATAATCTCTATTTCGTAAAGCAATTCCGTTATCCTTATATGGAAATCGTGACAGAGCTTCCTGCGGG
Organism: Candidatus Fimenecus sp.; assembly: GCA_045579305.1. Taxonomy (GTDB): domain Bacteria; phylum Bacillota; class Clostridia; order Oscillospirales; family Acutalibacteraceae; genus Fimenecus. The sequence continues at coordinate 8,214 of JAZNLY010000059.1, read as the reverse complement.
AAAACTTGAAAAAGGTGAAGACCCGTTTGAGGCAGGAAAACGAGAATTGAAGGAAGAAACAGGTGCAACCGCCAAAAACTATACGGATTTAGGCAAGCTCTATCCGACTCCCGGGTATTGTGGTGAAATTATTCACATGTATCTTGCCACGGAATTGGAATTTGGCGACCAGAATCCCGATGAAGATGAATTTTTAGAGGTTTACAAAATTTCACTTGATGATGCAGTGAAAATGGTCATGAATGGTGAAATCCGCGACAGTAAAACTCAGACTATGATTCTTAAAATCCATGTTATGAAGCAAGAGGGAAAAATATGAAATTAGTTCTCGCATCAAAATCTCCAAGACGAAGTGAAATCCTTAAAAGTGCAGGGATTGACTTTACTGTCCGTGTTGCCGATGCTGACGAAACAATTCCGGAGGGCACAAAACCCGAAGATGCAGTTGTATTTCTCGCAGCAAGAAAGGCTATGGCAGTGGAAAGGACAGATGATGAAATTGTTCTTGGGGCAGATACAGTAGTTGTACTTGATGATAAGATTCTGGGTAAGCCAAAAGACAAAGACGATGCTTTTAATATGATAAAGAATCTGTCGGGCAGAGTACATTCAGTTTTTACCGGCGTCTGTGCTATCGATAATGATGGCTCGCTTACATTTGCCGAAGAAACAAAGGTGGAATTTTATCCGCTTTCAGATGAAGAAATATGTGAATATATCAACACCGATGAACCCTATGACAAGGCGGGTGCTTATGGGATTCAGGGACTCGCATCCAAGTTTATACGAGGAATTCAGGGTGACTACTTTAATGTGGTAGGTTTGCCAATAAGTGGCATTTACAAAAAGATTTTAAAAAAACATTAAAATTTATTGACAATTTATGAATTTTGTTGTAAAGTTTAGTGTGTATAATATTGAAAGGGGAGCCCTATTATGGCTAAAAAGAATTTAACACCCGAAGAACTTCAGGCAAAGATGGATAAAAAGTCCAGCAATTGTAAGATTTTCTTTGGAACATTTACAAAGGCATTAGCAGTATTCCTTGCAGTTGTGGTTGCATGGTCACTCGTTACAATTTGCTTCACAGGGCCATCAATTGGCGGAGGAGTAGTTGTAAACGGTGGTGCATCTGACAATGGTACTTCATCTGAAGGTGGCGATGATTTCGGCGGTGACGATTTCGTTACTGATGATTCAGGTTTAACAGATGACGGCACAGCAGATGATGGCACAACAGACGATGGTGCAGCAGACAACGGCGCAGACGACACAAATACACCTTCAGGTGACAACAACGGTTCATCTGACAATGGTGGTGCGGCAAAACCATCATCAAAGGCTGACGTAGTTAAACTTTTCAACGAAGTAACAGCTAAAGCAGCAAAAGGTTCTTACAAATTAACAAGAACAGGTAAATTCGTTAAACCTATCAACGTTGGTTCAGCAACAGACGCTCTCAACAAAATCATTACTGGTGTTGATAAGAACGCATCTCTTGACACAGTTGTTGGTGGTTTCCTTGGTATCAAGAAAGACCCAATCACAGCTGTTGTTACAAATGGTAAGGGCGAAGGCTTTGACGGTAAATATATGATTAAAGCTATGACACTTACAGATGCTGATGTTACAAAAGTTAGCGTTGACGGTAACAAGTACACAATCAGCATCAAGGATTGCCAGAATCCGGGTGCAAGCAGTGCCTTGGCACATGCAACAAATGACTATGTTACATTCCCTGAAGTTAACGCAAGTATTGCTAAAGAAGTAGGTAGTGCAGTTAAGATTGTTGAAGGCGAATCAAAAGCTAACTACAAGAACATTGTCTTCACAGCAACAATCGTTGACGGTAAGATGACAAATCTTGAATATTCATACACATTTGGTGCAACACTTAAGATTAAACTTACAGTTATGCCTGCAAATGGTACAGGTGAAGCTTCAATCACAGGTAAATATACAAACATTACTTATTAATTCAATTTCGATAAATTGAAAGGAGAAGTCAATTATGGCAAAATCAAAGGCACCTTTAACTCCTGAACAGGCAGAAATAAAGGCAATGAAAAAAGAAAAAAATTCACAGGGCTTCATTAAATTCTTGGCAGTTCTTCTTGCTCTTGTACTTACAGCAGGTGTAGTTTTTGTTGGTAAAACAACAGCTGATAAAGCTCTTGAAGCAGTAGGCTCAAATGTACAGTCAGGTGATAATGGCGGTGACGTTAGTGATAACGGCGGCGACGATTTCACAGGTGATAACGGCGGTGACGTAGACGCTCCGGCAGGTGACGAAAATGCTCCGGCAGGTGACGAAAACGCTCCGGCAGGCGACGAAAACGCTCCAGCAGGTGACGAAAACAAGCCAGCAGGCGACGAAAACAAACCAGCAGGTGATGCTGGCGCAGCAGCTTTCTCAAAGGCTAACGCTCACGAAAAGTTCAACAAGTGGACAGCAGCTGCATCAAAGGGTAATTACAAGTTTACTCGTGTATGTGGTTATACAGCAGACGGTAAAATCAACGTTGGTTCAGCAACAGACGTTCTCAACAAGATTATTAAGGGTATTGACGAAAACGCATCTCTTGACACAGTTGTTGGTGGATTCCTCGGAATTGGTAACAAGGGTAATGAAGTTAAGGGTGGCAAGCTTCCTGAAGGTATGAATCCTCAGTACGCTCTTAAGGCTATGGCTCTTACAGCAGCTGACGTTAAGACAGCTACTGCAAGTGGCAACAAGTACACAGTAACTCTTGGTAACTTCTCAAATCCTAAGAAGGATGGTAAGAATGCATTCAGCCATGCAACAAATGACTTCTTTACACATGAAGAAGTAGTTAAGGGTATTTCTGACCTTACATCACTCATCAAGGTTGATAGCACAGATGTTCAGTATACAAACGTAACTCTTACAGCAGTAGTAGATGGTGATAACCTCAAGACTCTTGAAATCAGCTATGGCTTCTCAGCAAAGATGGTTCTCAAGGCAGGTATTAAAATCACAGGTAGCGGTAAGGCTACAAACAAGATTACTTACACAATCGGCTAATTCATAGCAAAATAAGTGTTTTAACGGTATCACCGAAATGTGGTACCGTTTTTTTATATTGAATTCACAATTATGAAATTGAAAATCAGATTATAATTTGTCGGGGTAAATTAATTATCTTGTCTCCCCTGAAAGGGGAGATGTCACGAAGTGACAGAGGGGTTTATATAATTCAATAACAAACCCCTCAGTCTCGCTAACGCTCGACAGCTCCCCTTTCAGGGGAGCCGAGAAACACACATCAATTATCCCTACAAACTCCGATTTATCAGTATTCTGCATTTTTATGTCCTTTTACACAAAGAAAACGAATATAATTCGGTAAACTGTGTTATTGTAATGGAAGTCATAATAGTGTATAATTAATTTGTATATCTGACAAACTGTCGGGAGGAAAAATTATGAAAGTATATGAAATTAAAGAAATTCTTGATGCAGAGGTTATCTGTGGTGAGGAATTTATGGACCGTGATGTTTTCACAGCATGCGGAAGTGATATGATGAGCGATGTTCTCGCTTATGTTAAGGAGCAGGCAGTTCTTCTTTCGGGACTTGTAAATCCTCAGGTAGTAAGAACAGCCGAAATGATGGATATGCAGTGCATCGTTTTTGTCCGTGGTAAAAAGCCTGACCAGGGTATTATTGATTTGGCAAAGGACAGAGATATTGTCCTTATGACAACAGAACAAGCAATGTTTGCATCCTGTGGTATGCTTTATGAAAAAGGTCTCAGAGGAGGAGCATTAAAATGAGCAATTTCAAGCTTCATTTTACGGTTCCGGGTGACGATTTCACCCGTGCAGGCGAGGCTTCAGGCTCAGTTAAAAAAACTCTTAAGGATTTGGGGTTCAATCCTGAAATCATAAGAAAGGTTGTTATTGCTCTTTATGAAGCAGAAATCAACCTTGTTATCCATGCCGGTGGCGGTGAAATAGATGTTGAAATTTCACCTGAATGTATCAGTATGGTGCTTACTGATAAGGGTCCCGGTATCCCTGACGTTGCTCTCGCTATGAAGGAAGGTTATTCAACAGCACCTGACAATGTCCGTTCATTGGGATTTGGTGCAGGTATGGGACTTCCTAATATTAAAAAATATACCGACGAAATGAAAATCGATTCAACCGTCGGCGTTGGTACAACAATGTACCTGAAGGTATTTACTGGTTAGTTTTTGTAATATGCAAAGAAAAAGTCGTGTCATTCTGAACGGAGTGAAGAATCTCCTCTCAAACAATTAGCTAAAGGAGATTCTTCGTCATTTAATTCCTCAGAATGACCTGTTAAATAAACTCCACAGAAAATCTGAATGTGGTTATATTTGCAAAGGATTGGAGTTCTGAAAATGAACGAAACTTATTTCCATTCCGTGCGACTTGATGAGGAAAAATGTAAGGGATGCGTAAGCTGTCTTAAACGATGCCCTACAAATGCCATCAGAGTCCGTAACGGAAAAGCACATATTATTTCAGAACGTTGTGTTGACTGTGGCGAATGTATAAGAATTTGTCCTCATCACGCAAAATATGCTGAAAAATATTCCTTGAACGAAATACTTAATTATAAACACAGAATAGCAGTTCCTGCACCATCACTTTATGGTCAGTTCAATAACCTTGACGACACGGATTATGTGTTGACAGGGCTTAAAAGGCTTGGCTTTGATGATGTTTTTGAGGTTTCAAAGGGTGCTGAGCTTGTCAGTGAGGCAACAAGACTTATTCTTTCTATGAATAAGTCTAAAAAACCTATGATTTCATCGGCTTGTCCTGCGGTGGTGCGACTTATCAGAGTCCGTTTTCCGAATCTTATTGAAAATGTTCTTGATTTGAATGCACCTATGGAAGAGGCTGCTCGTCTTGCCCGAATCAAAGCGAAAGAAGAAACAGGACTTGCTGACGAAGATATCGGTGTTTTCTTTATCACACCCTGTACCGCAAAAATTTCATCAATCAAACAACCGATTTGTAACGGAAAATCCAACATCAACGGTGTCCTCGCAATTAAGGATATTTATCCTGTGCTTGTTCAGCAGATGGATAAAATTATTGAGCTTGAATCATTGAGTGATTCAGGTATTATCGGTGTCGGATGGGCATCGTCAGGTGGTGAGTCAGCAGCTCTTTTAAAGGACAGATATCTTGCTGCCGATGGTATTGAAAATGTTATTAAGGTGCTTGAAGAATTGGAAGATGAAAAGCTCAATGACCTTGAATTTATTGAGCTTAATGCTTGCTCAGGTGGTTGTGTTGGCGGTCCGTTGACAGTTGAAAATCCGTTTGTGGCAAAAGCAAGACTTCAAAGACTTCGCAAATATATGCCTGTATCTTGTAACCACCTTGAATATGAGTCAATTCCAAAGGAAATGTATTGGGAAAAGCCATTACAGGCTGCTCCCTGGAAGCTTGCTGATAATGTTTTTGAAGCAATGGAAAAAATGAGCGCAATCAAGGCTCTTGAAAGTGAGTTGCCGGGACTTGACTGTGGTATGTGCGGCTCACCGTCATGCCATTGTTTTGCAGAGGATGTTGTAATCGGCAAAGCTGATATAAACGACTGTATATTTAAGATGAAGAATCGTGAAGGTGCAGAAAGCTTCATTCCAAAGCCATTTCGCTCAAAATCTAACAAGGAAGAATAATAATGACAGTTAATAATTTAGTTGAAAAAATAAAACTTAGAGTTTTAGTCGAAGGTGATGAAGACCGGGAAATCAAAGGTGGTTACTGTGGCGATTTGCTCAGCTGGGTAATGGGCAGAGCACAGAGCGGTGACTGTTGGTTTACTGTAATGGGTAATATCAATGCTATTGCAGTTTCCGTCCTTGCCGATTGTGGTTGCATTGTCCTTTGCGAAAATTCAACGCTGGATGACGATGCAAAAGCCCGTGCAGAAATGCAGGGAGTCTGGGTGCTTTCCTCTGAAGAAAATGCCTATGCATTGGCAAACAAGCTTGGTGAATTGCTATGAATTTAAAGTACGACTTTCATCTGCATTCGTGCTTGTCACCCTGTGGCGATAATGATATGACACCCTATAACCTTGTTAATATGGCAAAGCTTATGGGCTATGACATTATTGCATTAACCGACCACAACTCGTGCCTTAATTGTCCTGCTGCCATTAAAGCAGGTGAGGAGGCAGGGATTACAGTTGTACCCGGAATGGAGCTTTGCACATCGGAAGAAATTCATACTGTCTGCCTTTTCCCAACGGTAGAAAAAGCCTTGGAGTTTTCAGAATATGTAAAACAGACAATGTCACCGGTTATGAATGACGAAAGCATTTTCGGTAATCAGTACATAATGGACCATACTGATGTGATTTTAGGAAAAGAGGAAATACTTCTCACGACAGCTTCGGGAATAAGCATCGACGATGTTGTGACAGAGGTGTCCCGATTTGACGGAGTTGCTTTTCCGGCACATCTCGACCGTGCATCCTATTCTGTTTTGTCAGTGCTTGGCTTTATGTATCCTGAAATGAGTTTTCAGGCAGCAGAATTCACTCACAAAGCATATATTCCTCAATATGCAGAAAAACACGAGCTTCTAAAAGGTATGAAGCATCTTCGTAATTCCGATGCCCATTATCTTCAAAATATGGTGGAAGCATCAGTGGAAATCGACATTCCCGAATGCACACCTCAGGCAGTTGTAAATTATTTGTTGAATAAGTAATCCTATGGCGGAGCCCTGACTCCGCCTTTGTTATTTCTACATTGAATTATAATTTGTCGGAATAATATAATTAATCGATTATGGTAGGGCGGTAGCTTGCTGCCGCCGAAAAGCAACAGATAATTCAACAACGGCGGGGTCAAGACCCCGCCCTACCGCTACACCATATTGGTTGTTCTTTAAAAATGTAACGCAGTTCTGACATTCTGCACTCTGCGTTCTGCATTCAATCGATAAACTCCGATTTGTCATTTTGCTCATTGACAAAATATTAAAAAAATAGTTTAATATATAGGATACAAATTTTTAAGCAAAGGTGATATAAATGGAAAACACCGTAGAAAAGAAAAAGATAGTTTTAAGTGCTATTCAGCCAACAGGAACACCAACTCTCGGCAACTACCTTGGTGCACTCAAAAACTGGAAAAATATGAAGGATGACTATAATTGTCTTTATGCAGTTGCCGACCTGCATTCTCTTACAGTCCGTCCTGAACCGGCAACTCTCCGTAAAAATACAATGGAGCTTTATGCTATTCTTTTGGCATTAGGTCTTGACCCTGAAGAAAGCATTGTTTTTATTCAGAGCCATGTGCCACAGCATGCACAGCTTGCTTGGTTGCTTAACTGTTGCACACAGTTCGGTGAGGCTGCAAGAATGACACAGTTCAAGGACAAGAGTGAAAAGCATCCTGAAAATGTCAATGTCGGCCTTTTCACATATCCTATTCTTATGGCTGCCGATATTCTTCTTTATCAGGCTGACTATGTGCCGATTGGTGCCGACCAGAAACAGCATCTTGAAATTGCTCGTGATATTGCCGATAGATTCAACACAGTTTACGGTAACACATTCACAATGCCCGAACCATTCATCGGTAAGGTTGGTGCCCGTGTTATGTCACTTCAGGACCCTATGGCTAAAATGAGTAAGTCTGACCCGAATCCAAAGAGTTATATCTCAATGCTTGATGATGATAATGTAATTGTGAAGAAAATCAAGAGCGCAGTTACAGACTCCGAAGCAAAAGTAAGATATGCCGACGGTAAAGACGGTATCAATAACCTTATGGGTATTTATTCCTGCTGTACAGGTCTTTCTTATGAACAGATTGAAAAGGATTTTGATGGCAAGGGCTATGGCGATTTTAAAGCAGCAGTTGCAGAGGCAGTTGTCTATGAACTCCGTCCATTCAAATCAGAGTTCAATCGTCTTGTTAATGATAAGGCATACCTTAACGAGTGTGCAAAGAATGGTGCAGAAAAAGCATCAAGATTTGCTCAGAGAACACTCAACAAGGCTATGAAAAAATCAGGTTTGTACATGCTTTAATCTAATATGTATATGGTAGGGCGGGGTCTTGACCCCGCCGTTGTTGTTTTGCTATACAAATCGGAGTTTGTAGATTGAATGCAGAATGCAGAATTCAGAATTGTGGAACTGCGTTGCGATTTTAAATAACAACCAATATGTTGCAACAGTAGGGC
>JAZNLY010000058.1:0-16117 GCA_045579305.1 Candidatus Fimenecus sp. | reverse complement strand
ACCGATTGCATCACCACAGTTGTGATAACAAATTATATAGTTTTCATCGTTTACCTTTTCAATGATTTCCTTAACATAAGGTGCTGAAAATTCAGCATTGAGTGATGGAGAAAGCAAGCCTGCAGCAGGCTCTGCCATAATAACACCATCTGCACCTGCTTTTTTGAATTCGAGAATATAGTTTGTGATAAATTCAGTTGCTTTTGAAAGCAGAATTTTCACTTCGTCGGGACTGTCGTAACATTCCATCATAAGCTCTGTCATATCAAAAAGACGACCTGCAAGTGAATAAGGGCCAATTACACCGCAAAAAACGGGAATATCCTTTATTTCTTCCTTTGCTTTTCTGATACCCTCAATACAAATTGCTGTTCTTCCTTTTCCAACAGTTGGTACTACAATATTTTCTGCATCCATAATATCATCAATTATACCTTTTCTGACAGTTGGCACATCATCATCTTTAAATACGATTTCGCAACCAAAAGCCTCCGCCTCTACTGACAAATCCATCATATTAAGAGATGCACCAATGTTGCATCTTTCAGCGATTGCTTTCATCCCCTTAACTTGCATTTGGGGACTATCGAGCAACTCTTTTACCGTAATACCAAGCAACTGTGTTGATGGAAAAGACAAAATTGGTATGGTTTTATCTTTATTCTCAAGTATTTTCTTTACATTTGGTTTCATATTTTTAGTCCTTTTTGAAAAATGAAAGTGCTAAATCAGCAGCAGTCGCAGCGTCAGGTGCATAACCATCTGCACCGACCTGTTTTGCAAAGTCTTCACTTACAGGTGCACCACCAACCATGACCTTTACTTTGTCACGAAGTCCTGCATCCTTAAGAGCATCAACAACATCTTTGTGATATTCCATTGTAGTTGTAAGAAGTGACGAGAGTGCTACGATTTGTGCATCATTTTCTTTAACGGCATTAACAACTTGTTCTGCTGAAACATCAGTACCAAGGTCAATGCACTCAATACCAACACCTTCAAGCATCATTTTTACAAGATTTTTACCAATGTCGTGTAAGTCGCCTTTAACTGTACAAATAACGGCCTTACCGATTGGTTCAACACCTTCTTGCGTTAAATATGGTTTAAGAATTGCAACACCCATATTCATGGCTCTTGCAGCAATAAGAACTTCAGGCACATACACTTCATTTCTTTTGAATTTTTCGCCGATTGCCATCATACCTGCAATAAGTCCGTTATCAAGAATTTCTTTTGCTGAAATATTATCTTCAAGAGCCAGTGCTACAAGTTCTTTTACATTTTTTGCTCTTCCTTTTTGCACGAATTCACATATTTCTGATACTATTGACATGGTTTAACCCTCCCAATGATTTTCAATTGATTCCCTTATAATCTCAACAAAGCGACGCACCTTGTTTATATCGTTATTGACCGTATAAACATCTCGCTGTGCGAATTCAAGTTTACAGCCACGAGCAGTTTTAATTGTCTTTTCAATATGCTTACGAATTGCATCTTCGTCAAGATTTTTACCAACGCCAAGAAATGTTGGGTTAGGTTTTCTATGATATATAATACCTGACCCACGAAGTTGTTCTGCCATAAAATCTTCGTCACACCAAGGTGAGATTGATACCTTTTTAAGATTTGGCAAGGTCTTAATATCATCCCAGAAAGGATGTACAGGTTCACAACAACCATAATTGAGTCTGCCAAATAGTGATGCGATTTTATAATAGCAAGGGAATATGAACTCATGGAACATTTCTGGAGAAATACCGACTGTTTCCTGACTATCCATAAAGCCCCAAAGGTCCGTTGTTTTAATCTGACCTTGTTTATCGGGTTCGTCATAAAATGCCAACGAGCCTTGACACACCCACTCGAATGACTTGTTCTGTAAGAGTACATTTTCACTTTCAAGATGCTTGAAATATGCCACATAAGCATCTGCAATTCTATCCATCATTTCTTTGAATTCATCAGGATAGTCGTACATTGCAAAGAGCATATTTTCCATACCCATCATATGTACCACGTGTTGTGTGGGAGTTGAATAAAGTCCATCACTTACAAGTTTTACGGGAAGAATATCACCGAAAATATCATTAAAGAGTGCATTCTTCTGCATTGTACTTTCCTTGTTTACACCATGGATTGTAGGCTGTTGAATTTTATCAAAATCGTCAGCCAAATCGTCAATAATATGCTCAAACTGATGACCCATTTCTGTGCCGTCTGCTTTTTTCACTACAGTTTGTTTTATATGGTGACCAAAAAGAGTGAAATAGATGTCATATGTCTGTTGAAAATATGGTGGCACAACCTTGTCATCATCAAATAATTCTATATTAACAAAGTTGTTCAGAAGTTTATATTCAATCCATCTTGCTTGCTCATCCTCACACTTTAACAACGGATTGATTACTTCGTGCGCAAAACTGCCAACCTCAATATGAATGGGTGGTCTTTCACCCTTGTACATATTGTGCCTTTTCCAAAGTTCAACTCTTTGTAGATTTTTTGGTGAATTTGAAATCTCAAGTTGATGATTTGCAAGATAGCGAAGTCTTTCTCTGTCCTTATTATTCATATAATCAATCCTTTTCAGATTATTTATATTTTAATTGTACTCCAAAAAGAAAAGACAGTATTTCAAAATACTGCCTTAAAGTTTAGAAATCCTGACATAATTAAAACTTAAGTTTACGGAATCTGCCAGGTGAAATTCCTTCATGATTTTTGAAGCAATAAATAAAGTTTGCCTGAGAATTGAAACCGGTGAGATATGCTATATCCGTTACACTTTTGTCCGTTGTAAGAAGATATTCCTTTGCCTTGTTTATTCGTTCGGCAATAACATAGTCATAAGGTGAAAAGCCTGTCTGTTGTCTGAAAAGTCTTGACAAATGAGTAGGGCTGATATGAAACTCGTCTGCCAGAATCTGTGTTGTTAAATTTTCATCAAGATGCTCTGTGATATAATCTTTGGTTCTGTTTACAATATTTTTACTTCTATCATTATTCTTTTCTTTAACTTCATTTGTCACAAGTTGTACAAGGAGACGATGAATGGAAGAAGATAGTTCACCTTCAGATGCATTATTCTCTTCCAGACTATTATATATCTTCAAAAACAGTCTTTCTGCTTCACTGAATACAGCGTCTTTGACAAGATTACCATTTGCATTTAATATCTCTTTGCAGAATTCGCGGCTATTTACTCCATCAATGTGCATCCATAAAAACTCAGTATTATCATTAGTACAATATTCGTGAGGTTCATAACAATCAAGTACAACGATGCTGTTTTTATGTGCTGTGACAAATTCTCCTTTATTGTCACAAAATGTAAAACTACCATCTTTTATAAGTAAAAGCAAGATACTGTCGTAGTTCTCACGAGTAAGATGATAGTTATTGTCACAGAAGAAGTGTCCTATGCAAAGTACATTATAATATAACTTTTTCGCAAGAGCAGATATTGAAAAGAATTGTATCTGAGAATTTAAAAGTATGCCTGTATCAATCTGTTTAATAATTATCACCCCTAGAAATTAAAAGTTTAGATAATTATACCATCTATATAAAATGAAAAGCAATAGTTTTCAAAGTTTGTATGTTATGATTTTCTATTGGTTATTTTTTGCTGTTTTAAATCCCTAATTACGCTACCCAAATGGTGCTAATTGGGAATTAACATTTTTTTGTTGAATAAATCATATTAGTTATTATTACAATCGCAACGCAGTTCCGACATTTTGCACTTTGCGTTTTGCATTTATCTCTACAAACTTCGATTTATGAAATAAACCTAAAATAAAAGGCGCTGTGTATATTTCAACACAACGCCATTAAATTTTAACTGTTTTATGCTGTTTTTTTCTGTTTCTTTTTTGCTCCGATTTTCTGGAGGATAAATATAAGAATAATGAGAGCAAGGCCGACTGCATCAGTTACAAGACCAGGAATAATCATACAAAGACCACCTGCAAGAGCGAGAATTCTTTCCCACCAAGGCATATCTTTAAACATATATCCTTCCATACCGGCAGAAAGAATATAGATACCACAAAGAGCAGTAACAACTAAAAGTACGATTTCATACCAAGGTTTATCTGAACCGATAATGAGCATTTCAGGACTGAATGCAAAAATGTAAGGAACAATGAATGCTGTGATAGCAAGTCTTGTAGCCGTAACACCTGTTTTAAGAGGATTTGATTTTGCAATAGCAGAGCCTGCATATGCAGCAAGAGCAACAGGAGGTGTAATGTCAGCAACAATGCCGAAATAGAATACGAACATGTGTGCAGCAAGTATAGGAAGACTTAAACTACGCATAAGAATTGGTGCAACCATTGACGCCATAATAACATAGTTCGCAGTTGTAGGAACACCCATACCAAGAACGATACACATAAGCATTGTGAGCATCAATGCAAAAATCGGATGAATCTGTGATGCTGATTGAACGAGTGATGAAAGCACATTAGCAAGACCTGTCTGCTGTACCATTGCAGAAATACAACCAGCAACCGCACATGCAAGAGCAACACCGATAGCGTTTTTAGTACCGTTTGCAAGTGATTGAATGTAAAGCGCGATATCAAATTCCCATTTCTTGTGAACAATTGATTTGATAATACCTTCAACAAGCTTAACACCGATTGCAACAAGAATAGCAATAATCGCAGCCTTTGCAGGTGAGAAATGATTCATCGCAACAACGAGTGCTACAACAGGGAGAAGAAGGTATCCCTTTGATATAACAAGTTTAAAGAAATTAGGAATAGATTCTTTTGGAAGACCTTTAAGACCAAGTTTCTTTGCCTCAAAGTGAATCATCATAAAAATACCGGTGAAATAAAGAACTGCAGGAAGAATTGCAGCAATAGCAATCTGTGCATATGGAAGACCGGTGTATTCAGTCATAAGGAATGCAGCAGCACCCATGATAGGTGGCATAATCTGACCACCAGTTGAAGCAGCAGCCTCAACTGCTGCAGCAAATTCAGGTTTGTATCCGCAACGCTTCATAGTAGGGATTGTAACAGAACCGCTACCAACTGTGTTAGCAACAGAAGAACCTGAATACATACCTTCCATTGCACTTGAAATAACAGCAACCTTAGCAGGACCACCAATAGATTTACCTGCGACTGAGTTAGCAAGGTCAACGAAAAATGCGCCGATACCTGATTGCTCAAGGAATGATGCAAATATTATGAAAAGAACAATAAATGATGCACAAACATTAAGTGGTGTACCCGCAATACCCTCTGTTGTGTAGAAGAGTTTGTATACAATGACTCTCAATGGATTACGGTTAACTACAAAAAATGCATAGACAATAAATGCTGCAGAAACACATACGATAGGTAATCCAACAACTCTTCTGCAAGCCTCAAATAACAAAAGAGTACCAACAATGGCAATTGCAATATCGATTTCGTTGATTCTTGATGCTCTGTCAACGATAGCTTGACAGTTTATTGCATAGTAGAAGAATGAACCGGCACCTAATGCGGCAAAAATCCAATCATAAAAAGGCACATGATTCAGTTTCTTTTTTTCTTTCTTGTGACTGGGGAATATGATAAAGGCGAAAAGGACAATGATACCTATAAACCATGCCATTTTTTGTCTTTTCTCCATGGTTCCTGTCCAGCCATCGAACATAACATAAAGGGAAAAGAGCACCATAGCGCCTTTAATAATCTTTTGGAAGATGCCTGAAAATTCACGGGTATTCGACTCCTTATCAAAGTCTGCCATTATTTTATCAACGTCAATTACTTCTTCGTCAGCTTCCATAATAATTGGTTTTGTGTTTATATCTGACATTAACTACAACAATCCTTTCGTCAGAATTTCAAATGGTGTGGCAATTTCAAAAACAACCTTTGCATTCCTTCCGCAAAGGTCACGAAGGCTGATTTCCCTGCCATCAATAGTGAGAATATGGTCAGAAACAGTACCAACAACATATCTTAACGGGTCATAAGTAATATCAAAACCCGTAATGACCATATTCCCTTCATCGTCATAGGTCATGGTTTGTCCCTCATCAAGTGAGGTCTGAACACCTGCACCAAATGAACGATAAGTGGTGGAATAAGCTTTGATTTGCTCATTCTCAATTATATAAGTATCCTTTAAAGGAGTCTGGTTAACCGAGTGTATAAATTCCACCGAAAACATAAGTCCTTCTTCTGCCTTCTGCGTGAGGTATCTTGTATCTGAGTCATCAACATACATAACAAGGTAGGAGGTGGAACAAAGATTTATTAAAACAGCAGCCGCTGTAATGATTATCATTAAAACGGCTGCTACAATTAACCTTTTTTTAGAACTTTTTAAGGTTGTTTGGCTCATTATTTAATAGCGCCAACTTCTTTGAAGTATTTATCTGCACCAGGGTGGAAAGGTACAGTAATACCTGTAACTGCATACTCAAGATTCATTTCCTTAGCCTTATCGTGTGAATATTCACCTGCGTTTTCATAGATAGCCTTTGTAAGGTTATAAACAGTGTCTTCACTAAGGTCGTTGCTTACGATAAATGTAGCTTTAACTGCAACTGTTGTAACTTCTGCAACACCCTTGTATGTCTCTGCAGGAATTTTATATGCGGTATAGAAAGCATAATCAGCCTGAAGTTTTGAAAGATGTTCATCATCAACACCAAGGAGAACGATACCTGTTGTTGTTGAGAGGTCTGTAATTGCAACTGTTGGAGCACCTGCTGTGCAGAAGAAAGCATCAATTGTGCCATCTTTAAGAGCATTTGCTGAATCATTAAAGCTAAGATTTGATTTTTCGATATCTTCAAATGTAATGTCGTAAGCACCGAGAATCTGCTGAGCGTTGAATTCAACACCTGAACCGCCATCACCAACAGAAACTTTCTTGCCCTTAAGGTCGGCAATTGTCTTGATACCTGAATCAGCACGAGCAACTACCTGACAAACTTCAGCATAAACTGCACCGAGAGTTGAGAAACTCTGTATTTTGCCGTCACTTTCGAAAAGTGATGTTCCGCTGTAAGCATAGTCCATAACGTCGTTCTGAACGATAGCCATATCAACTTCACCGTCGGCAATGCCAAGAATATTTGCTTTTGAAGCACCTGATGACTGAACCGAAAGATTCATATCAGTCTTTTCGTTGATAACAGTCGCAACAACATTACAGAAACCATAATATGTACCTGTTGTGCCACCTGAACCCACATAAATAGTGTCATCCTTACCACAACCTGCAAAGAAAACAGATGTGAAAGCGAGAACTAATGCGAGAACTACTACTAATCTTTTTTTCATAAAATATCCTCCTTTTTTTGTTCCGCACGAATAAAAATACATTATGCGAAATTAAATTAGTAATATTATACAATGTATTTTAAAAATATGCAAGTACCATAAGCAATTTTGTTAAAATTTACTCATATCAGGAAGCTGAAATATATAATAAATAATCAGTTTTTACCTTTGATACTGCTACCAAGTACGTCGGAGGTTTCCGAAATTGTGATAAAAGCCGATGGGTCAATGGCTGAAACAATCATTTTGAGTTTTGCAATCTGAAAGCGGTTCACAACAAAGTAGATAACTGAACGGGGTTTACCTGAGTAATATCCTGTAGCGTGAATCTGTGTAACTCCGTAACCGAAATTAGTGCTTAAAGCATCACATACTTCTTCCTCCATTTCAGTAATAATCATAACTGATTTTCCTTTATCAAGACCTTCAACGATAAAGTCGACTGATTTGATTCCAACTGCATAAGTAATAATCGAATAAAGTGGAAGTTCCCAACTTTTGAAAACAATACCTATTATAATATAGAGAATTACATTGTAAATCATTACAAAAGTGCCAACGGTCATGTTGAGCTTTTTCGAGAAAATAACCGCCATAACTTCAATACCATCAATAGCACCGCCATAACGAATTGTAAGACCACTGCCCACACCTGAAATAAGTCCGCCGAAAATCGCACAAAGAACCAAATCCTTTCCGGCGAATGGTGACGAGTCAGTCACGTTAATGGGCAGAACATCTGTAATCAGAAAAGAGGAAAAAGAATAAATCAATACTGTCCATACAGAGTATATTGTAAATTGTAACCCTTGTTTTTTAAGACCAAAAAGGAAAAGTGGTATGTTGATTATAACGAGGAAAAAAGAAAGATTAAATTCCTCAGGAGTAATTTGCCATAAAAGCATTGATGTGCCTGAAACACCACTGTCATAAAGATTCACAGGAGCTAAAAACATTGTAACGCCGATAGAGTTTATAATACCTGCAACAAAAAGAATAAAAAAATTTATGATTTTAAGTCCTTTTAATTCCTCAATAACATGATTTTTTAATTTTTTAACGTTGGTTTTATTCATTATTACCTCCGTACGTTTATTATATATAATAGTATAACAGAAATTTGAAACACATGCAACTTTATTGAATGAGTGTTTTATATTTCTCATTTACAGAATTTGGACATTTTCTGTTGACTTTATTGCTTTAATGTAGTAAAATCATTCACGGTGATTATTTTGGAAAAGCAAAACACATACAAAGCTGCCTATAAAGCGGCATTTCCACACACAATACCCGTAATGACAGGTTATCTTTTTATCGGTATAGCCTTTGGTGTTATGTTTGCTGAAAAAGGTTACAATTTCCTTTGGGCAGGATTTATGAGTCTGTTGGTTTATGCCGGTTCAGGTCAATATCTTGCCGTGAATTTCTTTGACCCATCGGTAAGCCTTTTTCAGGTTGTGTTTCTGACGTTTATGGTGAATGTCCGTCATATTTTTTATGGACTATCCTTGCTTGATAAATTCAATGATTCAGGGAAAAAGAAACCCTATATGATTTTCTCATTGACCGACGAAACATATTCTCTTTATTTTCTTACGAAAACACCACCGGGTGTTGACAGAGGAAAATTCTTATTTGCACTTTCAACTCTTGACCAGAGTTATTGGATAATCGGGTCTATGATTGGAGGAATCGCAGGAACACTTATTCCATTTGATTCAACAGGTATTGACTTTGCGATGACTGCACTCTTTATTGTTATTTTTGTTGAACAGTGGTTTGAAAAGAAAAATCATTTTCCTGCAATAGTTGGTGTTCTTGCAAGTGTCATAAGTCTTCTTGTGTTTGGTAAGGACAGCTTTATTCTTCCTTCTATGATAATCATTATGATTGTTCTTCTTTCAAGTCATAGAATAGAAGAAAAGAAAAACAGAACAGGGGAGGTATATGGCGATGACTAATCTTCCCGTTTCATTCTGGCGTTCTGTTGTAATTATATTGCTTGTGGCGTTTACGACCCTTGCAACAAGAGCTATCCCATTCATCCTTTTCCCTGAAGGCAAAGAAATTCCGAAAGCGGTACAGTATCTCGGCAAAGTATTGCCACCGGCAGTAATAGGTATGCTTGTTGTCTATTGCTTCAAAAGTGTTGAAATTACCTCTGCGCCATTCGGATTACCCGAATTAATTGCAGGTCTTGTGGTTGTACTGTTACATGTCTGGAAAAGGAATAACCTGTTAAGTATAGGAACAGGAACCATTTTTTATATGATTCTTGTGCAGTACGTTTTCAAGTAGTTTATATAATTATAATAAAGTAATCTGACGAGGGCTTTTCCTCGTCATTTTTATTCTCGTTAACTTTACAACATATATGGTATATTTATTTCAGGAATGTTTTTCCAGAAATGAGCATAAAATATACATAATTACAGTGCATATACAAGCTATCTGATGCGAGTCTTTGTAACTATTTTGTAACAATTTATTTGTTTTTTATCTTTTTTCACAAAAAAATCCTTTTATAAAATTAGAAAAACACAAGATGTTGGGGTGATACAGGAAATGATTGGGTATTAAGTAGAAAATGTGTTTAATTTTTTGTAGAAATTAAACAAAAAATGCAACTCAAAAAATTTGACATTTACATTAGGTGTGAATATAATTTTCAAGGTCACAAAGCGAGAATAATGGTCGTAGTTTTAAGTGAGTGTGAATTCAACTTTTCCAAGTTTGAATCATTACAAACCCCTTGACGTATAAAAGGGATAACTCGGCATATTAAAGGAGCAGAATGATGAATAAAAATAAGAAACGTATTGTAATGCGTTTGGTAGCAATTGTTCTGGCAGTAACAATTCTTTGTGTTGGTACAGCTTTTGCAGCATCAAGTGAAAACTTGTATTTTGTTGATATCTACGAGGGCTCACAGATTACAAGAGTTGAAACCTCACAGATACAGGCAGAAAAAATTGTTGCCGAAGCAGGGATTCAGTTGTCCGAAGAAGATAAACTCATACTTGATGATTTTAAACCGAAAGAGGATAGCAGAATTATAATCTGTCGTGTAGAAAATGTAACATTTGTTCATGCCGATGGAAGAAAAGTTAATATTCTGTTTGCAGGAACGGTGAAAGAACTAATTGAAAGTCAGGGAGTGACTCTTTCTGAAAATCTTTTCTCAAGCGTTGATGTAAATGCTGTTGTGACAAAAGATATGGTAGTTGAGATTATCAATTCATTTGATGTTAAAATCAACGCTGACGGTGAAGAAAAAACAGTAAAGACAATATCCCGAACTGTTGCAGATTTGATTAAAGAACAGAAAATTGTCCTTGATGAAGACGATGAAGTTTCACCTTCATTAGACTCCGTCCTTGAAGCTGATATGGTTGTTGATGTTCTTCGTGTGGAATATGTGACACGTGAGACAGAAGAGACAGTTGAATATAAAACAGAAACAGTTAAATCTTCAGCTATGGCAAAGGGAACTCAGAAAATAACAAAGAATGGTGAAAATGGACTTAAAACAGTTACTTATAAAGATAAGCTTGTAAATGGTAAGGTGGAATCATCTGAGGTTGTCAGTGAAAAAATCACAAAACAGCCTGTGAATAAGGTTGTAACAGTTGGTACTCTTGCGACCACGACATCATCATCTTCACAAAAGCTTGGTAATAATAAGATAGAAAAGAATGGCAGACCAATTTCTGAAATTCCACTTCCGTCAAAATTTACAATCGACGGAAATAATGTACCTACAAGCTATAAATATACAATTACAGGCAGAGCTGCAGCGTATTGTATTCCCGGAGGTATAACATCAACAGGTAAGCCTGTAAAACCCGGTTATATCGCAGTTAATCCGAAACAGATTCCTTATGGAACTGAAATGTGGATTGTTTCGAACGATGGTGTTGTTTATGGCTATGCAATTGCAGCTGATACAGGCGGATTTGCAAATAAGGGCTATTATACAGTTGACCTTTATATGAATTCCGTGAATCAGTGCTATTCATGGGGTTCAAGAAACGTTACAATTTATATTCTTTAATAAAATTCAGGAGAGTTAAAATAACTCTCCTTTTTTGTTGCTTTTTGCAGTGTATATGATAAAATATAAGTATACTATTTTGTCAGGATGTGTTCGCGTGAGAGTTTTAACAGCAGATAATGTGAAAAAAGTTGAAGAATTGGCATATGAAAGTGGAATTTCCTACCTGCAATTGATGGAAAACGCAGGTTCATATTGTGCAAGAATTATCCGTAAAACCTATTCAAATGATAACAAGGTACTTATTGTTTGCGGTAAAGGTAAAAATGGTGGTGACGGATTTGTAATTGCACGTAAACTTCATGAAAATAATTATGATGTTACTGTTATGATGGCATCAGGTCTTCCTCGTGATGAAATTTCTTCTGAAATGTTGTCACGTGTCCGTGCGCTTGAAATTCCTGTTGTATATTACGATAGCAAAGGAACAACGGACAAATATTTCGAAAATGTAACTCTGATTGTGGATTGTATTTTCGGAATCGGTTTTCATGGCACTCCTGACCCGTTGACAATTTCCCTTATCTCAAAAATCAATTCTGTTTCTGCAATTACAATAAGTGTCGATATTCCAAGTGGTCTGGAAGCTGATAACTCAAAAACAAGCGATTATGCGATTGATGCAGATTTGACAATCGCGGTACTTTCCTTAAAACCTGTTCACGTGCTCAAACCATCAATAGAACAATGCGGAAGGGTAGTCTTGGCACCAATTGGTATTTCGGATTCGTGCTTCAATCGTGTTTCTGCATCTCTTTTTACAGTAAATACAGAGGAAGTTAAAACCTTTTTCAATAAACGGGAATCAGTAAGTCATAAGGGTACATATGGTACTGTGCTTGTGATTGGTGGTAGCTACGAAATGCCAAATGCTCCATATTTTGCATCTCAAGGTGCCGTGAATAGTGGCGCAGGACTTGTTAAGGTTGCATTTCCGTCAGTTATGTACAGTGCTATTGCACCAAAAACCTATGAGCAGACTTTAGTTCCTCTTGAAAGCAATAAATCAGGCAGGATTTCACAAAATGCAACTAAACGAATTGAAAAAGAACTGAAAAAATGCTCTTGTGTCCTTGTTGGTTGCGGAATGGGAAGGGATGAAGATACAAAAGCTGTCATCGAATTTGTAATAAGAACTTCAGAAGTTCCGATAATCCTTGATGCAGATGGAATAAATTGCATAAAAAATAATATAGATATAATAGATACTGCAAAAGCACCTGTAATATTGACACCACATCCAAAGGAAATGTCGCGACTTGCAGGTATAACAGTGGAAGAAATTCAGGAAAACCGTGGTGCTGTTGTACAGAGTTTTACAAAGGCACACAACTCTGTACTTGTTCTTAAAGGCGCATCCACACTCGTGGGGTGCACTGAATATGACGATATGTATGTAAATTCATCCGGCAATCCAGGTATGGCAACAGGTGGTAGCGGCGATGTGCTTGGTGGTATAATCGCATCTTTTGTGTCACAGGGTGTTGATGCTTTCAGAAGTGCAATAGCCGGTGTCTATATCCACGGTAAGACAGGTGATATTGTTACGAAAAAATATTCAATGATGGGCAACACTCCTTCTCTCATACTTCAGGAGTTGCCTCGAGTGCTTGGTGATTTTGAATAAATGAAAAAGCTTCTTTGTGTTTTTGTGTGTATTCTGCTTTTGTCAGGATGCGGGAAAACAAATACAAAGGAAAACAAAAACGAAATACCTGATTTTACAGGCTTCAGTACAGATGTGAAAACAACGTTAAATGATGTGAATATCTCGGCAGGTACTCAATATAGCGAGGTTTCTGGATTTTTAGTGACTCTTAATTCACCTGAATCTGTAAAAGGTATGAAAATAATGTGTAAGGACGGCGAATGTAAAATTGATTTTCATGAGCTGTCCTTTGTTATTCCACATAAAAAACTGCCATTAACTTCTTTTTTTGTCGCTCTTGAAAGCTGTGCTGAAAATATTAAAACAGCAACATACGAAAACGGATATTATTCATATAATATAAATGGCAACGCGTGTAATTTGTATATTGATGAGGAGACGAAACACTTCCAAAAACTGTCTGTCAATGGAGAGGACACTCTCTTTTTTGAAAATTTCCAATATGTGATGGGACAGACTGATTAAAAAAAGAATAGTATGTATTACTCCCTGATTTTTTTACCTTCAATGTTTATTTTTGCATTTGTAAGGCAAAAATATAAATGTAAGGAGTGATACGAAAAATGAATGTTAAAAGAGGGGACATATATTACGCTGATTTAAGTCCTGTTGTAGGCTCAGAGCAAGGCGGAGTCCGTCCTGTACTTATAGTGCAAAATGATGTTGGTAATAAATACAGTCCTACAGTGATTGCAGCCGCTATTACAAGCCAGCAGGATAAATCGAGAATGCCCACACATATAAATGTAAACGGAAATGCTTGTGGGCTAAGCAAGGATTCTGTTGTTTTACTTGAACAAGTAAGAACAATTGATAAACAAAGACTAAAAGAGCGAATGGGCAACTTGTCCGTTACAGATATGAATAAAATCAATAAAGCATTAACCGTAAGCTTCGGTTTAATATAAATCAAACACTTTTTACGCCTCCCTCTGACGAGGGAGGTGGCATTTTCGTAAGAAAATGACGGAGGGAGAGATAGGAGCATAGTGAAACTGTTAAAAAATTATTAATTTTACATAAAACACTTGACCTTAATGGAAAAAGTTGCTAAAATTAAATTAGCACTCGAAAGGTTAGAGTGCTAAAAAATAGTAAATAATCTTTTCAGGAGGAAATATAAAATGACTATTAAACCACTTGCAGACAGAGTTGTACTCAAGTCTTGTGAAATGGAAGAAACAACAAAAAGCGGTATCGTTCTCGCTTCTTCTGCTCAGGAAAAACCACAGGTTGCTGAGGTTGTAGCAGTAGGACCAGGCGGACTTGTTGACGGTAACGAAATAAAAATGTATGTTAAGGTTGGCGATAAGGTAATTATCGGCAAATATTCAGGTCAGGAAGTTAAGATGGACAAAGAGGAATACACAATTGTCCGTCAGTCAGAAATTCTTGCTATTGTTGAATAAGGAGGGCACGACTAATGGCTAAACAGATTATTTATGGTGAAGAGGCAAGAAAGGCCCTTCAGAATGGTATCGATAAATTAAGCAATACAGTAAAGATTACACTCGGACCAAAAGGTAGAAACGTAGTTCTTGACAGAAAATACGGCGGTCCGCTTATCACTAACGATGGTGTTACAATCGCAAAGGAAATCGAACTTGAAGATGCCTTCGAAAACATGGGTGCACAGCTTGTAAAAGAAGTTGCAACAAAGACAAACGACGTTGCAGGTGACGGTACAACAACTGCAACACTTCTTGCTCAGGCTCTTGTTCGTGAAGGCATGAAAAACGTTGCAGCAGGTGCAAACCCGATGGTAGTTAAAAAGGGTATGAAGGCTGCTGTTGACGCTGTTGTTGAAGAAGTACTTAAGAATGCAAAACCTGTTGCTTCATCAGAAGATATTGCACGAGTTGCAACAGTTTCTGCTGCCGACGAATATGTTGGTGAGCTTATTGCTGATGCTATGGCAAAGGTTACTGCAGATGGCGTTATCACAATTGAAGAATCAAAGACAAGTGAAACATATAGTGATGTAGTTGAGGGTATGCAGTTTGACCGTGGTTACATTTCACCATATATGGTAACTGACACAGAAAAGATGGAAGCAGTTATCGACGATGCTCTTATTCTTATCACAGATAAGAAAATCGGTAATATTCAGGAAATCCTTCCTCTCCTTGAACAGATTGTTCAGTCAGGTAAAAAGCTTGTAATCGTTGCAGAAGATATCGAAGGTGAAGCACTTTCAACAATCCTTGTTAACAAGCTTCGTGGTACATTCACTTGTGTTGCTGTCAAAGCACCTGGCTTTGGTGACAGAAGAAAAGAAATGCTTCAGGATATCGCAATTCTTACAGGTGGTCAGGTGATTACATCTGACTTAGGTCTTGAACTTAAAGATACTCAGCTCTTCCAGTTAGGTCGTGCAAAGCAGGTTAAGATTTCAAAGGAAAACACAATCATCGTTGATGGTGCTGGTGAAGTAGATGCAATCAAGGGCAGAATCGGACAGATTAAGGCTCAGATTGCAGAAACAACATCTGACTTTGACCGTGAAAAGCTTCAGGAAAGACTTGCAAAGCTTGCAGGTGGTGTTGCAGTTATCCGTGTTGGTGCTGCTACTGAAACAGAAATGAAAGAAAAGAAACTCCGTATTGAAGACGCTCTTGCTGCAACAAAGGCTGCTGTTGAAGAAGGCACAGTTGCAGGTGGTGGTGTTGCTCTCCTTGGTGCTATCAAGGCTGCACAGGCACTCCTCGACACAGAAGACGCAGATTTCAAGACAGGTGTTAAGATTGTTCTTAAGGCTATTGAAGAGCCGGTTCGTCAGATTGCAGCAAATGCAGGGCTTGAAGGCTCAGTTATCGTCAACGAAATTGTTAATGCAAATAAGGTTGGTTACGGCTTCAACTTCGCAACAAGCGAATATGTTGATATGTTTGAAGCAGGTATCCTTGACCCTGCAAAGGTAACTCGTTCAGCACTCCAGAACGCATCTTCAGTTGCTGCTATGGTTCTTACAACAGAATCTCTGGTAGCTGATATTCCAGACCCACAGGCTGAAGCAGCAGCGGCTGCAGCAATGGCTCAGGCAGGCGGCGGAATGTATTGATAAATGCAAAACGCAAAATG
>JAZNLY010000057.1:0-11705 GCA_045579305.1 Candidatus Fimenecus sp. | reverse complement strand
GGCTCCCCTGAAAGGGGAGCTGTCGAGCGTTAGCGAGACTGAGGGGTTTGTTATTGAATTATATAACCCCTCTGTCACTTCGTGACATCTCCCCTTTCAGGGGAGACAAGATAATTAAATCACCCCGACAAATTATAATTTGTCAATATTTTAACAGTTGAAAAAATAAAGTAAGTTTAGTATAATGAGTTTACAATATTTTTCAGAAAAGAGTGAGAAAAATGGAAAAATCAGGTATCAGACCTTTTGGTTGGCGTGATAAACTGGGCTATGCTATGGGTGATATGGGTTGTGGTTTTTCTTTCCAACTGGTTTCAACCTTTATGCAGCTTTTCTATTTACAGTATATCGGTATCAAAGCAGCTGACTATGCTGTAATTATTCTTATTTCAAAAATCTTTGATGCTATCAATGACGTTGTTATCGGTAACCTTGTTGACACAAAGAGAATCGGCAAAAAGAGTAAGTATATGCCTTGGATTATTGCAGGTGGCTTAATCCTTGTTGTTTTTAATGTAATGATATTTGCACCGATTACATCCTTGCCTTATGCAGGAAAGTATATTTGGTGTCTTGTTGCTTATTGCTTGTGGTCGATTGCTTACACAATGGTAAATGTTCCTTATGGTTCACTTCACAGTGTTATTACAAGTGACCCGCAGGAAAGAGTTTCTCTTTCAACATTCCGTAGTGTTGGTGCAGCATTACCTGCAATCGTTATTATGATTGTTCTTCCGGGTATTGTTTACAATAAGGTTAAAAATCCTGTAACTGGTATTGAAGAAGAAATTCTTAAGGGTGAAACACTTCTTCCTGTTGCACTTGTATTGTCAATAGTGGCTTTTGCAACACTTTGGGGAACAACAAAGCTTGTTAAAGAAAGAGTTCAGCGTGAGGATGATGGTCAGAATACAACAGGAATGATGGCTTTCTTTTCAGCATTCAAATCCTTCTTCACAAACAGAGCTATGGTTGGTGCTACTGTTGCCACAGTTGCTTCGGTTGCACTCTTCAACTCAACAATGGCACTTAACAACATGGTTTTCCAGTATTTCTTCCAGGATACAGGTAAGGTTGGTATTGCGATGATTGGCTCATATGCACCAATGATTGTATTTATGGCACTTTTAGGAAAACTCACTTCTAAATTCGGTAAGAAAAACGTTGTTGTAACTTGTATGCTTATCGGTGCGATTTCAGGACTTATTTCAGTGTTTGTACCTATTTCAGCAGATATGACGGGTATGCTCCTTTACATTGTTTGTCTTATGGGACTTAATATCGGTAATGCTGTATTCCAGATTTCAGTATGGGCTATTGTTGCGGACTGTATCGAAGTAAGTTACAGAAAAACAGGTAAGAGTGAAGAGGGTTCACTTTATGCTCTTTATTCATTCTTCCGCAAACTTTCACAGGGTATCGGTCAGGCGGTAGTTTCATGGGGACTTATTGCTATCGGATTTGTTGAAGGTGAAAATGCAGTTCAGTCAGCAGATTTTGGTGACAAAGTAAAAAATCTTTATTTCATCGTTCTTGCAGCAGGTTCACTTATTGCATTCCTTGCAATGGCATTTATTTATAACATCGGCAAGAGAGAAGAAGCAGAATTGGCATCCGGTAACGGTGAAAAATAATTTGTCAGGCAAAATACAATTAACACAACGGCGAAGGTTAATTCTTCGCCGTTGATTTATGTCAATTAAAATTTTTCTTAAACAGTCCGACAAAACGGACTGTTTTTTCTGTTTCGTGTTGATTTTACGGGAACGTGGTGATATGATACTTTTTGTACAGAACAAATGTTCGGTATAGAAAGGAGGCAGAAATGACTTTGGAACAATTAGGGAAGGAATATCTGAAACAGGCAGACGACCTTAAGAAAATCATTGAAGGCTATTCTGCTCTGAAAAGAGGAGCATATGGCATAGAATTGTATGAAATCAACAGCCGACTCACAATACTTCGGGAAATGGAGCGAGACACGAGAATCACAGGAAAACAACTTGTGGAATATTATTCCGATATTTCCACAAAAAAGATGTTTCGTTCACATATAATTAATTGACAAAAGATTTTTTATTAAGTATAATTATATTTATAAAATTAGTCGAGGTGAAGAGTGTGAAAAAGTTTTTTTCATTTCTTTTGATTATTGCAGTTCTTTCTTGTAGTATTTTCACATTCCCTGCATCAGCTTTTATATTTGATGATGCAGAGTTTATACAAACAGAAGATTCTGAAACAATTTCCAAAGAAGTCAGAGCACCCGGCGGCGGAGCAGGGTCCGGTTCCGGTGGCGGAGCAGGTGGTGGAGCAGGTGGTGGAGCAAATCCCGGCGGTTCTGACGATACTGAGGAACCAACCAGCCCAAGTGGCGGCTCCGGTGGCGGAGCAGGCGGTGGAGCAGGTTCCGGAGACAGACCCGGTAATGGCGGAACAACAACGACCACCTCTACCACGAAACCGGCGGTTTGTACTCATGATAAAAGAACATGGAAAGTTATAGCTAATGCAACTTGTTCAAAAAAAGGTGAAAAACAAGGTGTATGTACCCAATGTGGCGATATTGTGGAAGTAGAAATACCTGTGGATACAGTTAATGGTCATGATATAAAGGGTACAAGTATAAAGCCAACCTGTACTAAAGATGGTGAAGAGTCAGGTACATGTAAGTTGTGTAATAAAACATTTGACAAGCAGGTACTTCCGGCGCTTGGTCATCAGTTTGCAGACTGGTACGTTGTAAAAGAACCAACAGCTACTGCAAAAGGCGTAAAGGAAAGACGCTGCGTGGATTGTGGTACTAAGGAAACTGAAGAATTTGATGCAAATGCCGAACTCAATCCTGTGGAGCCTTCAACAGATGTTCCCGCATCTGAAGAGGCAGAAACATATATGGAAGATTTCCTTGATTTTGAAACTGAGACAACTGAGCCTACAGAAGGCTTGTTGACAAGACTTAATATCAAGGGCAGTGACGTGGCAGTTATTGTAATTGTCATTCTGACAATCGTGATTGTGATTGCACTTGTTGCATATATCATTCTTCTGACCAGAAGAAAAAAAGAACCAAAGGTTGAGCCGGAAACCGAAGAAATCAAGAAATAAATAATCAGGCAGACGAGGAGTAAAACTTTCTCGTCTGCTTTTTCTTTGTGTTTCTTATTGAAATCAATCTTTGTATGTGATAGAATTGTAATATTAAACAATAAGGGGATTAATTATGTCTGATTTTAAAGAAAAAATTGTTGTTGGCGCAATGAAATTAGGAATGAAGATTATCGGTGCAGATGTTTCTCAGGAAGAAGCAGTACAGGCTTTAGGTGATGTTACTATTACTGACGGTATGCCTGAAATCCTTCGTGAGGCTGCTGCGGAAACAGCTGTTTTGCTTGAAAATAATGGTGTTTTACCATTTGAAAAGGGCAGTCGTGTTTCTGTTTTCGGCAGAGTACAGAATGATTGGTTCTTTACGGGATATGGTTCAGGCGGTGACGTTAAAAAGCCTTATGGTGTAAATCTTATTGAAGGTCTTAAAAACTGTGAAGATTTAGTTCTTAATACAGAGCTTTCTGATTTGTACGAAAAATGGTGTAAGGAAAATCCTGTTGACCACGGAGTCTGGGGACATTGGCCAAAATGTTATCCTGAAATGCCTTTGACAACCGAAATTGCTAAAAAAGCAAAGGCAAACAGTGACAATGCAGTTTTCGTCATTGGTCGTTCATCAGGCGAGGACAGAGAAAATACTCTTGAAAAGGGTAGCTACTATGTAACTGATGAAGAAAGAACAGCACTTCACAGAGTTTGTGAGCAGTTTGATAATGTAACTTTGATTTTGAATATCGGCTCAATTATGGATATGAGCTGGCTTCGTGAATTCGGCAGTAAAATCGGCGCAATTATGATAGTGTGGCAGGGTGGTATGGAAAGCGGTAATGCTGTTGCTGACCTTCTCTGTGGTAAGGTGAATCCTTGTGGTCGTCTTACTGACACTATTGCAAAGAAGTACGAGGACTACCCGACATCAGAAAACTTCGGAAAATTAGAATATAACAACTATGTTGAAGATGTTTATGTAGGTTATCGTTATTTTGAAACATTCAATAAGGACGCTGTTGCATATCCGTTCGGATATGGTCTTTCATATACAACATTTAAAATTTCCTTTGACAGTGCAGAGATGGATGACGAAAATGTCACAGTAAAATGCACTGTAAAGAATACAGGTAAGCTTGCCGGTAAAGAGGTTGTTCAGGTTTATGTTGCAAAGCCTTGCGGAATTCTTGGTAATCCTGAAAAAGAGCTCGCAGCATTTGCAAAGACAAAAGTACTCGAACCCGGCAAGAGCCAGAAATTGAAGATAGTTGTTCCTATTGAAAGATTCTATTCCTATGACGATTGCACCGGTGCAGGATATGCATTCTGCTATGTTTTAGAAAAGGGTGAATATGCTCTTTGTATCGGTAACAATGTGCGTAATACAGAAAAGGTATGGAGCTATTATCAGGAAGAAACTATACCTACAATCAGATTGAAACAGATTTCAAATCCAGCAGTGCTTTTTGAAAGATTCTATAATAGTAAAGGCAACCTTGTAAAAGAGCCTGTAACACCACCAAAATATGATTTGAAACAGATTATATTGGACAATATTGGTGAGCCTGTTGAAATGACAGGCGACAAGGGCTACAAATTGTCAGATGTTGAAAGCGGAAAGGTTTCAATGGAGGATTTTGTTGCTCAGTTAAGCCTTGAGGAGTTGGAAGCAATTTCCCGTGGTGACTATAAAATGGATTCATCTTTGGGCGCAAAGGGTAATGCAGGTGCTATGGGCGGTGTGCTTCAGAGCCTTCGTGACAAGGGTGTCCCGCCAATGATTACAACTGATGGTCCTTCAGGTATCCGACTTCTCTCATATTGCTCACTTATTCCTAATGGCACAGCTCTTGCAAGTACATTCAACACAGAGCTTGTGGAAAAGGTTTATGCAAAAATCAGTGAGGAATTAAAGGCAAAGGGCAGCGATATTCTTCTGGCTCCCGGTATGAATATTCATCGTAATCCTCTTTGTGGCAGAAACTTTGAATATTATTCAGAAGACCCTGTTGTAACAGGTCTTATGGGTGCTGCTGCAGTAAAGGGTATTCAGGCTTGTGGTGGTAGTGCTTGTCCTAAGCATTTTGCTTGTAACAATCAGGAAGTAAATCGTACAAAGAATGATTCAAGAGTTTCTGAAAGAGCTCTTCGTGAAATCTATCTTAAAGGCTTTGAAATCTGCGTAAAGATTGCAAAACCAAACACAATTATGACATCATATAATAAGATAAATGGTGTATGGGGACATTATAACTACGACCTCTGCGAAAGAGTCCTTCGTGAAGAATGGGGCTTTGACGGAGTTGTTATGACTGACTGGTGGATGCGTCCGTCAAAGAGCCCGGAATTCCCTGAGATGTGTGACCAGGCATATCGTGTAAGAGCAGGTGTAAATGTACTTATGCCGGGTGGCGACAGAGTTACAAACGGAAAACCTGACGGCACACTTTTAAAGACTTATGGTCAGAAAGACGGCATTACACTTTATGAATTACAGAGAAATGCAAGTTTTGTACTTAAACTCTGTATGAAGAAATATAAATAAATAGTGTTTACATTTGTTAAAATTAATAATTTGTTAACATAATTCTGCTTGATTTCGTGGTATACGTCGTTGACATAAGCTTGTAAAAATGATATAATTTGATAGAAGAAATATAACTATACAAATAAAAATCCCGGGCATATGTCCCAAAAGGAAGGTATCCGTATATGAAGAAAATTTCAAGCGTTATTCTGGCAGTAATGGTTTTGTTGAGCATGTTTACATTTGCAACATCTGCAATCAACGTGCCTGAAATCACTATGACTGCCGACAAGACAACAGCAGCAGTGGGTGAGGTTATCACTGTAACTGTTTCTACATCAAAAAAATCAAAACTCTGTGCATTCAGTGCAGATATGAATTTCCCGGCTGATAAGTTTGAAGTTGTTTCAGCAGAAGCAGCAAGTGGTGATATGAGTTCTGTTCAGACTGATGACAATAGGGTTCGTTTTGCTCTTATCAGTGCATCTAATATCAGTGATGATGCTACAACTTTGTTTACAGTTAAATTAAAGGTCAAAGCATCAGGCGGCAGAATAAGCCTTAATGTTATTGAAGCTTATTGCCTGGACAATGGCAAGGAAGTAAATGTGACAGATGGTGTGAAAGCTATGTTATCATCAATTGTTGTTACTGTACCTTCAAGCAAGCCACCGGTAGTGCCGGATGATTATTGCACAGACGGTCATATATGGAGCACTTGGGCAAGATTAAAGAAGCCTACTTGTTCTGAAAAGGGTGAAAAAATCAGAAACTGTACACGTTGTGGTGCTGAAGAAAAAGACTTCATTGAAATCGATTCAACAGCTCATAAGGCAGGTGCTATGAAAACACAGACTCCTGCAACTGCAACAAAAGATGGTGTAGCAACAATTTCTTGTGTTTATTGTGGTAAGGTACTTCAGACAGAAGTGCTCCCAATGTTGGGCGATGCAAGAAACCCTGTTATCCCTAACACAGATGCAATCGCATAATTTTCAATGAAATATTTAAAAGCGAAGTCTTCGGATTTCGCTTTTTCTTTTGTGAATAAAACCCTCTGTGATAACATAAACATTATCAAAAGGGAGGTTTTTTTATGACAGACGAAAAAAAGATGCCTAAGCTGCCACATAGCGTAATTATGGAGGACAGACGAAAGCTTTCTGTTTCGGGTGTGACGGACATTGACTCGTTTGATGAACAGACAATAATTGCAAATACGGATTTGGGTGAGTTGACAATCCGTGGTTGGAATCTGCATATCACAAAATTAAATCTTGAGCAAACGGAATTACTGGTTGACGGTGAAATATCTTCGCTTACATACACGGATACACGACCTCAGGCAAAAGGCTTTTTTGCAAAGGTGCTCCGATGACTAATTACCTGTACGGATTAAGTTTAGCCATACAGACGAAAAATTTCTTGCTTTCCTTGGGCCTGGGTTTTTTAATGGGAATTTTTTATGACGTTTTCCGTATAATAAGAATAAGCATATCGCAAAGAAAATCTGTGATTATAATATTCGATTTGCTTTATTGTATTTTTCTCGGATTCTCGGATTTTTTGTTTTTCATTACAGTTAATGAAGGACAGGTGAGATTCTATTTACTGTTGGGAGAAGCAATAGGTTTTGCTGTTTATTATTTCTCGTTAGGTGCGATAATTTTTTCGTTGAGTGGTAAAATAATAGAATTTACGAAAAGTTGTTTTAAAAGAATTTTTTGTGTTTTATTTTTCCCTTTTAAATGGTTTTTTACAACAATGAAAAGAGTTTGCGACAAAATTCTCAAAAAAGGTCGAAAAACAAGCAAAAATATTAAAAATAAATCAAAATTCCTCTTGAAAGTCAATAAGCACTTGTTGTATAATCTAAATGGTAAAAAGCAAAATCAGGCAAATGACGAGACTTAACAAGAAAGGAAAGTGATACCAATGGCTACGACAAAAGCAAAAACAGGTAAGCGTAAACAAACCAGAAGTTTTATTCTTACTTTGGGAATTATCTTGCTTGTTGGTTATTTTGTTATTACCATTGTGGGAAATGTGCTTTCTTATAAAGAACGTCAAGGCGAATTAGAACAGAAAAACTCTGCTTATGAAACCCAGATTGAAGAAAATGAACGTCTTCAGGAAATTCTCGACAGTGAGGACAAGGGCGATTACATTGAAAAAATTGCTCGTGAAAAATTAGGGTTTATTATGCCGGGTGAAAAAGTGTTCTATGATGTTACACCTGGTGCGTAATTAGGAGGATATGCAGATTTATGCAAATTGACATCGGTTCAGTCTATGACGGAACAGTCACAGGGATAACAAAATTCGGTGCTTTCGTAAAACTTGAAAACGGTGCATCCGGAATGGTACATATTTCTGAAGTGGCGAGTGAATATGTAAACGATATTTCAGAACATCTTTCAGAAGGCGATACTGTGAAAGTTAAAGTTCTCGAAATTAATGAAAAAGGAAAAATCAGTCTTTCTATCAAAAAGGCGTTGCCACAGGAAGAGCAGCCAAAGCCACAGAGACCGGCAAAACCAAGACGCGAAAACAACGAAAATCGCGGTTGGAAGGGTGCTCCACAGCAGGATAATTCAGCACCTATGTCTTTTGAGGATATGATGGCAAAGTTTAAGGCACAGAGTGAAGATAAAATGAGTGACCTTAAGAAATTCAACGATAAACGTGGTGGAAACACCGGTTATCGTAGAGGGTCAAAACAATAATTATAAGAGGGCAGTGGTACTGCCCTTTGTTTGTTTAAGGTGAGTTTATGCGAGAAATCAGTTGTTCACAGATTACACAGGCTATCAGGGATTTATGTATCTCTGCCAACAAGATTTTACCGGATGATTTGGTCGAATGCATTTCTTGTGGACATAAAAAGGAAGAAAAGG
The DNA here is from genome assembly GCA_045579305.1 of Candidatus Fimenecus sp. Lineage (GTDB taxonomy): Bacteria > Bacillota > Clostridia > Oscillospirales > Acutalibacteraceae > Fimenecus. Next base: position 3,182 of record JAZNLY010000057.1, on the reverse strand, counting down.
AATTGCCAAAGGCAGTGATGGGTGATTTGCTTCGAAATCTTGATGCAGCGAAGGAGTTGGATATTCCTATCTGTCAGGATACCGGTATTGCAGTTGTTTTCGCAGAAATTGGTCAGGATGTGCATATTGCCGATGGTAGTTTTGAAGACGCAATCAATGAGGGTGTCCGTCAGGGCTATTGCGAAGGGCTTTTACGAAAATCCGTTGTGGCAGACCCCCTGGAAAGAACAAATACAAACGATAATACTCCGGCAATTATTCACACAAGAATTGTTGATGGGGAAAAGGTTAAACTGACTGTTGCACCAAAAGGCTTCGGCAGTGAGAATATGAGTCGGATTAAAATGTTTACACCATCTGCAACGAAGGAAGATATTGTTGATTTTGTGGTTGAAACTGTAAAAATTGCAGGTGGAAACCCTTGTCCGCCAATTGTGCTCGGTGTTGGTATTGGTGGCGATTTTGAACAGTGTGCATTACTTTCAAAAAATGCTCTTTGCAGAAGTGTCAGTCAGCATCACGAAAAAGAATTCTATGCTCAGCTTGAAAAAGAAATGCTTGAAAAGGTGAATGAAACCGATGTCGGACCTCAGGGATTCGGTGGAAAAACAACTGCACTTGCGGTGAATATTGAAACTGCACCTACTCATATTGCAGGACTTCCCGTTGCAGTGAATGTGGGATGCCATGTTACACGACATAAGAGTATAACTTTGTAAAAAGTGAACAAATAATATAAAAACTCTTTACAATTTATGTGCATATATGCTATTATAATAGTAGATAAAGCTAAAAAGTTTTATCTGAAATTAAATGGCAAAGGAGATGTCGTTGTGAATATTACTATTGTTGGACGCAAATGCACACCAAGAGAGAACTTCAAAGAAAGGGCCGAAGAAAAACTTCGTAAGGTTGAAAAATTCTTTGGACCGGACGCAACGGCTAAAATCACAGCCACTGTTGAGAAAAATCAGAAAATCTGCGAAATAACTCTTTCAAAGAAAAGTATGATTTTCCGTGCACAGGAGCGCAGTGATGATTTGGAAGACGCACTTGATATGTGTGTTGATTCTCTTGTACGTCAGATAAGAAAAAACAAAACAAGAATTGAGAAAAAGCTCCGTGATGTTTCTTTCGACGATGTTCTTGCAAGTTATGATGCTGATGAAGAAGAGGATATAGAGGTTGTAAGAACAAAAACAGTTGTCTTAAAACCTGAAACAGTTGAAGAAGCAATTTTACAAATGAATCTGATTGGCCACATGTTCTATATGTTCCGTAATGCAGAAACTGATGAGGTTTGCGTTGTTTACAGAAGAAACGATGGTGGATACGGTCTTATTGAACCCGATTTTGAATAATTCGCAATAATAAATTATGGTGACGGGGAAACTCGTCACCGATTTTTTCAGGAGATAAATATGAAAAGGACTCAGACAAAAGATAAAGGCAGTATTAAAATGAGAACGTTGGTTCCATTGTCAGCAATCGTATCAATTCTGTTATTCTTCTTCCCATCTTGGGAACAGGATATTATGGGTTGGTATGCAGAAAAATCCTATGACCACAATATGACACTCACTATTAATCTTGAAGAGCAAAGCGATGAATTTGACGGCTTCGGTTGTTCATCCTGCTGGTGGTCACAGGTTGCCGGTAATGGTGAAAATGCCGAAGAAATCGCAAAGCTTCTTTATAGTGAAGAAGGTCTTGGGCTCAATATCTATCGTTATAATATCGGTGCAGGTTCAAAGGATAATTTTAAAGACACAATCTGGGACCCATGGAGAAGAAGCGAAAGCTTCTATGTTTATGACTACGAAACAGAAACAGGGTATTATGACTTTACACGAGATGCAAATGCTCAAGCATTTATGGACCTTTGTCTTTCTTATGGATGTATAGATACAGTTGTTCTTTTTGCAAATTCTCCTCATTATTCATTGACAAGAAACAATAAAACAGGTGGTAATGATAACTGGTGGGTTTGTAATCTTCCTGAAGAAAACTACGAAGCTTATGCCGATTACTTCCTTACAATTACTGAATATTTCATTGAAAAAGGTGTTCCTGTAAAATACATAAGTCCTATCAATGAGCCAAACTGGTCCTGGGGTAACGGTGGTTATGCCGGTCAGGAAGGTTGTTTCTATGGCTCGGAAGAAATCTATGGCGTTTACAGAGCCTTTGCAAAGGAAATGGCAGAGAGAAATATTGAAGGTGTTCTTCTTTCAGGCCCTGAATCAGGTGAAATCGGTCACAGAACTTACGAATGGTTCGAATATATGTACAATGACCCTGAAATCCGTCCATACCTCGGCAATCTTTCATATCATAGCTACTGGACGGATAACAATGTGCAGAATAAAATAGGACTTGGTAACTGGATTGAGGAAAACATTACTGACCTTCCTGTTGAAATGTCAGAATGGTGCCACCTTCCTTGTGAAGCGCCGATTGATTCAATTGATGGCGCAATTCTTCAGGCAAGGGTTATGGCAAATGATATCAATTTCACACATGTTGACTCCTGGACAGCGTGGGTTGGCGTGAATGGTATCGGTATCGGTACAGATGGTAAGGAATATTCCGACGGACTTCTGGTTGCTACTGACGGAAACATCAGTGATATTAAAATTCCCATGAGATATTACGCCGTTGCCCATTTCTCAAAGTACATTCCTGTGGGAAGCAAAGTTGTGGGAACTACAAAGAATATTTACGACTATATTGAAGAAAAGGATGCAGAAGGAAATATAGTAGAGGCAAATTACATTACAAATGTTGTTTCATTCCTTACTCCTGACGGTAAAGTTGTAACTGTAATTACAAATGAAGGCGAAGACCGAGAAGTCAAATTCAAGGTTGACCGTGAAAATATGACAGTTATCACCACTACTCAGGAAAAACAACTTGAAGAAACTTATTCAGGCGAAAAAACAAAAATTGTAATCCCTGCAAAGAGCATTACAACAGTTGTTTTTGAATAAAACAAATCTGACGGAGTCAAAAGACTCCGTCTTTTTTGAGTTCAATTCCACGGGTAAATTATAATTTGTCGGGATAAATTAATTATCTTGTCTCCCCTGAAAGGGGAGATGTCACGAAGTGACAGAGGGGTTATATAATTCAATAACAAACCCCTCAGTCTCGCTAACGCTCGACAGCTCCCCTTTCAGGGG
>JAZNLY010000056.1:0-98243 GCA_045579305.1 Candidatus Fimenecus sp. | reverse complement strand
ACTGGACAAGAAAGGTTGGATTTTCCTTCTCATAATCGGTATCGTGCATACGGGCATTACATATTGTCTCTATTTCTCATCACTTAAGGAATTACCGGGACAAAAAGCAGCAATTTTAAGTTATATTGACCCACTTGTAGCAGTGCTCATTTCCGTTGTTGTACTACACGAAAAAATGACATTTATGCAGATTATTGGTGGTGTGTTGATTTTAGGCTTCACCCTATGGAATGAAATCACACCTAAAAAAGTAGATAAGTAAAAGAAAAGAGCATTCCATTTTTGGAATGCTCTGATTTTATATATGTATGTTTTTTATAAATTCAAATCAATTACTGAGCCTCTGAACTATTTTCTTCAGCAGCAGCTTCTCTCATTTCACTAAGAGAATATGAATCAATTTCTTCACCTGTTGCATCATCAATTTCTATGATACGAACGTCAGCTTCTTCTGTTGGTATTCCTAAAAATGCCTGGTAATATACACCTCCAAGATAATAAGTGATAATTGTCATAAAATCCAATCCTTCAGCAAGGTCTTTGTCAATATAAACCTTAATTTCGGATAAATTTTTATCGTATTTTATATCAGTAATGTAGTCATAATCTCCTGTGTCATTGATTTTATCTTCACAATCCTGAACAAATGCGTTATAGATTTCATCCAATAACTCATTATACTTGGATTTTGACATAACGTAAGTAACTGAACCATCTTCATTGATTGTGCAGGATTTAATTCCTTTTGTTTCTGCATCAGCCATGATTTCACTTTCTGATTTTTCCTTAAAATGTGAAGCAGGTAAATTAACGGTAACATCAAGCAGATTTTTATCAACGTTTACTAACTCACCGGTTTCTTCTTTTCCTTCTTGTTTGTTATTACAAGCACAAAGTGAAAACATCATAGCAAGAACCAAAACAACTGAGATAATTTTTTTCATTGTTTTTACCTCCTTAATTATTGATATGTATCTTTATTTTCCGAAACCCAGTAATCATAATAAGGGTTTTCCCAGGTTGTTCCGTCGGTAAACTCAACCTTCGCAACAATCGCATGAGCTTTTTCAGCACGACTGCTCAGACCGTCATAATATCTGTTTTTTCCGTGACTTTCTCCGGGCAGAAGGTTGATTGTGCTCATTGAACCACGAAGCATGTGGTCATATTCAGCGCCATAAAGTGTAGGATATTTAATATTTACAGCATATCCGTTACTGTCAAAAGAAGCAATTACAATATTTGCATTTTTAATAACCTTGTCTGAATTGTTAGTGATGATAACTTCAGCAGCCATATCGCTGATGAATCGGTTTGGGTTATAAACTCTTATATTTGATACAACAACCTTTTGTGATTTTTCTGCTTCTTCTTTTTTATACTTTTCTTTTGCCTGATTAACTATATTGAGTTTTGCGTCAACTTCCGGGTCATCACAAACTTCCTTAAGAGTATTGAGATTATCAAGAGCCTCATCATATTTATGAGCAGTCAAAAGTGAGTCAAGGGTATCAAAAACTTCTTTTTTGTATGTATCCTTAATCTTTTCAATCTTTTTCTGAGCATCTTTATAGTTTTTGTCGATTTCGACAACCTTTAAATATGATTTGATTGCATTACCGTAATCTTTATCTTTATAATATGAATTTCCTTCTACATACCCGATTCTTGAACCATCTAATTTGTCAGCATTTTCAAGAACCTCTGTTGCTTTTGTCTTTATTCGTTCTTCATCGAATGTTGCATAGCTATCAAGAGCAGGCTTGATTTCTTCAAGGGTTTTCTTCTCGTCTGCAAAATCCTCCTGAAGACTTTCAATGTCTTTCAAAACATCTTCAATAATATCTTCTGTTGTATCGAAAGAAATGTGGTAGGTTTCGGAAATGATTCCATTGAAAATTTCGGCAGCCTTTTCATATTCGCCCTTTTTGATGTGATTCTTATAAAGCTTAACAACCTTCTTTTCAGCCTTTGCTATGAAATTTTCATTATCAGAATTTCTGTTCAGATACTTAACTGCAGTTTCATAGTCAGATGATGAAATATAGTTGTCAAAGGCTTTTGTAAGCTTACTGGTTTCTGCGAATGTACCTATGATTTTGCCGAAAATAGCAATAAAAATCACAGCAACAATAATAATAGCGATATATTTTTTGTCGATTTTAAGACCACTTTTTTTCATTGTTGATGTAACTGCGGTTGTGATTTTTTCTTTATCCTGAACTTTAGTTCCACATTTAGGACAGAATAAATTTCCTTCGGCAAGCTTTTCACCACATGAATGGCAAATCCCTGGTTTCTTTTCATTTTCTTGGTTTTCAACATTAACATTATTTATGTTTTCTTCCATGTTTTATACCTCCTCTTTCCTCATATCAAAAGTATACAACCTGCAGCACTTTTTTGTCAATGCAGAAAATGACAGGCAGAGCAAAACAAAAAGAGCCTTCCCAAAGGAAAACTCTCATTTTTGGTATGAATAACAATAACGGATTTGCATAATTGGAGTTTTAATGAAATATTTTCCTTGAGGAAAATGTGAAATAATCCTGCGGATTATGAAATATCTCACTTTGTTCGATATGAAATAAAATTCGCCATAACATTTGCGAAGCAAATATTTCATACGCTCCAGCGTATTTCATCACGAAGTGATTTCACTCGCCGAAAGGCGAATTTCATTGAAAAAAGCACTTCCGAAGAAGTGCTTTTTTGGTGGGCAGGGGTGGTATGAATATTATGGAACTACATTCTGCCTCGCTGTTAATTGAGATAAAGAAAAAAGCACCATAAGTCCCACGCCCTAAACACGATTCCCCGAATCGTTTTCTTAACGGGCTTTCGAATCCACCCAACAAATTACAAAAACAAAAAAATAAGAGTATTCCCAAAGGAAAACTCTCATTTTTGGTGGGCAGGGGTGGATTCGAACCACCGAAGTCGTCGACGGCAGATTTACAGTCTGCTCCCTTTGGCCACTCGGGAACCTACCCATATTCAATTACAAAAAAATGGAGCTGGTGGACGGACTCGAACCCCCGACCTGCTGATTACAAATCAGCTGCTCTACCAACTGAGCTACACCAGCGTCTCAACGCTCGATAATAATAACACATCAAAATGGAATAGTCAAGTGTTTTTTTGAAATTTTTTTAATTTTTTGATAAAATTTTTATTGTGTTGCTTTTAACGTTATATTATAATTAGAATAAAAGAAGTACATTATGGTGGTGGCTACTATAAAAAGCAAATTAAGAGCAGTTTATGGTGTGGGTTTTCTTTTTATACTCATAATTGAAATGCTTATAGCGTTGTTTGTTCGTGACAGTTTTATCCGTCCTTATGTTGGTGATATGCTTGTGACAGTTTTGATTTGCTGTTTTGTTAGGGTTTTCATTCCTGAAAAGTTCAAAACGATACCACTGTTTGTTTTTATATTTTCAATACTTGTCGAAATCGGACAGTATTTTGATTTTGTAAAAGTGCTTGGATTGGATGATAACTTGTTCTTTTCAACATTGCTCGGTAGAACATTTTCTATAGCAGATATAATATGCTATGGAATTGGCTGTGCTGTTTTTGCGGTGTTTGATTATATCATTAGAAGAAAAACAGAGGTGCGTTATGAAAACTTCAACTGAAATAGATTCAATTGCGTTACATATTGGTGAGGAAAAGGCTGTTGAACTTGTTGCGAAAGCAGGTTTTGATGCATGGGATTTTTCCATGTTTCAGATGTGCAATAAGAAAAAAGAAGTTTTAGTGCCAACAAATCACCCAACTGCACAGAGTGATTACCTTGCATTTGCACGAAAACTTAAACAAATCGGTCTTGATAATGGTATTGTGTGCAATCAGGGACATGCGCCATTCCCATCTTTGCCTAAAAGTTTAGATTACCTCAAAAGGGCAATAGAATGTGTCGCAGAAGCAGGTGGGGACATCTGCATTATCCATCCTATGAATGATGGCACACCACAAGAAAATGCGGAAATGTACTTTAAACTTTTACCATTTGCAAAGGAATATAATGTGAAAATAGCAACGGAGAATATGTGGAACTGGAAACCACTTCATAAGCATTCCTGCTTTGCAGCTTGTGCTACTCCCGAAAGTTTCAATGCGCATCTTGATGCAGTGAATGACGATTATCTGGTTGCTTGTCTTGATATCGGTCACGCTGAAATGAAAGGCAGTGACACAACTGCACCTGAAATGATACGAGCACTCGGTAAAAGACTTAAAGCACTTCACATTCACGATAACGATAAACTTCACGATTCTCATCAGATTCCATTTTCAATGAATATCGATTTTGTGGAAGTAGTAAAAGCACTGAAAGAAATCAATTATGATGGATATTTCACTCTTGAAGCAAGTAGTTATCTTGAGGACTTCAAGAAAGAGAACATTGTTTCAGGTGTCAACGACTTGTACAACTCTGCAAAAAAATTAGCAGATATGTTTGAAGAATAAAATGGTGATACATAATAATAGTGTATAAATATTTGGAGGAGTAAATTTGATAATAGATTTTCATACTCACGCTTTTCCTGACCAGATTGCAGAAAGAGCAATATCATCACTTGTAAAGGGTTGTAATGGTGAATATGTACCTTGCAGTGACGGTACGTTGTCAGGACTTGTAAATAATATGGATAGATTTGGCGTGGACATTTCAGTTTTACAGCCTGTTATAACAAAACCAAGTCATACAGTTACTCTTAATAAATGGGCAAAAGAAAATACCTGTGACAGAATTATTTCCTTTGGTGGAATTCATCCTGATACAGATGATTATAAAAGAGATATTGACTTTGTGTGTGAACTTGGTTTGCCGGGCATAAAACTTCATCCTGAATATCAACAGTTTAAAGTGGATGCTCCCCATATGCTTAAAATATACGATTATGCTTTGAGTAAAGGTCTTATTATTCTTTTCCATGCAGGTTATGACCCTGCATATCCGCCGCCATACCACAGCAGTCCTGAACAATTTGCTTACATTTCAAAACAAATGCAGGGTGGTATTATCGTTGCTGCCCATTTAGGTGGTCAGCGTCAATGGAATGATGTGGAAGAACACCTTGCAGGAACGAATATATATCTTGATACATCAATGGGTATGAACTATTATTCTCGCGAACAGTTTTTGAGAATTGTTGAGAAACACAGTGCTGATAAAATTCTCTTTGGTTCAGATTCTCCTTGGAGCAGGGCGGGGGAAGAAATTGAAACTTTGAATTCATTACCACTTTCACAAGACGAAAAAGACCTGATTTTATACAAAAATGCAAAAAGAATATTAAATATATAACAAAAGGACTTGGGGTTGATTCCAAGTCCTTAATCTTTTATCCTAATGAATTTGTTACGTTTGTAACGATTTTAGCATCATAGCAACTGAATTTTTCATCCACTTTTGCAGGTAATGTTTTTTGAGTTAAAAGGCTGACTATTGGCACAAGTATAAGTCCGCCAACCATTGCGAATACACCGGAGTAGAGTGAGTTTGTAAATACAAAACTCAAAATCGGTGTGGTGGGCTTGAAAAGTCCGATACTTATAAGTAACTGTACAATTTCAAGCCCTGTACCGAAGACAAAACTTGTAACAACTGCTGCTTTTGTGGTCTTTTTCCAGTATAAACCATAGAGGAAAGGAGCAAGGAAGGCACCTGCAAGAGCACCCCATGAAACGCCCATCATCTGTGCTATGAATACTGATTCTGACCAGATAGTGTCTTTAAGAATTGCAATAACTGCTGAAACTGCAATAAAGAATACAATGAAAACACGAAGAATAAAGATACTCTTTTTATCGTCAACCTTTGCTTTTTTCTCAAGTTTAGGTTTGATAACATCAAGTGTGAGTGTTGAAGAAGATGTAAGTACAAGGGAAGAAAGAGTTGACATTGATGCAGAAAGAACAAGTACAATAACGAGTGCGACGATTACCGGTGCTAAATCCGAAAGAATTGTGGGAACAACCTTATCAAACATAACTGCCCCTGTATTGGAGATGTAACCGCCTGCAATCATTTCTTCTTTGTAAAGTTTACCGAAACCACCAAGGAAGTAACAACCACCGGCAACAATAATTGCGAAGATTGTAGAAATTATTGTACCTTTCTTAATTGAGCCTTCGTCTTTAATTGAGTAGAATTTACCAACCATCTGTGGTAATCCCCAAGTACCGAGAGAAGTAAGCATAACAACAAAGAAAAGGAAAATCGGATTAGGTCCGAACATAGAAGTGAATTCAGCACCTGCTTCTGCACCGAGAGAAGCCACAGCCTGAGTAAATCCACCGTTTTTTGCAAGTACAGCAGCAATAACTGCAACAATACCGATAAGCATTATGATACCCTGAATAAAGTCGTTGATTGCAGTAGCCATATATCCGCCAAATATAACATAGATACCTGTAAGAAGAGCCATAATGATTACAACAACTGCATAAGGAACTTCAAATACATTGTTAAAAAGTGAAGAAAGACCATTGTAAAGAGATGCTGTATATGGAATAAGGAAAATAAATACTATAACTGAAGCCACAATCTTAAGTGCCTTTGAATCATATCTCTTTTCAAAGAAGTCAGGCATTGTTTTTGAGTCAAGATGCTGTGTCATAACTCTTGTTCTTCTGCCAAGAACGCTCCATGCAAGAAGTGAACCGATAAACGCATTACCAAGACCAATCCAAGTTGATGCAAGTCCGAAATTCCAACCGAACTGTCCTGCGTAACCAACAAAGATAACTGCAGAGAAGTAAGATGTACCGAAAGCGAAGGCTGTAAGCCATGGTCCGACACTTCTGCCACCCAAAACGAAACCATCAACATTAGTTGAGTGCTTTCTGCAATAAAAACCGACACCTATCATAAGTGCGAAGAAACATATAAGCATTGGTATACTAATCATCATTGTTGTTGTCATTTTAATCACTCCTTTATTTTAAAATTTTGTTCTTGACAATAACGTCGAGATGTGGTATATTTGCTTTAACACTTTAAAGTTTAGCACTTTAAAGCAAATATGTCAATAGAGAAAATAAAATTTTTTTCATTTTAATCTGTCTATTGATTTTTCATTGTAAATGAAGTAAAATACTAAAATATTGTGATTTTGGAGAATATGTTATGACCATTGTACACTTACTTGAAAAAAATGCCCGTGAATTTCCAAATGATGTGGCATTAGTTGAAATCAATCCTGAACAACCTGAAACAAGACGAATCACATGGAGTGAATTTGAACTTGTTGAATCAAGTGCAAGACGTCCTTATCGTCGTGAAATCACTTGGGGTGTTTTTGAGGAAAAAGCAAACCGTTTTGCAAATATGCTTTCACAAAACGGAATCGGAAAAGGTAATAAGGTCGCAATCCTTTTAATGAACTGCATCGACTGGTTACCTATTTATTTTGGTATATTAAAGACAGGCGCATTGGTTGTGCCTCTCAATTTCCGTTATTCATCAGACGAAATTGACTATTGTCTTGACCTTGCAGAGGCTGATGTTCTCGTTTTCGGTAACGAATTCGTAGGCCGAGTTGAGGCGGTTGCTGATAAAATCAGTAAAAAATGCAAACTTATTTACTTTGGCGGAAGTTGTCCTGCATTTGCAGATGATTATAATGAACTTGTTTCTGAATGTTCAAGTTCTTACCATGGATGCTGGCTTGAAGAGTCCGACGATGCAGCAATTTATTTCTCATCAGGTACAACAGGCTTTCCAAAGGCAATTTTACATAATCACGAAAGCCTTATTCACTCTTGCCGTTGTGAACAGGCTCACCATAATCAGCAGAAGGATGACTGTTTCCTTTGTATTCCGCCACTTTACCACACAGGTGCAAAAATGCACTGGTTCGGTAGTCTTTTAAGTGGTTCAAAGGCAATTATTTTAAAGGGTACACAGTCAAGAAATATCCTTAAAGTTGCAAGTGACGAGAAATGCACAATCGTATGGCTTCTTGTTCCGTGGGCACAGGATATTCTCAATGCTATTGACCGTGGCGAAATCGATTTGAATGAATTTGATTTCTCAAACTGGAGACTTATGCACATCGGTGCACAGCCAGTACCACAGAGTCTTATCAAGCGTTGGCTTGAATACTTCCCGAATCAGCAGTACGACACAAACTACGGACTTTCCGAGTCAATCGGTCCGGGTGCTGTTCATTTAGGTGTTGAAAATGTTCATAAGGTTGGTGCTATCGGTGTTCCGGGCTATGGTTGGCAGACAAAGATTGTTGACCCTGACGGAAATGAAGTAGCACAAGGTGATGTTGGTGAACTTTGCCTTAAAGGTCCTGGTGTTATGACTTGCTATTATCGTGACGAAGAAGCAACCAAAGCAACACTTAAAGACGGTTGGCTCTTAACAGGTGATATGGCTATGCAGGATGAAGAGGGCTTTATTTACCTTGTTGACCGTAAAAAGGATGTTATCATCACAGGTGGTGAAAACCTTTACCCTGTACAGATTGAAAACTTTATGGCGGCGCACGAAAAAATCAAGGACGTTGCTGTTATCGGTCTTCCTGACCCACGACTTGGTGAAATTGCAACTGCAATTATCGAAGTTAAACAGGGTATGACTTGTACAGAAGAAGAAATCAATGAATTCTGTAAGAGTTTACCAAGATACAAAAGACCACGAAAGATTATTTTTGCAGATGTACCTCGTAATCCTACGGGTAAAATCGAAAAACCAAAACTTCGTAAGATATATGGTGCAGAAGGTCTTGTTGATTCACAGAATAAATCTTAAATTTATAGAGAAAAGAGATTTTGGATATGAAAAAATTGATGATAGGAAATCAGGCAGTCGCAGAAGGATTGCATGATGGTGGACTTTCAGTTGTATCAAGTTACCCCGGTACACCATCAACTGAAATTACAGAATTTTTAAGTAAATTTGATGATATTCACAGCGAATGGGCACCAAACGAAAAGGTTGCTTGTGAAGTTGCATTCGGCTCAAGCCTTGCAGGTGCTCGTTCAGCATGTGCTATGAAGCACGTTGGTCTTAATGTGGCAGCAGACCCACTTTTCACACTTTCATATACTGGTGTCAATGGTGGTCTTGTAATCTGCGTTGCCGATGACCCTGCAATGCACTCATCACAGAATGAACAGGATTCACGTCATTATGCTATGGCATCAAAAGTGCCTATGCTTGAACCTGCTGATTCAATGGAAGCATACACATTTGCAAAAAATGCTTTCGAGTTGTCAGAACAATATGATACACCTGTTCTTCTTCGTATGTGTACAAGAATTGCACACAGTCAGTCAATCGTTGAAACAAGCGAAAAAGTGCTTGCAACATTAAAGGATTACGAAAAAAATCCTTCAAAATACATAATGACTCCTGCCAATGCGATTAAGCGTCATCCTTTTGTTGAGGAAAGAACACTTAAATTACAGGAATTTGCAGAAAACTGTGAATACAACACAGTTGAAATGAATTCAGACGAAATCGGTATTATCACATCAGGTTGCTCATACCAGTATGTAAAAGAAGTTATGGGGGACAGTGCAAGTGTCCTTAAAATCGGTATGTCATACCCATTACCCGTAAAACTTATTAAGGATTTCGCATCAAAGGTCAAAACTCTTTATGTTATTGAAGAACTTGACCCATTTATTGAAAATCACGTTAAATCACTTGGTATCGAATGTATCGGTAAAGAAAAGTTCTCAATTTTAGGTGAATTTTCTCAGGCAACTATTGCAAAAGCGTTCGGTAAGGAATTACCTGAAAGTGTATCAGCAGATGCCATTATTCCAAACAGACCGCCAATGATGTGTGCAGGTTGTCCTCACAGAGGTTTGTACTATACACTTGCAAAGAATAAGGTAACAGCACTTGGTGACATCGGTTGTTACACTCTTGGTGCAGCACCACCACTCAATGCTCTTGACTCAACTCTTTGTATGGGTGCGTCAATTTCAGGACTTCACGGCTTTAACCTTGCAAGAGGTGGCGATGCAGAAAAGAAGAGTGTTGCAGTTATCGGTGACTCAACATTTATGCATTCAGGTATGACAGGTCTTGTAAATGTGGCTTATAACGCTACAAATTCAACTGTTATTATTGTTGATAACTCAATTACAGGTATGACAGGACATCAGCAGAATCCTACAACCGGTTATAATATTAAGGGTGACCCTGCTGCAAAAGTTGACCTTGAAACACTTTGTAAGGCTCTCGGTATCAACAGAGTAAGAGTTGTTGACCCTTATGACCTTAAAGCATGTAACGATGCTATCAAAGAAGAACTTGCTGTTTCAGAACCATCAGTTATTATTTCTCGCAGACCTTGTGTGCTTCTTAAATCAGTCAAGCCTCAACCACCACTTAAAGTTGATGCAGATAAATGTCGTTCATGTAAGAGATGTATGACACTTGGTTGCCCTGCAATCAGTATGAAAGACGGAAAAGCAAAAGTTGATGCAACATTGTGTGTAGGTTGCGGAGTTTGTAAGCAACTTTGTGCCTTTGACGCAATTGTGTAAAGGGAGGGGACTTAAAATGAAAACTGTTAGTGTAATGATAGTTGGTGTCGGTGGACAAGGAAGTCTTCTCGCATCAAAATTGTTAGGTCGTCTTTTGGTTGACGAAGGTTATGATGTAAAAGTCAGTGAAGTTCACGGTATGAGTCAGCGTGGTGGCTCTGTTGTAACTTATGTCCGTTTCGGTGATAAGGTTTATTCACCAATTATCACAGATGGTGAAGCAGATATTATTATCTCATTTGAAAAGCTTGAAGCAGGACGATATGCTAATTTCCTTAAAAAAGATGGCAAAATCGTTGTAAATACTCAGCAGATTGACCCGATGCCTGTTATTATCGGTGCAGCAGAATATCCTGAAACTGTGCTTGATGAGTTAACTCAGAAAGGTGTCAGCGTTGATGCACTTGATGCTCTCTCACTTGCTGAACAGGCAGGTTCTGTGAAAGCTGTTAATATTGTTCTTATGGGTAAGGCTGCAAAGTATTTTAATATTCCTTATGAAAGCTGGATTACTACAATCGAAAACACAGTTTCACCAAAGTTCGTTGAAATGAATAAGAAAGCATTTGAATTAGGATACAACTCATAAAAAATTTATAAAAAATACTTGACTTTGTATTTTTAGAGTGTTACTATGTTAAAGTAATAAAGACGTTTGAACGGAAAATAGTATCCGGAAATATCATTCAAAGAGAGCTGCGGTTGGTGTGATGCAGTAATGTAAAGTCGGTGAATTCATTCCGTGAGTCGTTGGCTGAAGGTCATCGGACTGTGTAGGTCAAACGGGTTCGACCGTTATATCGACAAGGGTGTGTCAGCACTCGGAGGCCGTTATCGTGAGATAATGGTAAATAGAGGTGGTACCACGGGAAATTTCTCGTCCTCTGTGTTCCGAAATGGAATGCAGAGGGCTTTTTTATTGCTTCTGCACTCCAAAAACCCAAAGCAAATTGCAGAAAGGACGAATGTAAAATGGAAAAAAAGTATTATCAGAAAGAATTTGAAACCATGCCTGTTGAAGATATTAAGAAGCTTCAATCAGAAAAATTGGTGAAACAAGTAAAGCATGTTTATGAAAATGTGCCTTACTACAAGAATTTAATGGATGAAAAAGGTGTTACACCTGACGATATTAAGGGTATTGAGGATTTGCACAAACTTCCTTTCCTTACAAAGGCAGATTTAAGAGAGGCTTATCCATACGGACTTCTTGCAAAACCTCTTAATGAATGTGTACGAATTCACTCAACATCTGGTACAACAGGCAGACGAGTTGTTGCTTTCTATACACAGCATGACGTTGACTTGTGGGAAGATTGCTGTGCCCGTGCAATCGTTGCTGCAGGTGGCTCTGACGAAGATGTTTTACAGGTAGCTTACGGTTACGGACTCTTCACAGGTGGTGCAGGTCTTCACGGTGGCGGACATAAGGTTGGTTGCCTTACACTTCCCATGTCATCAGGTAACACAGAAAGACAGATTCAGTTTATGATGGACCTTAATTCTACAATTCTTTGTTGTACTCCATCTTATGCTGCATATATGGGTGAGTCATTAAAAGAACAGGGCTATACTCCTGACCAAATTCCTTTAAAAGCAGGAATTTTCGGTGCAGAGGCATGGACAAACGAAATGCGTCGCCAGATTGAAGAAACTCTTGGCATTAAGGCTTATGATATTTATGGACTTACAGAAACTTCTGGCCCCGGTGTTGCTTTTGAATGTGAAGAACAGACAGGTATGCACATTAACGAAGACCATTTCTTAGCAGAAATTATTGACCCTGAAACAGGTGAAGTTTTACCTGAGGGCAGTAAGGGTGAACTTGTTTTCACAGCACTTGATAAAGAGGCATTCCCACTTCTTCGTTATCGCACAAGAGATATCTGTGTTCTTTCTCGTGAAAAATGTTCTTGTGGCAGAACGCTTATTAAAATGGCTAAACCAATGGGCAGAAGTGACGATATGCTTATTATCCGTGGTGTTAATGTATTCCCAAGTCAGATTGAAACAGTTCTTCTTAAAGAAGGCTATCAGCCAAACTATCAGATTGTCATTGACCGTGTAAATAATAACGATACATTCGACGTTATGGTTGAAATGAATCCTGATACCTTCTCTGATACAGTTGGTGGTATTACAAAACAGGAAAAGGCACTTGCAAATGCTATGAAAATTATGCTTGGTATCAATCCGTCAGTTCACCTTGTCGCACCAAAGAGTATTACTCGTAGCGAAGGCAAGGCAGTCCGTGTTGTTGATAAGCGTAAGCTCTATGATTGATAGGAGGAAAAAACTATGTCATTAAAACAGTTAACTATTTTCGTTGAAAACAAGCAGGGTACGTTGGTTAATATTACAAAAACACTTGCAGATAATAATGTTAATATGAGAGCACTTTCTATTGCAGATACACAGGATTTCGGTATCCTTCGTCTTATCGTAAATGATAACGAAACTGCAACAAAAGCATTGACAGAGGCAGGTTATCTTCTTAAAATGACTGATGTTGTAGGTGTTAAAATCGGTGACCAGCCCGGTAAACTCTCAAAAGCACTTGAAGTCCTTGACGAAGCAGATATCAATATGGAATATCTTTATGCATTTATGGCAAGAACCGAAAAACATGCTTATGTTGTTCTTCGTGTGGCTGATAATGCAGCAGCAGAAAAAGCACTTGAAGATGCAGGCTTCCATATGATTACCGATGCCGACGTGGATAAATTATAATTCGTCGGGAAAGTTTAATTCATAGATTATGGTAGGGCGGTAGCTTGCTGCCGCCGAAAAGCAATAGGGAATCCAACAACGGCGGGGTCAAGACCCCGCCCTACCGCTACACCATATTAGTTGTTCTTTAAAATTGCAACGCAGTTCCATAATTCTGAATTCTGCATTCAATCGACAAATTTCGATTTGTTGTACATACAATCTTAAATTAAACAAAAAAGTCGACACGATTTTGTGCCGACTTTCTTTATGTCTTTTTTTATTCTCTTGTAAGTATTTCGCCAACATTTTCGAAAATGTATTTCGGCCTGTATGGGAAAAGGTCGATATTATCCATTGATGTAACACCACTTAATACAAGAACTGTGTCAACGTTTGACTCAATACCTGCAATAATGTCAGTGTCCATTCTGTCACCGATAAATGCGATTTCCTCACTGTGACAACCAAGTTTGCGAAGTCCGTGACGAAGCATCAAAGGGTTTGGTTTGCCCACGAAATATGCTTTCTTGCCTGTTGCAATTTCAATAGGAGCAATAAGTGAGCCTGTTGCAGGCATAATTCCTCTTTCGGTAGGACCTGTAATGTCAGGGTTAGTACCGATAAGTTTTGCACCTTTAAGAACGAGTTCAATAGCCTTTTCTATTTTCTCGAAACTGTATGTTCTCGTTTCACCAACTACAACATAGTCAGGGTTAACATCATTCATATAAATTCCTTGGTCATAAAGAGCCTTTGAAAGTGCACCTTCACCGATAACATAAGCAGTACAACCTGGCTTCTGTGAACTTAAAAATGCCGCAGTAGCCATGGCACTTGTGTAGAAATGGTCGGCAGAAACCTTAAGTCCCATACGTTCTAACTTCATACTTAACTCGTGTGGAGTTTTTTCAGGACTGTTTGTAAGAAAAACAAACTTTTTGTCATTGTCTATCATCCAGTTTACAAATTCAGCAACACCGGGTAAAATTTTGTTACCGTGATAGATAACACCGTCCATATCACTGATAAAACCTTTTTTATTTAAAATATCATTCATAGGTATGTACCTCCGTAATTCAATAACAATTTTATAGTAAATTATTCCAAAAGTCAATTAAAACAAGCGATATACTATTGATTTTCTCGCTTTACTGTGCTAAAATAACATTAATATTTTTCAAGGAATGACAAAAATGATAGCAATAATTGATTATGGCGCAGGAAATCTTCAGAGTGTTAAAAAAGCCTTTGATTTCATTGGTGCCGAATGTGTAATAACAGATAATCCTGAAACAATCAACGCTTGTGACAAAATTCTTCTTCCCGGTGTTGGTTCTTTTGGTGATGCAATGGATTCAATGACAAAAAAAGGTCTTGTAAAAACTGTCAAGCAGAATGCATTGAGTGGCAAACCATTTTTGGGTATATGCCTTGGACTTCAACTTTTGTTCGAAGAATCCGAGGAATCTCCGGGAGTTAAAGGACTTGGAATTTTTAAGGGTAAAATCAAAAAATTCTCACCTGATATGGGACTTAAAATACCTCACATCGGTTGGAACTCCTTGGAAATCAGGCAAAAAGAAACTCTTTTTAAAGATATTCCCGAAAACTCTTATGTTTATTTTGTCCATTCATATTATCTTCACGCAGAAGATGAAAATGAAATCGCAACTGTGACAAATTACGGAATTGATTTCCATTCTGCTGTTGGTAAGGGTAATATTTTCGCCACCCAGTTCCATCCTGAAAAATCAGGTGATGTGGGACTTCAGATTCTCAAAAATTTTGCATCAATGGAGGTAAAATAATGTACGCTAAAAGAATTATACCTTGTCTTGATGTGAAAAACGGACGAGTAGTAAAAGGTGTCAGTTTTGTAAACATCCGCGATGCAGGTGACCCTGTGGAATGTGCAATCGAATACAACAAAAAAGGTGCTGACGAGTTAGTCCTTCTTGACATTACTGCAACTCACGAGGGCAGAGGAACAATGCTTGAAATTGTTCGTCAGGTTGCCGACAATATCTTTATTCCGTTCACAGTTGGTGGCGGAATAAGAACAGTTGACGATTTCAAGGAATTGCTTCGTGCAGGTGCTGACAAGATTTCAGTAAACTCTGCTGCTGTGCGAAATCCGAATCTTATAAATGACGCAGCATATAAATTCGGTAGCCAATGTGTAGTTTGTGCTATTGATGCAAAACGAAATGATAAGGGTTGGGAAGTTTATCTTAATGGCGGTCGAATTCCAACAGGCATTGATGCTGTTAAATGGGCAGAAGAAGCAGTGAAAAGGGGAGCAGGAGAAATTCTCCTTACAAGTATGGACTGTGACGGTCAAAAAACAGGTTATGACAATGCCCTGAACCGTGCAGTTTCCGAGTGTGTAGGTGTGCCTGTAATTGCATCAGGCGGTGCAGGTGCAAAATCTCATTTCCTCGATGCTTTCAATGAGGGTAAAGCAGATGCTGTCCTTGCTGCATCACTCTTTCACTTCAACGAAATCCCAATCATGGACTTGAAACATTATCTTAAAGATAACGGAATATCAGTTAGATTATAAGTGCAAAATGCAAAACTCAAAGCGCAAAATGTAGGGGCGATTCACGAATCGCCAGTTTCAAAAGTTGTACACACTAAAATGATAATGTAAGTAGGGGAGGATGCCCACATCGTCCCGTAAATAATTTCATATATAAAATGGGTGCAGGTGGGTATGACTTGCAAATAAAACCATTTATCAATCACAATCGTGTGTGGATTAGAAATAAAGCAAAAGAATATGTAGAAAAATATGGCAACTTATAAAAACGGCGAGGTTATCCTCGCCGTTAATTTTGCGTTTTGCATTATGGATTTTGCATTTATTCAATTACTTCGCAAACATCTTCAAGTGGTTTTCTCGCCTTGTTTCTTGGACTTTCATCTGCAGAGTATCCAGTTGCAATAACAAGTCTGATTTTGTCTTCGATTCCGAAGTATTCACGGACTTTGTCCTCTTCAACCATACCGATAATACAAGTTCCAAGACCTAAGTCAGCCGCCTGTAAACAGTAATGAGCAACGGAAAGACCAATGTCGTTTTCAGCCCATTTCTGGCTGTTTTTAACTTTTTCAATAACGAAAGATTTAAGTGTAGCAGGTATTTCTGTCACAATAGCAAATGCAGGACAATTCTGTACAAACTTGTTTGCTCCGTTTGGCTGAATACAATCTCTGATTTTTTCTGCATTTTCACCACCGTTGATAATATAGTATTTCCATGGCTGTGAATTACAAGCAGAAGGTGAAAGACGAGCAGCGTCAACACACTTCAGGAGTAAATCAGTATTTACAGGCTTACCATTATAGTTTCTGCAACTTTCTCTTTTCAGAATTAACTCATTAAACATAAATATTTCTCCTAAATTTATTCTAAACTAATTATATACTATTTTTTATTTATCTTCAACAACAAATTATTATAGACTTTTGCATAAATCTTTGTTAAAATATAAACAGGTGATATTTATGAATAATGAATCTCTCAATAAAAACCGTTTTTTGATGACGGAACTTTACGAGCTCACAATGGCTAATGGCTTGTTTATGAGTGGTAAAAACGACGAAATCGCATATTTTGATGTTTTCTTCAGAAAAGTTCCTGATAAAGGTGGCTTTGCAGTTTTTGCAGGGCTTTCAAGAATTGTTGATTTTATTAAAAATATTTCATTTACCGAGTCTGACTTGGAATATCTCGGGACCCTTGGACTCTGTGATGAGTTTATTGACTATCTTCGTAATTTCAAGTTCCAGTGTGACATCTGGTCAGTACCCGAGGGAACACCGATTTTCCCTAACGAGCCTGTAATCAAGGTTCGTGGACCTATTGTTCAGGCGCAACTTATCGAAACAATCCTTATGGTTTGTATGAATCATCAGAGCCTTGTTGCAACAAAGGCAAATCGTCTTGTCCGTGCTGCAAAGGGTACAAGTGTTGCTGAATTCGGTACTCGTCGTGCTGTCGGTTTTGATTCTGCATTTTACGGCTCACGTGCTGCATATATCGGTGGTTGTGTGGGTACTTCAGGCGTTGTACAGAGTGAAAAATTCCACATTCCGACAATGAATACAATGGTTCACAGCTGGGTACAGATGTTTGATTCTGAATATGAAGCATTCTGTGAATATGCAAAACAATATCCCGATGACTGTTCACTTGTTGTGGATACTTATGACACAATCCGTTCAGGTGTTCCGAACGCAATCAAAGCCTTTAATGATGTTTTAGCACCAATGGGCAAACGCCCTGTAAGTATCCGTATTGACTCGGGTGACATAACATACCTTTCTAAAAAGGCAAGAAAGATGCTTGATGAAGCAGGATACCCTGATTGCAGCATTACAGCATCAAATTCACTTGACGAGTATATCATCAACGATATGATTTTACAGGGAGCAAAGGTTGACTGCTTTATAGTTGGTGAAAGACTTATAAATTCAGCATCAGCACCTCTTTTCAGCGGTGTCTATAAATTAAGCGCAATTGAAAAAGACGGTGAAATTATCCCTAAAATCAATCTTTCCGAAAATGTAAGTAAAATCACAACACCTCATTCAAAAATGCTTTACAGACTCTTCGACTGTGAAACCGGTAAGGCTATTGCCGATGTGCTCACATTGGAAAATGAAGAAATTGACGAAAGTAAGCCTTATATACTCTTTGACCCTGATTTCACATGGAAGCGAAAAGAGGTTGAAAACTTTGTTGCAAGAAAAATGCTCAAGCCTGTTTTCCTGAATGGTGAATGTGTTTATAAAGAACCAACAGTTGACGAAATCAGAGATTATTGTTCAGGTGAAATTGATAACCTCTGGGAAGAAGTTAAACGATTTGAAAACCCTCATACTTATTATGTTGACCTTTCTGAAAACCTTTGGAGAGTCCGTAAAAATCTTATTGAGGAGTATAAAGGAGTTAAGAAATAATGAATATATGGCATGATATAGATGCTTCAAGAATTACCCGAAAAGATTTCGAAGCGGTAATTGAAATCAGCAAGGGCAGTAAAATGAAATACGAGCTTGATAAGGAAACAGGTCTTTTAAAGCTTGACCGTGTTCTTCACACATCAACTCACTATCCTGCGAACTATGGTTTTATTCCAAGAACTTATGCCGAAGATAATGACCCGTTGGATGTGCTTGTTCTTTGTTCAGAAAAAATTGAGCCAATGGCACTTGTCCGTTGTTATCCCATAGGGGTTATATCAATGGTCGACGGTGGACACGCTGACGATAAAATTATCGCAATTCCGTTTGGTGACCCCACATACAATGTGTATAAGGATATAAGTCAGCTTCCCAAACATATTTTTGATGAGATGACTCACTTCTTTACAGTGTATAAAATGCTTGAAAATAAGGACACTGCAATTGATGAAGCAAAGGGTGTTCTGGCTGCAATTGACATCATTGACGATGCAATCGAGGGCTATAAAAAGAGCTTCGGAAAGTAAAAAAACAACTATAAAATTACACTCCGTTTTGAGAAAAAACGGGGTGTTTTTTTGTTGTTTTTTATCACTTTTTCATTGTGCAAACTGCACAAAGATGAAACAAAAACTTTGTAGAAAAATGCACAAAAGAAATTTTATGTTTTCCTTGATTTTTTCTTCGTTATATTGTATAATTAATGCATCGGTGGGGGAGAAATGCACTCTTTTTACACCGAAAAGGGTAAATAGACGAAAAATAACTAAGAAAGGAATGGATAAAAATGTCATTTATAAGCTTGTATTTCCATAGCATGGACTCTAAAAATCGTTTATTCATTCCTGCTAAGTTCCGTGACCAGCTGGGTGAAAAGCTTTATATAATGCCCGGCGCTGAGACCAACCTTTTCATTTACCCGCAGGAAACTTTTGAGGAAATTGCAGAACAGTACAGAAAGACACATAGAAGTCTTAAAGAACAGAGAGACTTTTTCAGCAATGTTGTTGAAACAAGTGTTGATAATCAAGGCCGTATTACTTTGGATGGCAGATTTGTTGAACATGCTGAACTTTCAAAAGAAACTGCAATTGTCGGTGCTGGCCGAAGAATTGAAATCTGGCCTATGGAGAAATTCAGGATTACTCAGACAAGCACTAAGGATGCAATTGACTTCTCAGAAGACATTGAGTGGTAATGGAATATGGAATTTTCACACATTTCAGTTTTGTTTGATGAAACAATAGAATCACTCAATATTAAAAAAGATGGTTTGTACGTTGATTGTACCTGTGGTGGAGCGGGGCATTCAAAAGCTATACTTGAGCACATCCCGGACGGTGTTCTCGTTGCTATTGACCGTGACCCCGACGCCATTCAGGTAATTGCCGAAAGAATCGGTAATATGCCACAGGTTGAAATTGTCAACGATAATTTCAGCAATATAAAAAACATTTTAAATGGCAGACAGGCGGACGGAATTCTTGCTGACCTTGGAGTCAGTTCATTCCAGCTTGATACTCCTGAAAGAGGTTTTTCATTCCACCACGATGCTCCTCTTGATATGCGAATGAGCAAAGCGGGTAAAAGTGCTTATGATGTGGTGAATGGATACTCCGAACAAGAGCTTTCCAATATAATCATCCGATACGGTGAAGAAAAGTTCGCAAGAAATATTGCAAAGAATATTGTGAAAGCAAGAGAAACAAAAAAAATCGGAACCACATTGGAGCTTGCAGAGATTATAAAAGATTCAGTTCCTGCTAAATACAAAAGAGATGGACATCCTGCAAGAAAAACATTCCAGGCAATAAGAATTGAGGTAAATGAAGAGCTCTCAACACTTGCACAGGCAGTGGATGATATGTTTCACAGCCTGAAGGTGGGTGGAAGACTTTCAATAATCACATTCCATTCGCTTGAGGACAGAACGGTAAAAGAAAAATTCCGTGAATTCACCATTGGTTGCACTTGTCCTAAGGAGTTTCCGATTTGTGTTTGCGGAAACACACCTGAGGGGAAAATAATTAATAAAGGTTTATCGGCTAAACAGTCGGAACTTGATGTGAATAACAGAAGCAGGAGTGCAAAACTTCGAACGATAGAGAAATTAAGGTAAAGGAAGAGAGATATGGCTCAGCAGAACAGAAGCACATACAATAGAACGGCATACAATACATATAATACTTACAACAGGAACCCGAGAACAGCCGCTTACAATAGTTCTGCGGCTCCAAAAATCAGACCTGAACCACAGAAAAAGCCGAACCTCACACTTATTCAGAGAACAAGAAGAACTGCAGCTCAGGTTCGTCAGCAAACAGCTGTCAACACAAAGCAAACATTCAAGGTTATGGCTATATCAATTACTATTTTGTTGTTTATGGCATTGGCTATTTTCAGTCGAATTCAGCTTGATGAAATCAATCGTGAAATTAATTCTGTTGAAAACCAGATGGAATTGGCAAAAAGTGAATCAATAAGAATTAATAACGAATTGAATGCAATAATGTCTATTAATAATGTGGAAGATTATGCAGTTAACGAGCTCGGCATGGTTAAGGTGGAGGACCATCAGGTTGTTTATGTTGATTTGTCAGAAGCTGATTATGTTGCAAAGGCAAACGGCAAAAACACAGAGCTTCCACAGGTAATAAATGAAAAGTAAGCATAATATATTTATATTGAAACAGAGGAGAGTTTTGGCAAAATGCCATTAACTCTCGTTGTTTTTATTAAAAACTAATTCTTGAACAAGGAGTGTGACGGAAATGAAGAATAAAAAGCCTACAAAAGAAATGGGGAATCGCTCTCTTAATGCATTTCTTATCTTTTGTGTCGCATTGCTTGTTATAATCGGAAATCTTTTCTGGATTCAGATTATCAAAGGAGAGGAATATCGTCTTAAAGCAGAGAGAAATCAGTTGAGTGATACTGTTATCGCTGCGAACAGAGGTACAATTTATGATTCCAATATGAAGGTAATTGCACAGAGTGCTTCAGCCTGGTTGGTTTATATAAATCCGTCAAAAATAACCACCGATGAACAAAAGAATTTGCTCGTCGATGGTTTTGTCAACATTTTTGAACTTGATGAAGAAACTGTTGCAAAAAAAGTTAATCGTGAACAGAGTGGTTATGAAAAAATCATAGGTAAAATTGATAACAACAAGAAGAAAGAACTTCAGGAATATCTTGAAGCTCACAAGGACCAGAAATTAGGTACAATTGTTGGTATCGACCCTGACACAAAGAGATATTATCCACTTGGTTCATTTGCATCAACAATTGTTGGATTCACAGGCTCAGAAGATATCGGTCGTTCAGGACTTGAACTTAAGTATAATAATGAGCTTACAGGTGAGGCGGGAAGAATAATCACTGCAAAAAATGCTCTTGCCGGTGATATGCCGAACGATTATGAAACAACGTTTGATGCAAAACAGGGCTACAGCCTTGTGCTTACTCTTGACGAAGTAATTCAGTACTATCTTGAGCAGCAGCTATTCCAGGCAATTGCTGAAACCCAGTCAAAATATGCATATGGTATCGTAATGGATGTCAAGACGGGTGCGATTCTCGGCATGTCAACAATGCCTGACTATAATCTTAATACTCCATACGAAATTCATTCCGATGCTGTTCTTAAAGAGATTGCAGCCATAGAGGATGATAAAGAAAAAGCTCAGGCAGAGACAAATGCGCTCTACTCACAGTGGAGAAACAGAACAATAACAGATACATACGAGCCCGGTTCAGTTTATAAACTCTTTGTTGCTGCAGCAGCACTTGAAGAAGGCATAATAACTCCCGATTCAACATATCACTGCACAGGTTCAATCAAGGTTGCAAACTACTATCAGAATTGTTTCAATCATAAAGCCCATGGGACACAGACGGTTTTACACGCATTACCTAACTCCTGTAACACATTCTTTATCACAATGGGACAGAGAATGGGAAAAGAAACTTTCTTCAAGTATTTTGAAGCATTTGGATTCACAGATGTAACAGGAATCGATTTGCCATCAGAAGCAAAGCCTGTTGCAGGAAAATCATATTACGAATTAGACAGAATGGGTATCGCAGAACTTTCTTCTGCATCATTCGGACAGACATTCCAGGTAACACCAATCCAGATGATTACTGCTGTTGCTTCGTTGGGCAATGGTGGTAAGCTCATGACGCCATATGTTGTTTCCAAAATCCTTGATGAAGATGGAAACATTGTTTCAGAAACTAAGCCGGTTGTAAAAAGACAGGTTATTTCTGAAAAGACAGCGGATATAATGACTGCAGCAATGGAAGAAGTGTGTATTTGGGGTACAGCTAAAAATGCTTATGTGGCAGGTTATCATATTGCAGGTAAAACCGGTACAAGTGAAAAAATCGGTGCTAATGCAAAAGACCAGAATATCGCGTCATTTGCGGGCTTTGCGCCGGCTAATAACCCACAGATAGCAGTGCTTATTGCTCTTGACGAACCACAGTATTATTCAACAGGTGGTTCGGGAGCTGCTCCTGTTGCAGGTAGAATTTTTGAAAATATTCTTGCATATCTCAATGTTGACCCGGAATATAACGACAAGGAATTTGACGATAAAACAGTTACTGCTCCTAATCTTATCGGTAAAGCAACGACTGATGTGAAAGCACTTGCAAACGGTTTCACAGTTAAAATCGTAGGTGAAGGTAAAACAGTAATTTCACAGATGCCAACATCTAATCAGACAATGCCTAAGGGCGGCGTGATTGTTGTCTATACAGAGGAAAACGCAGAAAGACAGAAAGCAATTGTGCCTGACCTTGCAGGTCTTACAATTACCGAAGCAAATAAAATTGCTGTAAATGCTGGTTTTAACATCAAGATTGCAGGTGCAACACAGGGTGCAAACAAGATGTTGTCTTATAAACAGAGTGCACCGAAGAATTCAGAATTAGAGGTCGGCTCAGTTATTACCGTTTATTTCCGTTCAAGTGAAATAATTTCAGACTAAATAAAAAAGAATAATTTAATAGAGGTAAAACAATGAAACTTTCTTCACTGCTTAAAGGTGTGAAAACGCAGGATGTTTATGAAGAAAGGGAAGTTGAAAGAGTAACGGATAAGGATAATGAAAATTTAGAAAATTCACTGTTTATCTGTGTGAATGGTAATCGATGTGATGGTCATTCGCTTGCAATGAAGGCTATTGAAAATGGTGCTGTTGCAGTAGTTACAGACAGAAATCTTGGTATTTCTCAACAAATAATAGTTGAAGATACAAGAAAAGCACTGGCTGTTATTGCATCAAATTTTTATGGTAATCCGTCAGAAAAATTAAAGATAATCGGTGTAACGGGAACAAACGGTAAAACTTCCACAAGCTTTTTTATCAAGGATATTCTCAATTCCATGGGAATTAAATGTGGTATAATTGGTACTGTAAAAAATTGCTGGGAGTCTAATCAATCAGAATCTGTTCTTACAACGCCTGAGCCAATGGAATTACACAGGCTATTGAGTGAAATGGTGAAATCAGGTTGTGACTATTGTGTTATGGAGGTTTCTTCACAAGCCCTGAGTCAAAAACGTGTTTACGGCATCAATTTCTGTGCATCGGCGATTACAAATATAACTCCTGAACACCTTGATTATCATGGGTGTATGGAGAATTACATAAATGCAAAACTTGAGCTTTTCAATAACTCGGAATTTGCTTGTGTCAATATTGATGACGAACTGATTCAGAAGAATATAGACAGAATAAGCTGTAAAAAAATTACATATTCTGCTCTTTACGACAGGGCAGATTACACTGCAAAAAATGTTGTTTGTAATGAAAATGGAATACGTTATGAATTTGTCGGACTTGATTGTATAAGTCGGATTCAGTCGAATTTGTATGGTAGATTTACAGTTTATAATACATTGTGTGCGATAAGCATTTTACTTACTCTCGGTTTCGGGATAGAAAAAATAGCATCGACAATTTCTAACCTGAATCCTGTAAAGGGCAGGGCAGAAATTGTAAAAATACCCGGGAATTATACTGTGATGATAGACTATGCTCACACTCCTGACGGACTGGAGAATATACTTTCTTCTCTTCGGGAAATCACAACGGGAAGAATAATTCTTGTTTTCGGTTGTGGTGGTGACAGAGATAAATCAAAACGTGCCGAGATGGGGAAAATTGCAGGTGAATTGGCAAATTATGCCGTTGTCACAAGTGATAATCCACGTACAGAAAATCCTTTGCTTATAATTAACGATATTCTATGTGGTATGGAAAAGTCAAAAGCCCGTATCGCTGTAATTGAAAATCGTCGTCAGGCAATCGAATTTGCATTGAAAAAAGCAAAAAAAGGGGATATCGTTCTCCTAGCAGGTAAAGGACACGAAACATATCAGGTGATAGGGGAAAATAAAATTCCCTTTGATGAAAGAGAAATAATAAACGAATATTTCGGGAGATAAAAATGGACTTAAAAGTGACAGAAATTGCTAAAATGCTGGGGATTGAAAATGAATCTCACAATTTAATAACACGTGTGTCAATCGACAGTCGTGATGTGGACGAAAATACACTCTTTTTTGCAATCAAAGGTGAACGCTTTGACGGACATGATTTTGTAAAAGATGTGGCAGAAAAAGGTGTTGGTGCAGTTGTCTGTCATAAGAAAGTTGAATGTTCAGCTCCTGTAATTTATGTTGAAGATACAAAAGAAGCTTTTCTTAAATTTGCACGTGAATACAGATGCTCAATTGAAGGTCTTACTGTAATCGGACTTACAGGCAGTGTTGGTAAAACCACAACAAAGGAGATGGTTGCCTGTGTTATGGAGCAAAAAGGTGAAACCCTTAAAACAGAAGGAAATCTTAACAACGAAATCGGTGTTCCGAGAACACTTTTCAGACTTAATGAAACAACAAAAAACGCCGTAATTGAAATGGGCATGGATGGTGCAGGTCAGATTACAGTGCTCACAAAATGTGCAAGACCTGATTGTGCTATCATCACTAATGTCGGTGTTTCCCATATTGAGAATTTAGGCTCCAGAGAAGGCATTTTACAAGCGAAACTTGAAATTCTTCATGGACTTGAAAAAGGTGCAACACTTTTTCTCAATGGTGACAATGATTTACTCAGTACAGTTAAAACAAATGATTATAAAGTTGTTTTCTTCGGTATTGATAACAAAAATTGTGATGTTTTGGCCGAAGAAATCAAAGAAATCGGACTTACAACGGAGTTCGTTGCAGTGAAAGGTGATATAAGACAGAAAATCACTATTCCGACGGTTGGTATCCACAATGTTTACGATGCTCTGACAGCGTTTGCCGTAGGTCTTGAATATGGAGTTTCTCCTGAGAATATTGCCCAAGGTCTTAAGAATTATGTGCCATCAGGTATGCGTCAGAGAATCAAAGAGATAAACGGAATAACAGTTATCGAAGACTGTTACAACGCAAGTCCCGATTCACAGAAGGCAGGTCTTAACTCACTTTGTAAAATTGCAAAGGGCAGAAAGATTGCAGTTTTAGGTGATATGCTTGAACTTGGTAGTTACAGTGAAACTGCACACAGAAATGTGGGTAAATATGCCGCTGAATGTAAAATTGATGCGCTTTATACATACGGAAAACAGTCAGAATTTATGGCAGATACTGCAAGAGACGAAGGAATGACACAGGTTTTCTCTTTTACAGATAAAACTGAACTTACTAAGTCTCTTTTAAGTGAAATAAAAAATGGCGACACACTTTTATTCAAAGCAAGTCGTGGGATGAAACTTGAAGAAGTTTTTGAAAAATTATACGAACAGTGGGAAGTTAAATAAGGAGTTGTGGTTATGAATATTTATGTAGCATTAGGTGCAACGGCAGTTTTAAGCTTTATTATCGCATTTTTATCAGGATTTGTGCTTATTCCATGGCTTCGGAAGTTAAAATTTGGCCAGACTATTCTTGATATAGGTCCTGCATGGCATAAGTCAAAACAGGGTACACCTGTTATGGGCGGTATAATGTTTATTGTAAGTACAATTGTTTCTGTTGCTTGCGTTCTTGTAACTGACCATCTTATGGGTGGCAACCTTTTCGCAAGTGAACATATAATGCCTGACCAGTTAAAGGTAAAACTTGTTGCCGGTGTGATTCTTTCAATCGGTCTTGGACTTGTAGGCTTTGCTGATGACTATATCAAGGTTGTAAAAAAGAGAAATCTTGGTCTTACTGAAATTCAGAAAACAATTCCACAGGTAATTATAATTGTTGCTTACCTTGTGGCTCTTTACGCAAACGGACTTACATTCATTCAGATTCCTTTTGTGGGCGCAGTTGACCTTAAATGGTTCTTCTGGATTTTCGGAATATGTGTAATCTATGGCGCAGTAAATGCAGTTAACTTCACTGATGGTGTTGACGGACTTTGCGCAAGTGTAACATCTGTTACAGCAATTTCATTCTGCATCGCAGCTCTTATGACAAAATTCTTCGGAATAAGTATTTTAGCAGCAGGCCTTGCAGGCGGATGCTTAGGTTACCTTATCTGGAACTACTATCCATCAAAGGTTATGATGGGTGACACAGGCTCAATGTTCCTTGGTGGTATGGTTGTAGCACTTGCATTTGCTATTGATTGTCCGATAATTCTTGTGCTTTTCGGTATAATCTATGTTATTGAAGCACTTTCAGACGTTATTCAGATAGGATATTTCAAAGTTACACACGGAAAAAGAATTTTCAAAATGGCTCCAATTCACCATCACTTTGAGATGTGTGGCTGGAAAGAACGTAAAATTGTAACAGTATTCAGCCTTGTAAATATGATAGGCTGTGCAATTGGTCTTGCACTTTACTGGTATGGAATAATTAATAAATAATCACAGATAATTTTATAAACAGGTGGTGAGAAAATGGCAACAAGACAAAATGCAAAAAAGAAAAGTTCTCTTATGAACTCGTTGTTTACAAAGGGTTCAATTGATATTCCGTTTTTCATAATACTTATGTCAATTGTAACAATCGGTCTTATAATGCTGTTTTCTGCAAGCTACACTTATAGTTACTACAACAGAGGAAGCAGTACACAGATTTTTACACGACAATTGATATTTGCAGTAATAGGCTTTGTGGCAATGCTCTTTATATCAAAAATCAGATACGAATATTTCCGTCTTATAACACTTCTTGTGGCTGCTGTGTCACTGGGTTGCCTTTTGTTAGTACTTTTTTTACCCGAGTACAAACCGGGCTTTAAAAGATGGATTAATCTTGGATTCACAACATTCCAACCATCAGAAATTGCAAAAATTGCTCTTATTATGATTCTTGCCCTTCTTCTGGAAAGATATCATAAGGATATAACAGGCAAGGTACCCAGTGAAATGGGAATTTGTAAAAGAATTGATGAGATGACAGGTGGCAAATACGTTATTAATAAGTCGTTTACAACAGTTATAGGCTTAGGTGGAATAATTCTCGTTTTTGCAGGTCTTGTTTACCTTGAACATCACGTCTCAGGTACAATACTTATGTTGGCACTCGGAATAACAATGCTCTGGTTGGGAGAAGTCAGGGAAAAATGGTTTGCCATAGGAATTGTTCTTATCGTAGTGGCAGCAATTGTGCTAATATTAAATCCGAAAATCCTTCAGGAATATGCGGGTGAAAGAATTGTTGCCTGGCTTGATAAGGATTATTCACCGATGGGTGCTCGTTGGCAGACAAATAATTCACTTTATGCTATCGGCTCAGGTGGATTTTTAGGAACTGGACTTGGTCAGTCAAAACAGAAACATCTTTATGTTTCTGAACCACAGAATGACTTTATTTTTGCAATTGTATGTGAAGAATTAGGTTTTGTGGGAGCATCTGCAATTATAATTCTATTTGCATTACTTATATATCGCGGAATTAAAATCGGTATGCGTGCAAAGGACCGTTTCAGTGCATTACTTGTAATGGGAATTGTGTTCCAGGTTGGTATTCAGGTAGCCCTCAACATCGGTGTTGTAAGTGATTTGTTACCAAATACAGGTATTTCACTTCCGTTCTTCTCGGCAGGTGGTACTTCACTTGTTATTTTACTTGCTGAAATGGGAATGGTTCTTTCAGTTTCTCGAAGTGCAAACCGACGCGACTGATAAATATTAAAATTATGAAAAGGAGTGATTAGTGTGAGAGTGATGTTTGTTGCAGGTGGAACAGGGGGACATATCAACCCTGCTGTTGCCGTGGCGACTGAAATCAGAAGACTTGACCCATCAGCCGAAATCCTTTTTGTAGGAACAGAAGGTAGAATGGAAACACAAATCGTTCCAAAAGCAGGATTTGAAATCAGAACTGTTAAGATGAACGGCTTCTGTCGTAAAAAGACTATTGCAGGTTTAATCGAAAACATAAAAACAATATGGCTTACATTAAAGGCATCTTCAGTTGCTAAAAAGATTATCAAGGAATTCAGACCCGATGTGGTTGTTGGCTTTGGTGGATATGTAACAGGTCCTGTTCTGAAAACTGCTGCAAAAATGGGTATAAAAACAGCAATTCATGAGCAAAATGCTTTTCCGGGTGTGGCAAATAAAGCCCTTGCTAAAAAGGTTGACAAGGTAATGCTTACATCTGTTGAAGCAGGAAAATATATGAAGTGTAAAAATACTCCTGTTGTAACAGGATTGCCTGTAAGACGTGAAATTATAAAAGCTGACCGAGATTTTTCTCGTGCTGCACTTGGCTTACAGAATAATGATATGCTCGTCCTTTCAATGGGTGGCTCATTGGGTGCAAATGCAATTAATAATGCAGTTGTTGAAATGCTTGAAATCCTTAAGGGCGAAGAAAATATATGCTTCTTACACTCAACCGGTAAATACGGCAAATGGGTGGGAGATAAACTCAAAGAAAAAAATATCCCTTATGGCAAGGGAACAAATATTGAAATTCGTGAATATATCGACAATATGGATATCTGTCTTTCTGCTTGTGACCTTGTAATAAGCCGGGCAGGAGCAAGTTCTATATCTGAAATTGAAGCACTCAGAAAGCCGTCAATCCTTGTTCCGTCGCCAAATGTTGCAGAAAATCATCAGTTTCATAATGCTATGGCACTTGCCAAAAATGACGGTGCAATTCTAATTGAGCAAAAAGACCTTGATGGTAAACAACTTGCTCAAAAGATTCTCGAGCTTAAAAATGACAGGGCAAAACTTACAAAGATTTCTGAAAATGCAGGAAGAAATGCCAAGATAAATGCTCTTTCTGAAATCTGCAAAATAATTATATCTCTTTAATTAAATAGCAAAAGTCCCACAAACTGCATAGTATGTGACGCAAAGTATTTTGTCATATTATAAAGGGCGTGTGGAAATTGAATAAGATAATTGTCAGAGGCGGAAATAAACTCAGTGGAGAAATTTCAGTTCAGGGTGCAAAAAACAGTGTTTTGCCAATTCTGGTATCAACTCTGCTGGTCAACGGAATTTCTGTTATACATAATTGTCCATATCTTTCTGATGTGGATGCAACAGTTAAAATTTTACAATATCTCGGTTGTGTTGTGACTCGTGAGGGGCACACTATAACTGTGAATTCAACCAATGTAGAAAGATTTGATGTTCCCGATAATCTCATGAGGGAAATGCGCTCTTCCATTGTGTTTCTCGGTGGAATAATGGGACGAATGGGCAGAGCAGTTCTGTCTGCACCAGGTGGTTGCGAAATAGGACTCAGACCAATTGATTTGCATCTTTCCGCTATGGAACAATTCAGTGCAAAAGTTACAACAGAAAACGGTTTGATTGATTGTTCTGCAAAGGAAAAGGGTCTTATCGGTACAAGGATAATCCTTTCTTTTCCAAGTGTTGGTGCTACGGAAAATATAATTCTTACAGCAACTCTTGCCAAAGGAGTTACCATAATTTCAAATGCTGCACGTGAGCCGGAAATAAGGGATATGGCAAGTTTTCTTAACGCTTGTGGAGCAAAAATTCACGGTGCAGGTGACAGTACAATAACCATAGAAGGTGTAACTTCATTAAATGGTGTTGAACATACAGTGATTCCTGACAGAATAGTAGCGTCCACCTATATGATAGCTGCTGCTATGACAGGTGGAAAAATATGTCTTAAGGATATAGTTCCATCACATATAGGACCGATTATCCAACCTTTGCGGGAATCAGGATGTAAGATAAATGTGAATGGAAGAAATGTCTCAATAGAATCTCCCTCACATCTTAAAAGAATAAGAATGATTCGTACAATGCCACATCCGGGATTTCCCACAGATGTTCAGGCACAGATGATGGCTCTGACAACTATTGCTGAGGGTACCAGTGTCTTTATAGAAAATATATTTGAAAGTCGGTTCAAGCATATCGGCGAGCTTTTACGATTCGGTGCAAAAATCAGTGCCGAGGGAAGAATGGCAGTTGTAGAAGGCGTGAAATCCCTTAATGGTGCCAATGTTAAAGCTACTGATTTGCGTGGTGGCTCTGCTATGATTCTTGCTGGCTTATGTGCCAACGGAATAACGGAAATATCCGAAATTCACCATATCGACAGAGGATATGAGGAACCGGAAAAAGTACTTGGTCTATTGGGTGCGGATATAAAAAGGGTGAATGATGATGAATACTCGAAAACCTAATACAAATCAACATGCTCCAATGTCAAATAACGAACGTATAGTCAATCGTACAAATCTGCGCAGACGTAAAAATCGCAGAAAGAAACTTATTATACGTTCTGTGCTTGGACTGTTTGTATTCTGTGTCGGCACAATACTTGCACTGACACTGTTCTTCAATATAAATTCTATCGTTGTGTCAGGTGATGCTGTTTATTCCAGTGAAAGTGTGATAGAAACAGCGGAAGTTAACGAAGGCGATAACCTTATCTTTTTATCAGAAAAAAAGTTGAATGAAAAAATAACCAGTGAACTTGCCTATGTGGGCTCTGCAAGAATCAAACGACGTTTACCATCAACACTCGAAATTGTTATTACAAAAACAGACCCTTATATGGCAGTCACTTCAGACGGCTATTACACTTTGCTTGATAAAAATGGAAAGGTTCTTGAAAAAGGTCTTGAAACAGTTGGAGATAACATTGTTTTTGTAAATCTCGGTGAAATCGAGTCGGCAGATGTTGGTAAAGTTATCACTCTCAAAAATGAAAAGATTTACAATAAAATACAAGATTTGGTCGAGGAATTTGAAAATCTGAATTTTCAGGGAATAACAAATATTGACTTGTCAGATATTCATAACATAAAACTCATATATCAGGGCAGAATAACTCTTGAATTAGGTGAAACAGGTAAAGATATATTAAGTTCAAAACTTGCTCTCGGTCAGGCAGCTATTGAAAAACAGAACGAAGAAAATGACCTTTATCGCGGAACAATAAATCTCACAGTAGAGGGCAAGGGATATTGGTCCGAGGAAGTTTCAACTACAGTACCTGTTACAGAAAAAGAAGAAGTGGCAAATAATGAAGACAACGAAAAACCAAAGGAAGAAGCCACAAAAAAAGAAGATTGAACTTCCGGATACCTTGCATAATAAATAAAAATTAAAGAAATTATAAAAAAAGTGTGAATTTTATTAAATTTCTGAAAAAATATATACAATAAATATTGCAATTATTTTTTAATAATGGTAAAATAACCTATAACTATAAAATCAATAGGTGTGAAAATATACATAGGAGGATGTTAAAATGGCATTCGAAATTGATAATCAGTATCAGGACATTGCAAACATTAAAGTTATCGGCGTTGGTGGCGGCGGCGGAAACGCTGTTGACCGTATGGCAAAATCAGGTATTTCAGGTGTTGAACTCATTGCAATCAACACTGACCAGCAGGCTCTCAACCGCTCACTTGCTAACTCTACACTTTCAATCGGTCAGAAGGTAACTTCAGGTCGTGGTGCAGGTGCAAAGCCGGAAATCGGACAGAAATCAGCTGAAGAAAGCCGTGATGCAATCGTTGAAAAGCTTGACGGTGCTCAGATGGTATTCGTTACTGCCGGTATGGGTGGCGGAACAGGTACAGGTGCTGCTCCAATTATTGCAGAAATCGCAAAGGACAGAGGTATCCTTACTGTTGGTATCGTTACAAAGCCTTTTGCATTTGAAGGCAGTCATAGAATGAAGCAGGCAGAAGCAGGTATTGCTGAACTTGCACAGCATGTTGACTCTCTTATCGTTATTCCAAACGAAAGACTTAAGTATGTTTCAGAGCAGAAGATTACTTTTGCTAACGCTTTCAGCATTGCTGACGACGTTCTTCGTCAGGGTGTTAATTCAGTTACAGACCTTATTACAATGCCGGCATTCATCAACCTTGACTTTGCTGACGTTACTTCAGTCATGAAGGATGCAGGTCATGCTCATATGGGTATCGGTCGTGCAAGTGGTAAGGATAAGGCTGAACAGGCTGCTAATGCTGCTATTTCCAGCCCACTTCTCGAAACAACAATCACAGGTGCAAAGGGTGTTATCATCAGCATCACTGCATCTCCTGACATTACACTTGAAGACGTTGATACTGCTGCAGGTATCGTTCGTTCACAGGCTGACGAAGATGCAAACATCATCTTCGGTGTTGCTTTCGATGAAAAGCTTGATGACGAAATGATTGTTACTGTTATTGCAACAGGTTTCGGACTTGATGCTAACGGTGTTGCAAAGAAACCATCATACAGTGGTTCAGTTGACGAAATCAGCTCAAATAGTGGTAATTTCGGTGCTGACGATGACATGGGCGATATTCTTGACCTCTTCAAGAGCAGAAGATAATTATTCAAAATGAAAATTTAAGACGGAGTATGGGCGGCATTCAGTTTGTGTTATCCTTATCTCCGTCTTTTTATTCTTCTATTAGGTGAGTAATATGAAAAAGATTACAAAAATTACAGCAGTGGTTTTATCCCTTGTTTTGCTTATGACATCTTTTTTCACAATAAGTGTAAATGCAGCAGATGTTACATATTCTGTAACAGATGTGTCAGGTAAAAAAGGTGATACGGTTACTGTCTCAGTCAATATTTCCTCAAGTGTTAATCTCTGGGGTGGCATTGTCAAACTTGGGTATAATTCATCAGAATTGCAGTATGTAAGCAGTGATAAAGGTACCGTGATTTCATCAGGTAGTTTGAATAACAGTGGTTCTTCGGTTACTTATGCTGGTCAGTATAATGGCAAAAATGGTACTGTTTTTACTGTTACGTTTAAAATACTGAAAGATTCAGGTTATTCAACATTAACACTTACAAGTTCTGAAAATATTGATGGTGATGGAAAAGAGTATACTTGTTCAACATCAAATGGTAAGGTTACGGTTTCAAAAGCCTCCGGCATTTTGGGCGATGTAAACGAGAGCGGATTTGTTAATGCTTTGGATGCCAGACATGTTCTTCAGTATGTGGTAGGTGAAAAGGAGCTCAGTGCAAATCAGTTAGCTCTTGCAGATATGAATGGTGACGGAAAAGTAACAACTATTGACGCTCGTTGTATATTGAAAAAGGTAGTCAGCTAAAAAATCAGATAATGTGTATGTATGCATCTTCAGTTCAGAAGGTGCATTTTTTGTGCTTTTCCCAAAAAAATAAAAGCACCCCGGGAAGCTCCAAGGTGCTTGGTGTGGTGCAAAAAAATCATTCATCTTCAGAATCAAGTGAAAAGTCTGAAGAGTCAAACTTGTCAATAGGTTTAGGACGTCTTGGTTGACGCTTGAGTGGGTCGTATTTAAATTTCTTGCAGGAAAAATCAATTTCAACGACACCCATTTTAGTGCAAAGAATGGATTCTGCATTAGGTGAGACCCTGCCATTTGCACAGTATGAGCATGAGGGTGTAACATCATTTTTATTAAATAATCTTTTCAATATAATCACCAAGATGATTTTACCACACTTTTTTCTTTCTATCAATATCAAAAATCATAATAATACACATAAAAATAAAAACAATAAATGCAGGGAATGAAACAGAAAAACGAAAATCCGTAATTTTGTCGAAAGATGAAAATACATTGGTTTCGATAGGAAAAAAGAATAACAGAATATAATCTGTAATTGATGCAACTAATCCGTGGGAAACGCGGCCAAGAAAAAAAGTACCATATTTCATATCTATGCTTTTAATATTTGTTAACACCTGACAGTGCACACAGATTCCGCCGAAAGCAATTAATCCTGTCAGAATGGGTAAAGATGCCTTATCGCGTAATAATATACATCCCTTTGTGACTTCTGAAATTGAAGAAATTACAAGAGAGGCTTGCTCGTTTAGATTCAGATTTGCTATACAGTTTGTGAATGCACTGAAAAGTATTATCCATGCACAGATGCCCATAATTGCCTGTAATGAGTCGGAAACAGCAGTTGATAACGAGGCCGTTGACGGTGTTAAGCACTTTCTTTCGATTCCTACTGTTTCTTTTACGGAAAAAAACGAAGAAATAATACCTATAATCAGCGAAGAAACACAAAGAGAAATATACATAATTACTCCTGCTTTTGTGCTGCTCAACATATTTGTACCAACAACTGTGATAATAAAACCGGGTCCTGCATTCATACAGAAAAGACAAAGCCTTTGTGCCTGTTTTTTTGTCAGTTGTCCATTTTTATATAATTCGTCAGTCATTTTTATTCCAACAGGGTAACCACTTATCATTGATAATAAAATTACAGAAGCGGAGCAGGGTGGTTGACGGAAAAAGAATCGTGAAGGACGATTTAATAAGCTGTAAATAGAAGAAAAAACATTGGATTTAGTGATGTATGAGGAAAGCGTCATGAAAGGAAAAAGTGAAGGAATAATTGTATAAAAACAAAGATGAATTCCCTCTGTAACTCCGTTTTTTACTGAATCGGGAAAGGAAAATAAAAAAACAAGACAAACTATTATTGCCATAACAGAAAAATATTCGTACCGAAGTTTTATAGTCACCATAATTCAACACCCATTAAAATATATTAAAACTTATTATTAATATGAATTATTTACGACAGATTTCATATAATTTTATGAATATATTCAACGAGGTACAGAAATGGCACAGAGAAAGAGAGAAAAACAAAGTATAAAAAGTAAACTGCTGTCAGATATAATTGTAAATGAGCCGAAAATAGAGCTTCTTGGCAATCGTGAAATTGTAGTTGAAGGTTGCAAAGGGGTGGTGGAATATGATGAAAACACCATAAGACTAAGCCTTGGTGAGAGTGTTTTAGCGATTTGTGGTGATGACCTTCTGATAAAATCCTTTGACAGTGATGTTGCCGTAATCAGTGGCAATATCTGTGGAATTTCTTTTGCAACATAGGTGAGTTATGATTATAATACAGATTCTCAGATACATTTTCGGATACATAAATTTCAGAGCATTCGGTGGCTTTTCTGACAGATTTTTAAATCTCTGCACACGATACGGAATACCACTCTGGAATATAAAAAATGTTAAGGGAAACATATCTGCCACAACAACAGTGGACGGATATCTTGCCATCCGTAAGGCAGTAAAAAAATCAGGGATGAAAACTATTGTTATTGAGAAAAAAGGTCTTGTATTCTTTTTTAGAAGAAACAAAAAACGAGTGGGTATTCTCATAGGTGCTTTGATTTTTGTGTTTATTACTGCATTCCTTACCCGATTTATATGGAGTGTGTCTGTTGTGGGAAATGTGGATTTGGAGGAAGAATATCTCCTATCTGCTTTTGAAAAACACGGAGTCAGGGTTGGTGCACCTGTTTCGATACTTGATGAAAAAGATATTGCACAGACAGTTGTTAGCGAAATAGAGAATTTATCCTGGGCAGCAGTTAACAGAAAAGGCACATCAGTTGTAATTGAAGTCAGAGAACGTGTTAAAACACCACCAATTTACGACGACCAAACTCCGACAAATCTTATAGCAGGTGAGGATGGTGTTGTAATCAGTGTGGATGTGTTGTATGGTATAGAAGAAGTAAAACCGGGCTCAGCAGTTACAAAGGGAGATTTGCTCGTAAGTGGAATTATCACCCATGCTGACGGAAAAGAAAGCTTCATTCATGCTGATGGATATGTAAAAGCACTAGTAAAAAGAAATCAGAGCTTTGATGGAAATGCTTTTTCAGTACATAGTTTGTCAAATGTGAGAAAAAGAAATAAAATATTCTTTTTTGGCATTGAAATCCCTTTGGGTGCTTCGGTTGGTGATAATCTGTTTTCAGAGCATAAATCATTTATCGAAAGTGAAAAAAATCTGCTCCCAGTGGGAATAATAACACAGTACAGTGCCGATTTTTCTGAAGAACCTATACAGATGGATGAAAAGACAAAAGATATGTTAGCATTGTGGGAAAATGCGTGTTATGTTAAGAGGTTGCTGAAATTTAACGTGATAAAAAATTCCAAAGTTACCAGAAGAAATACTAAAAACGGAAATCAATTTGCTTTTTATGGAGAGTGCGAACAGGAAATAGGAGTTTTACAGGAAATTTATATTGAAAAAAATGGTGACAATGAGTGAAAAATGTGATAAAATTTAAATATGTGTATACTATTTTAATGTGCAGGTGAGAAAAATTTGTTTGAACAGGTTATAAATGTTGACAGAATGGAACAGACAGTCAGCTTGTTTGGTAGCTTTGATGAGAACATAAAGCTTATTGAATCACAATATAATGTGCGGATAATCAGTCGTGGTTCGGAAATCAAAGTGAATGGTGAAGCTGAAAATGTTTCTAAAGCAGTCAGAGCGATAAACGGACTTCTGACACTTATCAATCGTGGTGAGGCGTTGTCTGAACAGAATGTGAGATATGTGCTTTCCCTTGTAAAAGAGGGAAATGAGGACAAGCTCACAGAAATGACTTGTGATTGTGTCTGTATTACTGCAAAAGGTAAACCTATCAAACCAAAGACACTTGGACAGAAAAAATATCTTGAGTGTATAAAGAATAATACAATCACCCTTGGTGCAGGACCTGCGGGTACAGGTAAAACTTATCTTGCAGTTGCAATGGCAGTAAACGCTTTTCGCGCAAAAGAGATAAATCGTATAATTCTTACTCGTCCCGCCGTTGAAGCAGGTGAAAAACTCGGATTTTTACCAGGTGACCTACAGCAAAAGGTTGACCCATATCTCCGACCTTTGTATGACGCTCTTTTTGATATGCTTGGTGCAGAAAGTTTTCAAAGGTATCAGGAAAGAGGAAGTATTGAGGTAGCCCCTCTTGCATATATGCGTGGACGTACTCTTGATGACAGCTTCATCATTCTTGCCGAGGCACAGATTACTACAAGAGAACAGATGAAAATGTTCCTGACACGTTTAGGTTTTAATTCGAAAATCGTTGTAACAGGTGATATTACACAGATTGACTTGCCTGACGGTAAAAAATCAGGTCTTGTTGAAGCAATGAAAATTCTCAAGGGAATTGACGATATTGCCATAAATGTATTTACAGAAAAGGATGTTGTAAGACATCGTCTTGTTCAGGATATTATCAAAGCTTATGAAAAACAGGAAATGAGGAAGAATAAATGAACGAGAAATTG
The DNA here is from genome assembly GCA_045579305.1 of Candidatus Fimenecus sp. Taxonomy (GTDB): domain Bacteria; phylum Bacillota; class Clostridia; order Oscillospirales; family Acutalibacteraceae; genus Fimenecus. Next base: position 60,492 of record JAZNLY010000056.1, on the reverse strand, counting down.
AGAGTAATAATTGATGACAAACAGAATGTTATGAAAATTCCGACAGGGGTCAGAATGCTTATTCGTCGTTGCTGTAAGGCTGTTCTTGTTCACGAGGGCTTTACAGATGCTGCAGAAATCAGTGTTTCCATTGTTGACGATGCTACAATTCATGAGCTTAATCTCAAACATCGTGGGATTGATAGAAGCACCGATGTGCTTTCATTCCCAATGGGTGAGAATGGTGAATTCGATACCAATCTCGATACAGGCGCAAAAATATTGGGTGATATTATCATCTCAATTGAACACGCCTATGACCAGGCAGAAAAATACGGACATACTTTGCAACGTGAAATCGGATTTTTAACTGTTCATTCACTTCTTCACCTTCTGGGTTACGACCACGAAAATGGTGGACTCGAAGCAGTCCAGATGAGGGAAAAAGAAGAAGCAGTACTTACAAATATGGGGCTTAAACGTAACGGAAGTTATTACTTCGATGGTGAATAAAAATGAAAGAACTTATTAAAAGCTTCGGTTATGCTTTTCAGGGCATTTTCATAGCAATTACCAAAGAACGAAATATGAGAATACATATTGTCTGTATGATTTATATGTTCTTTTTTCTTTTTGCTTTTGATTTTTTTGAGATTACAAGAACACAACTTGCGACTCTGTTTGTTGCGTGTGGGCTTGTAATTGGTTCAGAACTTATAAATACAGCTCTTGAAGCAGTTGTGGATTTGTACGGAAAAGAACATACGAAGTATGGTAAAATTGCCAAGGATTGTGCAGCGGGTGCAGTGCTTGTTTTTACTATCTTTTCAGTTTTATGTGGCATAGCAATAATGTATCAGCCAAAGGCATTTGAATTGTTGTTTGAATATTTCATTTCAAATCCTGTGGCAATAGTTTTATTTGCAATTTCAATAATAATTTTTACAATTTTTATATTTAAAGGTTTTTCCTTTAAAAACAAGGAGAATAAATGAATACACCAAAAACAGCTTTTATAGCAATAGTAGGAAAAGCCAATGTGGGTAAATCCTCAATTCTTAATAAACTTTTAGGAACAAAAATCGCAATTGTTTCTTCAAAACCACAGACAACAAGAACACGAATCATGGGTGTTCTTACTACTGATGATAATATTCAGCTCGTGTTTACCGATACGCCTGGTTTCCATAAACCAAAGACAAAACTTGGTGAAAAAATGGTGAAAGCAGTAAGTGACAGTATTGATGGCGTTGACGCTTGTCTTTTGGTTGTTGAGCCTGAAGGAAAGCTTAATCCTGCCGAGCTTGAACTTATCGAAAAAATCAAAAAGGGAAAGAATCCCGCAATTCTTGCAATCAATAAAATTGATACAGTAAAAGAAAAGGAAAATCTTATTTTCCGTATTGCAGAAATGACAGAGTATTATGATTTCGATGCAATCGTACCTGTTTCTGCACAGACAAATAATGGTATCGACTCACTATTAGATGAACTTAAAAAACTTGCATTTGAGTCAGAACATTTCTTCCCTGATGATACTCTTACTGACCAACCTGAACGAGTTCTGGCGGGTGAAATTATCCGAGAAAAGATGCTAAGACTTCTTGATAAGGAGATTCCACACGGCACTGCAGTAAGCATTGAAAAAATGCGTGAACGCAGTGACGGAATTATGGATGTTGAAGCGACAATTTTCTGTGAACGCGATACACATAAGGGAATTATTATCGGTAAGGGTGGCAATATGCTTAAAAAGATTTCCACCTACGCACGTCAGGATATGGAAAGCTTTTTCGGATGCAAAATCAATCTTCAGTGCTGGGTAAAGGTTAAAGAAGGTTGGCGTAATCGAGAGGGACTTATCCATAATTTCGGATTAGATTAATTTACCAAATCTTTTTATTTTTACCACTCATATTTTGTGTTGTCCAAGGCAAATTACTACTGGTAGGTGATTAGTTTGGACAATATGGCAATCTGGAGCAGATTTACAGAGAGTGGAAGAGTAGAAGATTATTTAATGTATAAAAAATCCATGCAGAACAAAAAAAGACCACTATTTGACGGAGAACTGGACTATGAGGACGAATACGGACGGCCTGATACTCAAGGAACAGAATATTGGTGAAAAAGACAAGCTCGTTACGGTGCTTACACGCCACAACGGGCTTGTACGTGCTTTTGTCCGTGGTGCAAAATCCTTCAAAAATCGTAAAAACAGTGCCACAGGAATGTTTTGCTATTCAAAGCTTTCCTTGTATCAGACAAAGGAAAGTTACATAATTGACGAGGCAGAGCCTATTGAACTTTTCTTCGGACTTCGTGAAGACCTTGAAAAAATTTCCCTTGCACAGTATTTCGGGGAACTGATAATTACTTTGGTGCAGGAGGATGAACCTGCAGAAGAATATCTGCGACTCATTCTCAATTCACTTCACTTTCTCGCAACGGACAAAATGCCAACGGAACAGATTAAAGCAATTACAGAACTCAGGCTTATGTGTATAGCAGGTTTTATGCCAAATCTTATTGCTTGTGACCGATGCGGAGAATACGAAACAAACACTATGTATTTTGATGTGGAAGACGGTTTGCTATATTGTGAAAACTGTGTTCCATCGGATATGATTTTTCAACTTGATATAGGTCTTATAAAGGCACTTCGACATATTGCATTTTCTGATTTTGAGAAAATCTACTCTTTTAAAATGGAAGAATATGCTTTACCTGACTTGTCATATATAACAGAAAAATATTTGCTTTCAAAACTACAACGAAATTTTAAAACACTTGAATTTTATAAGGAAATAGTAAAATGAATAAATATTGTATTTCACTTGAATTAGATAAAATACTTAAAATGCTGTCCGATACGGCAAGCAGTGCCGACGCCAAGGAAAGGGCGTTACAAATTGAGCCGTTGACAGATTATTTTGAGGTATTGGAGTTGCTGGATAAAACCGAGGCGGCTTATATTTTTATTGCAAAATTCGGTGCGCCATCATTCGGTGGACTTCAGAATGTAAACAATGCTTTGAGCAGAGCAAGTGCCGGTGGCTCACTTTCTGCAGGGGAACTTTTAAAAATTGCAACAACACTTAAAATTATTCGTGGAATTACTATTTGGCACGAAAAATGTGCAGGAATGCAGACAAGTCTTGACGATTTGTTCAATTCTCTTTATCAGAATAAATACCTTGAAGAAAAAATTACGAATGCAATTATTTCTGAAACAGAAATCAGTGATAATGCGTCACCGGAGCTTAAAGAAATCCGTCGCAAAAAGCGTCATTATGAAAACAAAATCCGCGAACAGCTTGACTCAATGATTCATTCAAATCATTATTCAAAAGCACTTCGTGACGGAATTGTGACACAGCGTAATGGTCGTTTTGTTGTGCCTGTAAAAGCAGAGCACAGAGGCGAGGTTGCAGGTATGGTCCACGATACATCAGGTAGTGGTGCAACTGTGTTTATTGAACCTGCAGCAGTTGTTGAGGCAAACAACGAAATCAAAGTCCTTGAAAGCCGTGAGCAGGACGAAATCGAAAGAATCCTTATGGAACTTTCAGGTATGGCAGGGGAGTTTGAAGATACAATTAAAATCAGTTTCGAATCAGCGGTTATGCTCGATTTGATTTTTGCAAAGGCACATCTCGCATACAAAATGAAAGCAAGCCGACCAATTCTCAATAATGATGGTGAAATTCTTCTTAAAAAAGCAAGACATCCGTTGATTGACCCTAAATCTGTCGTGCCCGTTAATATTTCACTTGGAATTGATTTCGATTCTCTTGTAATCACAGGTGCAAATACCGGTGGTAAAACGGTTTCAATCAAAACAATCGGTCTCTTAACCCTTATGGCAGAATGCGGACTTATGCTTCCTGTTACTGATAACAGTAAAATTTCAGTATTCGATAATGTATTAGCCGATATCGGTGATGAACAGAGTATTGAGCAATCTCTTTCAACTTTCTCTGCGCACATGTCAACAATAGTTGATATTTTAAAGACTGCAGATGACAGAAGCCTTGTCCTTATCGATGAATTAGGTGCAGGTACGGACCCGGTTGAGGGTGCTGCGTTGGCAGTTGCTATTCTTGAAAATTTAAGACAAAAGGGTGCAAAAATTGCATCAACAACTCACTATTCCGAGCTTAAGGAATATGCTTTAAAAACTGACAGAGTTGAAAATGGTTGTTGTGAATTTGATGTTGCAACACTCAGGCCAACATATCGTTTGCTTATTGGTATGCCTGGCCGTTCAAATGCCCTTGCTATTGCAGGTCGACTTGGAATTGACGAAAGTATAACGGATTTTGCAAGAGCACTGATTTCCGAAGAGGATACTCGCTTTGAAGACGCAGTTGATACCCTTGAAAGTGCAAGAAAAGCATTGGAAGATGACAGACAAAAGTTGGAAGAAGAAAAAATCGCAATTCTTCGTCAAAAAGAAAATGCAGAAAAGAATCTTGAAAAAGCAAAGGCACAGAGTGAAAAGGAAATTACCCGTGCAAAACAAGAAGCAGAGAGAATTGTAGAAAATGCTCGTAGAGCTGGTAATTCGCTTCTTCTTGAAATTGAACAACTTAAAAAAGAACAGGCAAAACAGAAAAATCTTCAGGAAATTGCAAGAAAAGCCAAGGCTGCAATGGGCAGACAACTTGACAAAATGGATGAAATCCAGAATGGCTTGATTGATGATGACGGAGATTATACATTACCACGACCACTTGTAGTGGGTGACAGAGTTTTTGTTAAAACATTAGGTGGAGAGGCAGAGGTTATCTCTGTTGACGAAAAGAAAAATATCGTTCAGGTTCAGTCAGGTATGATTAAGATAAAAGCAGATATTTCCGATATCCGCCTTTTAGGTGGTCAGAAGGCTCAGAAGAAACAAAATTACGGAATGCGAACAGTTCATACCGGCTCTTCAAAAGCAACTGCATCATCAAATTCTTCAATTGATATCCGTGGCAAGACAGTGGAAGAGGCTATGCTTGACCTTGATACATTTATTGACAATATTCTCCGTACAGGACTTAATGAAATAACAATTATTCACGGAAAGGGTACGGGTGCTTTGCGTAAAGGTATTCATATTTATCTTCGTAAACATCCTAATATCCGTACCTTTCGTCTTGGCGTTTTCGGTGAAGGCGAAGACGGCGTGACTATTGCAGAATTGAAATAGTGGTTGCAAAAAAATAATAAATATGATAAAATGAAACAAAGAAATTCAGATAAAGGAGTTACATATTATGAATAAAAAATTGATTATTGCTCTTGTTATGGTGCTTGTTGTGGTTTTTGTTTTTGTTGCTTGTAAAAACAATGGTGATGTTGACGAAAGTGCAACTAATTCAGAAGATACTACAATAGCAGAAATTACTACAGATGAAGATGGATTTATGGACATTATTCCAGACGATAGCCAAGGTACATCAGTTGATGGTGAGGAAAACACAACAGCTAAAAATGATAACAATGGTGGAAACAGTATTGTTATAACTCCTGGCGATGTCGGTGGAGAAGGTTTCGTTGATATTGGTGATAGCAATGGCGGATTCACTGTTGGTGACGGTACAGGAAGCGACTCTATCGATTGGGATGAAATTGGTTAAAATAACTCTTGACAAATAAATATTTATCTAGTATAATGTCGTTCTGTAAAGTGAAAACCCTTTACAGGGCGATTTTATTTTATCGAAAGGAGAGTGTCATAAGTGGCAAATAGTTTAGAGGTCACAATGCTTCTTGATTTGTATGGCGAAGCTTTAACAGTCAAGCAACGTGATTATCTTAATTTTTACTACAATGATGACCTTTCTCTTTCTGAAATTGCTGAAAACGAAGGAATAACCCGACAGGGTGTGCGTGATGCTATTAAAAGGGCAGAGGCTTTACTTTATGATATGGAATCCAAACTTAAGTTTTCAAAAAAGCTTGAAAAATATCAGAATGGACTTAACGATATCATAAAATGTGCAGAGGAGATTAATGAGTATAATTTATCACATGGTCTTTCTCGTGAAATAAACGATGAAACAGTTAAGATAAAGTCAATTGCACTTTCCTTGACGGATTAGTGAGGTGACAGAAATGGCATTTGAAGGTTTATCCGACAGACTTGAAGCCGCTTTTCAAAGACTGAAAAGTAAAGGCAGTCTGAATGAAAAAGATGTTAAAGAGGCAATGCGCGAAGTTCGTCTTGCACTTTTAGAGGCTGACGTTAACTATAAGGTCGCCAAAGACTTTACTGCAAAGGTTACCGAACGTGCTATCGGTGCACAGGTTATGGAGAGTCTTACACCTGCACAGATGGTTATTAAAATAGTAAATGAAGAACTCACAGAACTTATGGGCGGTACTCAGACAAGACTTGCTTATGCCAGTCATCCACCTACAGTTATTATGATGTGTGGTCTTCAGGGTTCAGGTAAAACAACTCACTGTGCAAAGATTGCACGAAAACTTAAAAATGAAAATCACAGACCTTTGCTTGTAGCTTGTGACATTTATCGTCCTGCTGCTATCAAGCAGTTGCAGGTTGTTGGCGAACAGGTTGGTGTTCCTGTTTTTGAAATGGGACAGACAAATCCTGTCACAATTGCTAAAGAAGCTATAAAGCTTGCAAAAGATAAGGGTTATGACTATGTGTTTATTGACACAGCCGGTCGTTTGCATATTGATACAGAGCTTATGAACGAGCTTAAAAACATCAAGAGTGAAGTTCATCCTCATGAAATTCTTCTCGTTATCGATGCTATGCTCGGTCAGGATGCTGTTACAGTTGCAAGTACATTCAATGACGAATTGGGTGTTGATGGTCTTGTGCTTACAAAAATGGATGGTGACACCCGTGGTGGTGCTGCTCTTTCAGCAAGAGCTGTTACAGGCAAACCAATCAAGTTTGTAGGTATGGGTGAAAAGCTTGACGAGTTGGATTATTTTTATCCTGACCGTATGGCAAACAGAATTCTCGGTATGGGTGATGTGCTTTCTCTTATTGAAAGGGCTGAAATTGCCCTTGATGAGAAAAAAGCAGCAAAGCTTGAAGAAAATCTTCGTAAAAACAAGTTTGACCTTGAGGATTTGCTTGACCAGTTTGAACAAATCAACAGAATGGGTAGTATGAAGGATATTCTTTCAATGCTTCCCGGTGTTAATAAAAAAATTAAGGATGTTGATGTTGACGAGCGTCAACTTGACAGAATGAAAGCGATTATTCTTTCAATGACACCAAAAGAGAGAAGAAATCCTGACATTATCAATCCATCACGTAAGCGCAGAATTGCTGCTGGTTGCGGAATGAATGTTGAGGATGTTAACAGATTGCTTAATCAGCATCGTCAGATGCAGAAAATGTTCAAGCAGATGAATTCCGGCAAAATGCGACGCCAACTCAAACGAATGGGTGGCATGAACGGATTCGGCGGTATGGGTGGCTCAGGTGGTATGGGCGGCTTCCCAATGTAAGTTAAAAACACTGATTAAAACACAACAGTGTTTAATATAAAATTTTTATATATTTGGAGGAAACAAAAATGGCAGTAAAAATCAGACTTCGCAGAATGGGTGCTAAGAGAGCTCCTTTCTACAGAGTAGTAGTTGCAGATTCTCGTTATCCAAGAGACGGCAGATTTATCGATGAAATTGGTACTTATAACCCAATGACAGACCCTGCTGAAATCAAGATTGACAACGAAAAAGCAGCTCAGTGGATTAAGAATGGCGCACAGCCAACTGACACAGTTAAGGTTATTCTTAAAAAGAGCGGCGCTATTAAATAAGAAAGGTTTTTGAAAAAATGCAGGAACTTCTTATTACAATAGTTAAAGGACTTGTTGAAAATCCTGATGCTGTTAGTGTTACTGTTGACGAAGTTGATGACCGTGGTGTTGTTGTGTATCATCTTCACGTTGCTGAAAATGATATGGGTAGAGTTATCGGTAAACAGGGCAGAATTGCAAAGGCTATCAGAACGGTTGTTAAAGCCGGTGCAACTCGTACAGGAGAAAAAGTTCAAGTCGATATTGACTAAACAAATTACAATGGGCAGACTTGGTCTGCCCATTTGTAACTTATAGGGGTCGGAATCCTCGAATACCCGAAAGGTGTTAATTATGATTAAAAATTATCTGGAATTAGGACAGATTGTGTCAACTCATGGAATCAGAGGCGAAATGCGTTTTAATCCTTGGTGTGACCGTCCTGAATTTGTAAAAAAATTCAAAACATTGTATTTTGATAAAAATGGTGAAAAGAGTATAAAAGTTACCTCATCAAGACCGCACGGGAATATGGTTATCCTTATGTTGGAAGGAATTGACGATATTGAAAAAGCAAAAGCACTTAAGAATACTGTGTTGTTTATGAAACGCAGTGACGCAAAATTGCCAGAGGGCACTTGGTTTCGTCAGGAGCTTTTTGATTGTAAGGTTATTGATGATAACACAGGAAAAGAATTGGGCATTATAACAGATGTGAGTGAAACAGGTGCAAATGACGTGTGGCACATCAGGACTTCTTATGGTGAAGTGCTTATTCCTGCAATAAAACAGGTAATTGTGTCTGTTGATGTTGAAGAAGGAATAGTGAAAATCAATCCTATAAAAGGACTTTTTGAAGATGAAGATTAACATTATGACACTTTTTCCCGAAATGTGCGAATCCGTACTTTCTGAAAGCATTATCGGCAGAGCAAGGGAAAAAGGCTATGTGGAAATAAACTGTGTCAATATAAGAGATTATACTCTCGATAAACACCGCCGTGTTGACTTTGCTCCATATGGTGGTGGTATGGGTATGCTTATGCAGACACAACCGATTGCAGATTGCTATAAGGCAATTTGCCAGCAAAGTGAAAATAAGAATCATTTGATTTATATGTCACCCTGTGGTGAGGTTCTTACACAGAAAAAGGTTAAAGAGCTTGCAACTATGGATGAAATAACAATCCTTTGCGGACACTATGAGGGAATTGACCAACGTGTTATCGACACATTGGTTGATGAACAGATTTCAATAGGTGACTATGTGCTGACAGGCGGTGAATTACCTGCACTTGTACTTGCAGACTCAATTTCAAGAATGTTGGAAGGTGTTTTGCCAAATGATGAAGCAAAGGAACTTGAAAGTCACTACAACGGACTTTTAGAGTATCCACAGTACACAAGACCTTATGAATGGAATGGTCTGACTGTTCCCGATGTACTAATGTCAGGACACCATGCAAATATTGAAAAATGGCGTCGTGAGCAGTCACTTCTTATGACTCTGAAATACCGACCGGATATGTTGGATGAAGCAGAATTATCAGAAGCCGATAAGGCGTTTCTGAAAAAAGAAAATCTGTAAAGATAATATTGTGCAAAATGTGTAAAAATGATGGTGTAATCAGCTGTCATGTGTTGAATATACTCTTTTTTACCAACTTTAAATATAGATATCATACAAAAACAACCAAATAATATAGGAAAAATGCACAAACTTAATTCACGTGTAAATGGTGTTTTTGTTTTTCTAACTGAATTATTGTTTTTGGATAAAAAAAGGCCTTTTTTTGTTGACGAGTAGGAGTTTTGTGGTATAATATATTAGTAACAAAGGTGTATAAATCTGTTATTTATATTTTTCTTTTGGGAGAATGAGTTTATGTATACTAAAGATGTAGAAGTTAAAAATCAGGTAGGATTACATGCACGTCCAGCAACATTTTTTATCCAGAAAGCAAATGAATTCAAATCATCAATCTGGGTTGAAAAGGAAGACAGACGAGTAAATGCAAAGAGCCTTCTCGGTGTTCTTTCACTTGGCATTATGGGCGGAACAACAATCCGTATCCACGCAGGCGGTCCTGATGAAGAACAGGCTGTTGAAGAACTTGTAAAGCTTGTTGAATCAGGTTTTGCTGAATAATCAAACAGAATTTAGCACATCACATAATTGTGGTGTGCTTTATTTTTTTATTGTTTTATGATATAATATCTTTATACTGAACATTAACTTGGAAAGGAGTGAATTCTGTGAACGAAAAAATGTCAATTCTTCGAGAGAAATCGATGAAATTACCTCTTGCACCCGGTGTTTATATAATGAAGAACAAACATGGTAAAATTATCTATATCGGCAAGGCAAAAAAACTTAAAAACCGTGTCAGTCAGTATTTCGGCTCACAGAATAAACACTCTGTAAAAGTCCGTAAAATGGTGGAAAATGTTGATGATTTCGACTATATACTTACTGATTCTGAGTTCGAAGCTTTAGTACTTGAGGCAAGTCTTATTAAGCAGAACCAACCCAAATACAATATTCTCCTGAAGGATGATAAGGGTTACAGTTACATAAAGGTTACTGATGAGCCCTATCGTAGGATTTCTGCTGTTTTACAAAAGGACGACGAGAATGCCAATTATATAGGACCCTATACCAGCTCATATTCTGTAAAACAATCTGTTGACGAAGCAAACAAGATATTCAGACTTCCACAGTGTAACAAGGTTTTCCCAAGGGATTTCAAAAAAGGAAGACCTTGTCTAAATTTCCATATAAATCGTTGTATGGGTGTCTGTACAGGTAAAATTTCCAGAACAGAATATGATGAGGCAGTAAAAGATGCTCTGGATTTCCTTAATGGCGATATTACTAAAATAGTAAAAGAACTTAAAGAAAAAATGAATATCTGTTCGGAGAATCTTGATTTTGAAAATGCCGTGAAATATCGTGACCGAATCCGTGCCATCGAGAATATGCAATCAAAACAAAAGGTTGTTACTGAAACAAATGATTCGAAGGATGTTTTTGCAGTTGTATCTGATGAAAATGATATCTGTATAACCGTTTTACGATTTGATAAAGGGCATCTTTGTGATAGTGAATATTTTTTCTTTGATTCAGAAAAAATGGTGGAAAACATCAGATGTAATTTCCTTATTCAGTATTATGGAATGAATCGGACAGTTCCACAAAAAGTAATGTGCGATGAAATTTTCGACGATATGGATTTGGTGGAGCAACATCTTACAAAAGTGCGTGATAAAAAGTGCACAGTGATGGTCCCGCAAAGAGGTGAGGGGCTTAAACTTGTGAATATGTGTCGTGAGAATGCCTATGAAAAACTTGCCCAGAAGAAGGGTAAGCAATCTTCTGAAATCAAGTCACTGGAAGAACTTAAAAATCTTTTAGGTTTAGAAAAAACTCCTGAATACATTGAATCGTATGATATATCTCACACTGGTGGAGAAGATAATGTAGCCGGAATGATTGTTTTCAAAAATGGAAAACCGCTGAAACGTGCATATCGTACATTTAATATTAAGTCTTTTGTCGGACAGGACGACTATGGCTCGATGCGTGAGGTCTTGTCACGAAGATTTGATGAGTATTTCAAGCATAAGGATGAAAATGTAACTGAAGGTTTTGGGAAATTACCGGACTTAATCCTCCTTGACGGTGGTAAAGGTCAGGTAAGTGTTGTAAAAGAGGTTTTGACAGAAAAGAATCTTCAGATTCCACTGTTTGGTATGGTTAAAGATTCCAAACACAAAACCCGCGCAATTACAGGTGACGGTGGTGAAATCTCTATAAATTCTTTGAGAAGTGCCTTTACTCTCATTTCGGAAATTCAGGAAGAGGTTCATCGCTTTTCTGTTGGCTTTCACCACAAAAAACATACAAAACGTGGCCTTGAATTGTCTCTCACAAAAATCGACGGAATTGGTGAGAAAAAGGCAAAAGACCTGCTTAAAACATTTAAAACGATAAAAAATATAAAATCTGCGTCTGTTGAAGAATTACAGAAGGTTAAAGGAATTAACCGGCAACTTGCAGAGAAAATATGTGAATACTATAGTGAGGAATAAAAAATGATTGATACAATAATTTTTGACCTGGACGGAACACTTTTAAACACTCTTGAAGACCTTATGGACAGCGTCAATTTTGCTCTTGAAAGACAGGGATTTCCTTTACGGAATCTGGATGAAATCCGTTCTTTTGTTGGTAATGGAATCCGTCTTTTAGTGGAAAGAGCAGTGCCGGAAGATATTGTGGGCACAGAAACCTTTGATGTTTGCTTCAAGGATTTTAATGATTATTATAAAGTTCATATGGAGGATAAAACAGCTCCTTATGAGGGCATTTGTAATATGCTTTCTGATATTAAAAAAGCAGGTTTCAAAACTGCTATTGTGACAAATAAAGTTGACTACGCTGCACAGGAATTGTGTAACAGATTGTTCCCTGAAATTGATTTGGTTGTTGGCAGTGTGGATAACAGACCAAACAAACCTGCACCTGATGGTGTTTATTATGCTCTTGAAAAATTAGGCAGTAAGTTGGAAAACACTGTGTTTGTAGGCGATGCTGATACAGATATTCTCACAGCAAATAATGCAGGAATCCCATCCATAGGTGTACTTTGGGGATTTCGCGACCGTGAAATAATTGAAAAAGCCGGGGCAAAATACATAGTAGAAACTGTAAACGACCTTAAAAAACAGCTTATTTCATTAAAAAATGGTTGATTTTTCCAGTAACATCTTAAAAAAATTTGACAAATTCATATAAAAATGAGATAATACACGTGGTATTGACACAACGGAGTGAATATATGAGAGTAATAACAGGCGAAGCCAGAGGAAGAAAACTTATAACACTTGAGGGCGATGATGTCCGTCCTACCACCGACCGGGTTAAGGAAAGTATTTTCAACATTATCCAGTTTGATGTTGAGGGTGCATCGGTTCTTGACTTGTTTGCAGGTTCAGGACAGTTGGGTATAGAGGCTCTTAGTCGTGGCGCAAAGCATTGTACTTTTGTTGACTCATCAAACCGCTCAATCGAGGTTGTAAAACAGAATCTTAAAACAGTTGGTTTTGAAAAAAAGGCAAGTGTTTTTTGTGGTGACGGAAAGATGTATATAACATTGAGTCACGATAAATTTGATATTGCTTTTCTTGACCCACCATATAACAAAAATATTCTGGATAGTGTTTTATCTGCAGTGGCAGAAAAAATGACGGACTATGGTGTTATTCTCTGTGAAAGCGAATTACGTGAGGTTTTACCTGAAGCAGCAGGTGATTTTACAAAATATCGTGAGTACAAGTATGGTAAGATAAAGGTTACTGCATACAGAAAGAATAAGTGAAAAATATGAAAACTGTAATTTGTCCGGGTAGTTTTGACCCGGTTACAAACGGACATCTTGATATTATCAGAAGAAGTGCAAAGTTATTTGACCATGTTATTGTGGTTGTTATGAAAAATCCCACAAAAACAAATTTCTGCTTCTCTTATGAGGAAAGAGCTGAACTTATAAAACGTTGCACTAAAGACTTCCCCAATGTTGAGGTGGATATCTATGAAGGTCTCCTGGCAGAATATGCCAGGATGAAGAACGCTGTTGCCGTTGTCAAGGGACTTCGTGCTGTGTCGGACTTTGAATACGAATTCCAGCAGGCACAGATGAATAAAAAATTAAATAGTGAGCTTGAAACAGTATTTATCAACACAAGGGTTGAAAATCTGTATCTCAGTTCAAGCGCAGTAAAGCAGATTTGCGAATTAGGTGGGGACATAAGTGATTTTGTTCCTGAAATAATTTGTAAAGATATAGTAGAAAGAATTAAAAGGGGTGTAAGCAAATGACAATAGAAAACTTGCTTGAAGAAATCGAATCTATACTTGAAGAAGGAAAAACAGTTCCGTTCACTTCCAATCTTCTCGTTGATGCAGAGGCTATCAAAACAGCTATTGAAGACATCAGACTCAATATGCCTGAAGAACTTATGCAGGCAAGAAAGATAGCTTCAGAAAGAAAGGAAATCCTTACAGGCGCTCAGGATAATGCTGACAAGATTATTGAACAGGCACATACAAGAGCGAAGGAAATCATTTCTGAAGACGAAATCACAAGAGGAGCAGAAATGCAGGCTGAAGAAATTATCCAGCAGGCAAGACAGACTGCTAACGAAATCGTTGAACAGGCAAGAGCGTCTGCTGCTGAACTTACAGAGCAGGCTAGAAACTGGTCAAAAGAGATGCGCCAGAGCGCAAGCGAATATGTGGAAAACATTGTTGCTGTTGCTGACGAATCTCTCACAAATTCTGTTAACGAAATCCGTCGTGCACGTCAGCACCTTAAAGCTGCAGCACAGGCAAGACGCGTTGATGAATAATTCATTGGATATTTAATATCATAAGAAGTACACCTCGTAGCATATTTATTTATATAAATTGTGTTCGAGGTGTATATTTATGTTTGTGTATTCAGTAAAGTCAGGGCAGATAAAAGTGGGAATACTTATGGCTTTTGTTTTGATGACGGTTATTTCTCTGTTTATACTTTCAAAGGAAAGCCAACAGACATCTAGTATGAATGAGTTGTCTTTTAATGCAGATTCTCACGAAGAGCGTATGGGTTTTATTTCCCAGTTTGGATGGGAAGTTGAGGAGGACCCTATTGAGATTAAAGAAATTATTATTCCTGCTGAATTCAGTGACACTTATGTTGCTTATAACGACATTCAGAAGAAACAGGGGTTTGACCTGACTGCTTTTGCAGAAAAAAGAGTAAAATGCTGGACTTATATTGTAAAAAACTATGAAGGGTATGAAAATCAGGATTGCATCCATGCCAACATACTGGTTTATGATGGGAAAGTAATCGGTGGAGATATCTGCTCAGTCAGAATCGATGGATTTATGCACGGGTTTTCAAAAACTTGATGAAATATGGAAAGACTTGATAAAATTCTCGCGTCACAAGGAACATTATCCCGTCGTGATGTGAAAGAAATGATGAAAAAAGGCAGAATATCTGTAAATGGAAAAGTCGTGAAGGATAGTTCTGTGAAAATAGATGAAAATGTGGACGAAGTGTTTGTAGACGGCATTCTGATTTCACTGAAAAAGCATATTTATATAATGCTCAATAAACCCGCGGGTGTTGTTTCTGCAAGTGATAGCGACAAGGATGAAACTGTTGTGGATTTAGTGCCGGATGAGCTTTTCAGAAAAGGACTTTTTCCTGCAGGGAGACTTGATAAGGATACAACGGGCTTTGTTCTTATAACTGATGATGGTGATTTTGCCCATAGAATATTGTCACCGAAAAATCATATTTTCAAAACTTATGTTGCAGAGCTTGAGCATGAATTGACTCAGGAAGATATAGAATCACTTGAAAACGGCATTACTCTCGGTGACGGTACAGTGCTGAAAGAGGCAAAAGTGGAGAAAATGCAGACAAGGGACAAGCCTTTTGTGAAGATTATGATTTGTGAGGGTAAATATCATCAGGTGAAAAGAATGTTTGCGGCAAGAGGCAATAAGGTTGTTTCCCTTCATCGTCTTAAGATGGGAAATCTTGAACTGGATAGTACATTAAAACCCGGCGAGTGTCGTGAAATTACCCCCGAAGAGCTTTTGAAAGTGTCACAGATATAAAGACTATTAGTCATTTTCAACAAAGAAAATTAAGGCAAAAAAAGGCTCAAAATGCGTGTATTATACAAAAAAAACGGAAATTTTTGTGTAAAATGTTTGAAAAAAGTTAGAAAATATCAAAAATTCACTTGCAAAAACGTATTTTATTGTGTAAAATACATAGGAATGTAATTGTGAATTTGTATAAAAGGTGGTATAACGATGTCAAACAGATTGTTTCAGGGAGTTGTTCATCAGATGTCAGATGTTGTTGAAAGAACATTCGGCACAATTGATGAGACAGGTACTGTTATTTCCTGTAGTGAGTTGGGACGAATCGGTGAAGTGCAGTCCAACGCTGTGGCTGAAGTTTTTGCATCTACAGAAAAAATTGTTGTGGACGGATATACATACAAGAGTTTCGGGACACAGATGCACCCTGCATATGCGGTTTTTGTTGAGGGTGATGATATAACTGCCGACAGATATGTTGGCGTTCTTTCTGTTTCGCTTTCTACAATCAAACAGTATTATGATGAGAAGTATGACCGTGGTAACTTTATCAAAAATATTATTCTTGATAATATTCTTCCGGGGGATATCTATATAAAGGCAAGGGAACTTCATTTCAGTAATGATGTTACACGTGCTGTTCTTTTAATCAGAATTACAGAAAAGAACGATGTTTCTGTATTTGATATTATTCAGGACTTGTTCCCGGATAAGTCAAAAGATTTTGTAATTAATATCAATGAAACTGATATCGCTCTTGTTAAAGAAGTTAAGAATAATATCGAAACAAAAGACCTTGAAAAACTTGCTCGTTCAATTGCTGATTCACTTGGAACAGAGTATTATACTCATGTACTTGTTGGTATCGGTACAGCTATTGACAGTATCAAGGAATTAGCCCGTTCATATCGTGAAGCTCAGGTTTCACTTGAAGTGGGTAAGGTGTTTGACACAGAAAAGACAATTGTAAGTTATGATAATCTTGGTATCGCAAGACTTATTTATCAGCTTCCTACAACACTTTGTGAAATGTTCCTTCATGAAATTTTCAAGCGTGGGTCAATTGAAAGTCTTGACCACGAAACCCTTTTCACAATTCAGAAATTCTTTGAGAACAATCTTAATGTTTCAGAAACATCAAGAAAATTGTTTGTACACAGAAATACACTTGTTTATCGTCTTGAAAAAATCAAGAAACTTACAGGTCTTGACCTTCGTGAATTTGATGATGCAATTGTATTTAAAGTAGCATTGATGGTTAAAAAATACCTTGATGCTAATCCTATTAAGTATTAATATGTCTATTATATTAAGGAGAAGTGGCAATACTTCTCCTTTTTCGTTAGTTTTGTTGTAAAGACGCGCGTAATATTTGTGCAAAGTGACGAATAATGTTAACAAATTTTAAAAAAGGGTTACAAAAATAACATTTTGTGGTATAATCAATCCGACAATGACTATTGTGAGTTATTGTGGCCAAAGCCAGATTTTAATTAAAACAAAGGATAAGGTGCATATCGTGATTGAATTTAAAAACGTATCAAAAACATATGATAGTGGCACAAATGCTCTCCGTGATGTTTCCCTTAAAATTGAAGACGGTGAATTCGTTTTCATTGTAGGTTCATCAGGTGCAGGTAAAAGTACATTCCTGAAGATTATTATGAGAGAGCAGGTTGCTTCCAGCGGTTCCGTAATAATCAATAATTTCAATCTGAATAAGATGAAAAGGAGAGAGATTCCAAAGTTCAGAAGAACAATGGGTATCGTTTTCCAGGACTTCCGTCTTATTCCTAATATGACTGTATATGACAATGTTGCGTTCGCAATGCGTGTTATCGGCTCAAAGGAAAAGGATATAAGAAAGAGAGTTCCATATGTATTGAGCCTTGTTGGTCTTACATCAAAGGCAAGACAGTTACCAACACAGCTTTCAGGTGGTGAGCAGCAGAGAGTAGCTCTTGCACGTGCTCTTGTTAATAATGCAGGTATTATCATCGCCGACGAGCCTACAGGTAATATTGACCCTGAGATGTCATATGAAATCGTTGATTTGTTGAATCATATCAATGCTAATGGCACAACTGTTGTTATGGTTACTCATGAACACGAACTTGTTCGTCGATTTAACCATCGTGTTATCACAATTAACCAGGGTGAAGTTGTTTCAGACACTGTTGCTAAACAATATGTGGAAGAAACACAGAAGGAAGAGCATACTGTAACTTATGAAACTCAGGCTGAAATGAAAGAAGCAGCAGAACAGGAGCTTCAGAATACTGTTGACCAGATGAAAGATGAAGTTATTACATCACTTCTTGAACTTGATGATGACGATGCAAAACAGACATCCTTCTATCATCAGCCAAACAGTGATAAGGACCTTGAGGATTTCATGAAATCATATGGTGTGGAGGATGTTACTGTATCATTTAACGAAGCTTCCGCAGAAACTGAGGATAAAAATGACGGAGGTGACGTTCAGTGAAAGGTGCAAGTTTAGGTTATTTAACAAAAGAAGGTTTCCGTAACGTCTGGGTAAACAGATTGATGTCATTGGCGTCAATCACAGTTCTTATGGCTTGTCTTGTAATTATCGGACTTGGTTCAATGCTTTTCTTCAATATTAATGCATTGCTTGATAGTATTGAAAGTCAGAACGTTATTATGGTTTACATAGAGGATAATACAACTGACCCACAGATTGATGAATTGAAGAAGAATGTCATCGACCTTGGAAATGTTGAAGAATGTGTCTTCGTTTCAAAAGAAGAAGCTTTTGAAAAAAGTAAAGAAGAAATGGGTGAAGATGCCGTACTTCTTGAAGGTATGGAAAATCCAATGCCCGATGCATTCAAAGTAGTCGTAAAGGATATGTCACTTTTCAGAAAAACTGTAAAAGGATTAGAAGGACTTGACTACGTTGACACTGTCAGAGAAAACAGCGACGTTGCAGATAAGCTTATTGATATTCGTAAGGCAGTTACTGTTGTAATATTAGGTATGGTTATACTTCTGTTTGTAGTGTCACTCTTTATTATTGCAAACACAATCCGTATTACAATGTTCTCACGAAAACTTGAAATCAGTATTATGAAAGCCGTTGGTGCTACAAACTGGTTTATCCGTTGGCCATTCATGATTGAAGGCATTGTTATAGGTGGTATTTCCAGTTTGGTCTCTTTTGGAGTACTTGCAGGACTTTATTATGGTGTTGCTTATATATTCCAAGACCTTCTTGAATTATTTGAGCCTGTTGCATTCCGTCCATATGCTGGATACATCTTGTTGTTATTCTTAGCGATTGGTATGTTCACAGGTTCCGTAGGTAGCCTTATTTCTATGGGCAAATATCTTAAAGAACAAGGGAGTGTTGTGAGTGAAAATTAGTACGAAAATCTTTTCTGTACTTGTAGCATTCATACTCGTATTTACTGCAATTCCTTTTTCAGGTTCAGCAAGAACTATTGCTGATATAAATGCAGAAATCAAAAAATATGAAAAAGAAATGGCTGCAAATGACCAGGGTCAGAAAGACGCTAAAAAAGAAATTGCAAGTTTGCAGGAAATCAGCCGTTTGCTTGACCAAAAAATCAGTGCTCTTGAAGACGAAATGGTTCCGATTCAGAAAAACATTGATGATTTGACAACTGAAATTGACGGATATGAAAAGAACATTAAGGAACTTGAGTCAGAAATTAAGGTGATTGATGACCAGGTGGATGACCAGAATGTTAAAATCGGTGAAGCACAGGAGCTTCTCAAACAGCGTATGAGAGCTACTTATATGGCAGGTGAAACATCGGAGCTTGAAATTTTCTTGAGTGCAAAGGACTTTTCAGATTTTCTTGCAAGAACAGAGTTTCTCCGTCAGGTTGCGGCACGTGACACAGCTATAATCAATAGTCTCCAGGATTTAGTTGCAAAACTTAAGTCTATGATTGATGACCTCGATAAAAAACGTGGAGAAATTGATGAAAAGCAGACTGCCGTTGAGGCAGACCGTGCTGAACAGAAGGCTGAAATGGCAGTTCTTGATGTTAAAATGAAGGAACTTGAATCTTCTCAGTCTGAAAACGAAGCAAACCTTAAAAAGCAGAACAGTATACTTGCTAACTACAATCAGCAGGATGCGTACTATCAGCAATTGATTGAAAAGGCTGAAAGAGAAAAAGCTGAATTTTCTGCAGGACTTGACCAGATAATCGGTAGTACAGGTTCAACAGGTAGTGGTATTATTGACAACGGCCCTACAAACCATAGCTTCCGTAAATCATCAAGAGGCTTCATCTGTCCTTTACAGGATGGTGCTGTAAGATATTCTGCAACATTCGCAAGCCACTCTTCAAGAGGTACAGCTTCCGTTGACTTTGTTGCTCCTAAAAACAGAGTTGTTAACGGAAAAACATATTATACAACAAAGGGTGCAAAGCTACATGCTGCTGCATCCGGTACAGTTACAAAGTCAACTTATGCAGCTTCAACATATGGTAACTATATCAATATTGACCATGGTAATGGTATGAGCTCACTTTATGCCCATATGGATGCAAGATATGTTGGCGTTGGCGCAAAGGTTGTACAGGGTCAGGTTATTGGTCTTGCAGGTAATACAGGTAACTGTTGGCCACGTCCATCAGCATCAAACCCTGTTGCTGGTGCACATCTCCACTTCGAAATGCGTAGAAATGGTAGCCGAGTTAATCCTGAACTCTATATGCCATACCCACTTATATAAAATATTTTTAAAAACTAATTGGCGAGTATAATCCGGAATGATTTTTGGGTTATGCTCGCTAACTTTAAAAGAAGAGAGTAAAGGATGATATCCTGTGAATAAAAAAATTTCATTAGGTCTCGCTTTGTCCTGCGTTTTCCTGTCTGTCGCATTATCTATAACAGTGACTATGATGGTAGCTATGAGGGTCTATAACGATATAATCAAGGATGTTGCTCAACGTTCGGATGTTCACTCTACAATTTCGGATATTGATGAGATTGTTCGTAAAAACTACTTTGGTGATATAAACGAAAACTTTCTTAAATCAATGTTGTCTGACGGATACATTAACGGTATAGGTGATAAATATAGCTACTACATGACAGCTGGTGAGTATTCTCAGTACAAAGATGAAGAAAAGGGTAATAAACGAGGAATAGGTGTTGTTGCCGTATACGACAGTAAAAATAATGGACTTTATGTTTCTGAAGTGTCCGTTGGTTCTCCTGCACATCTTCAGGGAATTCAGAAGGGAGACATTATAACAGCTGTGGACTCGGTAGATGTCACATCCTCAAACTACAAAGAACTTCTTCAGAATCTCGAGGGCGAAAAGCTTACTAATGTTGAGGTGACTTTTTCTCACGAAGGAACAAGTACAACCGTATCTGTCGCAAGAGGTTATTCGGCACAGACAGTGTTTTATGGCCAATATAACGACGTGGGTTATATCAGAATAACAGCTTTTTACAGCACAACTGTCGACCAGTTGACAGAAGCCCTTGATTATATGAGTAAAAGTGATGTTACATCTGTAGTGTTTGATGTGAGAAATAATGATACAGGTCTTATTTCCAATGTTGCAAAATGCATTGATGTGCTCGTTCCTGTGGCAACCGAAGGCAATAAGGCAATAGCTACTGCCGTTGACAAGGATGGAAAGACAATGGAGATATTCACATCTGACTCTAAAAGTACGGCTTTTGCAATGATTGTTCTCGTTAATTCAAAAACATCCGGTGCTGCTGAGCTTTTTGCCTGTGATTTAAGAGATTTTGGTTTGGCACAGCTTGTGGGAGATAAAACTGCAGGTAATGGCACAATGCAAAAAATCTTTGAGCTTGATGACGGTAGTGCAATAGCTCTGACAGTTGCAAATCTCCTTCCATATAAGAGTGAAAGCTATAATGGTACAGGACTTGAGCCCGATTATAAGGTTGAACTCGGTGCAGAACATCTTTCAAGACTTGAAATGCTTACGTTACAAGAAGATACACAGTTGCAAACGGCATTAAGTCTTTTAAGCAGTGAAAAATAAAATATAATCCCTCTGCATAACATAGTGCAGGGGGAATTTTTATGTTTTGTGTTTTGAATGTGAAAAGAAGGGATAATACTTTTTTTGAAAAAATATTCGGGTGTCTTATGAAAGATAGATATGATGTGCAGACCATTCCTGTTTATAAAGGCGCTCCATTTTACATTATGGATGTTTCCGTGGGCAAAAGGGGAATACGTTGGGAAAATGTTATTTCACAGGTTGGAAGATGTGCAGGACGGATGGTTGCAACAGAATGCATTGACTTGCCACAGGGAATGAATTTGGGCTTTTTTGAAAGCAATGTGCTTTATGATAAGATGATGAAAAATACATTTCTGAGAATTCTCGGTAATAATTTGAAAAATAATACTGTGAGTGTTTCAGTTTCAGATGATAATGGTAAATATACTGATTTTACGAAAAAGCTCACGAAATATGCTTCGACTCTTGCTATATCAACCCTGCAGAAAGAAAAATATTATGACGTATGTGAAGAGATAACTGAAAACAGTGGACTGTGTCCGGTATTAACAGATTCTGATAATAATGCAACAGTCAGAATAAATGCGAATAAAAATGTAATGACAATTATCTGCGAAAACAATAATCTGAATATTTTTGACGGTTCTGATTTTCGTGTCCCGGAGATGTATGAAAAACTGTTGCCTGAAAGAGTTGCAAAGTACGATTTTTATTCTGCATTATATGAACTTTGTGGTGTGTTTTCACTGGAGGATTGTTTTTTTGACATAATCACGGTGAATAAGGAAAAAAAGTGTGTGTCAGATATTCATTTCTCTTGACACGAATGGAAATATTTAATATAATATACGTTAATTGGGGCAGTATAACTGCTTGTTTAGTTATGCCCAAAATCCGAATATAAGGAGTTTTAAAAATGGCAGAAACAATACTTACAATAGAAGGTCTTAAGGAACTTGAGGCTGAGCTTGAACAATTAAAGGTTGAAGGTAGAAAAGAAGCTGCTGAAAAAATCAAACTTGCAAAGAGCTTTGGTGACTTGTCAGAAAACAGTGAATATGACGAAGCTATGAACGACCAGGCTAAACTCGAAGCAAGAATCAGTGAAATCGAACATATTCTCAAAACTGCAAAGGTTCTTGACGTTGATGCTCTCAGTAACGAGAATGTTCACATCGGTTCAACAGTAAAGCTTACAGATAAAAAGAAAAAGACATACACTTACACAATCGTAGGTTTTGCTCAGGCAGACCCTGCAGTTGGTAAGATTTCAGACGAATCACCGGTTGGCAAGGCTCTTATCGGTCACAAAAAGGGTGATAAAGTTACTATTGAAGTACCAAATGGTACTCTTGAATTCAAGATTGTAGAAATCACAAGATAAGGTGAAGGAAATGGCAGAAAATATTAAGCAGAATCAGCCTGAACTTGATTTAGGTGAGCAGCAGAGAATCCGTCAGGAAAAGCTCAAGGCATTACAGGAAGAGGGTAAGGACCCATTTGTCATCACAAAGTATGACCAGACACATCACAGTGCTGATATTAAGGAAAACTTTGATGAACTTGAGGGCAAAACAGTTCGTGTTGCAGGTCGTATGATGTCAAAGCGTGTTATGGGTAAAGCATCATTCTGTAATATTCAGGATTTGAAGGGCAATATCCAGTCCTATGTTGCTCGTGACAGCATCGGTGAAGAAGAATATAAAGGTTTCAAGAAACTTGACATCGGTGACATTATCGGTATCGAGGGTGAAGTTTTCAGAACAAAAACAGGTGAGATTTCAATCCACGCAACTGCTGTGACTCTTCTTTCAAAGAGTTTGCAGATTCTTCCTGAAAAATTCCATGGTCTTACAAACACTGATATGAGATATCGTCAGCGTTATATTGACCTTATTATGAATCAGGAATCAAAACAGACGCTTATTAACCGTTCAAAGATTATAAGCGCAGTTCGTAAATATCTTGATGGTGAAGGTTTTATGGAAGTTGAAACACCAATGCTTGTTTACAATGCAGGTGGTGCAGCCGCAAGACCATTTGAAACTCACTTCAATGCACTTGATACAGATATCAAGCTTCGTATTTCTCTTGAACTTTACTTAAAGCGTCTTATCGTTGGTGGTATGGAAAGAGTTTACGAAATCGGTCGTGTTTTCCGTAACGAAGGCGTTGACACTCGTCATAATCCTGAATTTACACTTATGGAACTTTATCAGGCATATACTGACTATCACGGTATGATGGATTTGACAGAAAATCTTTACCGTTATGTAGCTCAGGAGGTTCTCGGTACAACTACAATCACATTCAACGGAATTGAAATGGATTTGGGCAAGCCATTTGTGAGAATCACAATGCTCGATGCAGTTAAAAAGTATTCAGGTGTTGACTTTAATGAAATCAATAGTGATGAAGAAGCTCATGCAGTTGCAAAAGAGCACCATGTTGAGTTTGAAAAGCACCATAAGAAGGGTGACATCCTTAATCTCTTCTTTGAAGAATTCGTTGAGGACCATCTTGTTCAGCCAACATTTGTTATGGACCATCCTATTGAAATTTCTCCACTTACAAAGAAAAAGCCGGAAGACCCTAACTATGTTGAACGTTTTGAGTTCTTTATGAATGGTTGGGAAATGGCAAATGCTTATTCAGAGCTTAATGACCCAATTGACCAGAGAGAAAGATTCAAGGCACAGGAAGAGCTTCTTGCTCTCGGTGACGAAGAAGCTAATACAACTGATGAGGATTTCCTCTATGCTCTTGAACTCGGTATGCCACCAACAGGCGGTATCGGTTTCGGTATCGACCGTATGACAATGCTTCTTACAGATAGTCAGGCAATCCGTGACGTTATTCTCTTCCCCACAATGAAACCACTTGATTAATAAACACCTCAAAAACCACGCAATATCAAGGGCTTTGATTGATTGCCAATTCGGAAAAACTTACATCTTACATCAAACTTACATCAATTGATGCAGAATGTGTGCAAAGAAATCATTTCTTTAAATTTTTGATGTAAGCAAAAGACTAAAAAACATAAGAGACTGTTATCAGATTGATTTCTGAAAGCAGTCTCTTTTTTTATGCCTTAAATCGGCACATTGGATTGATTTTTCTTAATGAAGTAAAATGAAGCTACCAAATACAAGGAGGTATCTTTATGAGAAAAAAAGTGAAAAACAATTTTAGCGATTTTGAGTGCGATTTGCTTGTCAATGGTATGAATGAGTTCCGTAATATGCTTTTGGAAGAAGGTTTACCAACTGAATATGTTGATGAACTGCTCGTAAAAATCATTGACAAATCTGAAAAGTAAGGAGTGATTTTATGTCAGACTTTATTGAAGCTTTCTACTACGGAAATATTGAGCCACAAGAGCTTACAACCGAAATTACGCCGAAGCTCAAAAAGAAATTGAAGGCATAACCGAATATTTAAAAGAACATAATCAATGGGAATGGGTACAAAAAATGGGCAACATTCAGAAACAGGCTGGAGAGATTGTCTGTACAGAGTTGATATATGCATAATAGATAAAGAATACAAAGCTGACATATGGTAGCCTTGTCTTTAATTTTCGTTTGCTAACTTCAGATGCACAAACACAGTAAACGCTCAGTTCCCTGACTCAAACACATAGAAAATACCAACTTTGTTCCTCGGTGATTTCTATGTATGGTAGAACTACGAAAAAAAGTGGTATTATTTATTAGTATATTTTTATATCCTTAAGCACGAGATTTGACCTTGACCGTGTAACAACGATAACCGTTCTGTCTGTTGATACGGGAGAATCAAGCTTCATTATTTTCTTTGTCCCTACAACAGTACCCGTGTAAATGAGCTCATAGCTTGAGCCTTCTTTTTCGGCATAAACCTTAAATTACTCAATATGCTGACTATGTGTCAGTTCTTTCGAAAGAGTAATAAGCTTTACTTGTCTTTTTGGTGAAAGATTAACGACAACACCTGATTCACCCTCAGTAAGATAAAGACTGTCTTCAACTATCTCACGTGTTTTTTCTCTAGAGAGTATGCGGTAAGCTTTTTGTTTTTTCTCTTTTTCAAAGGTTCAGTGAAAAGCTCTTTGAATTTTCTTAGAGTTTTAATTTCACGGTTATCTATAAGACCGTTTAGAAGCATTGAAGCGTTGCCGCCAACAGAGGCAAAATATATTTTTGCAAGGTCCTCGGCAGTTATTTGCTTTTTTAAAAGGTAATACAGGTTGTTGTGACAGAACCACCTGAGGTTTATTGAAACATCAGTTCTTCAGGTTTGAAGACAAGATTCTCATAGTCTCTCAGTCCCTCTCTTGAACCAAGATCTTCGGTAGTATCGATCAGTTTTTCAGCCATAAGCTTTATTTGGTTTTCGGCGGTCTGCGAAATTCCGGCAATCGCATCGGTACTGTCCTTTTCGCCGGGAATTACACTCCATACGCTTTTCCTTACTCTGCCGTCCTCGTTGCCTACCGGGCCACAGGCAGAAATTACTGCGTAAGGGTGATGCTTTCTGATAACGGAATAATATCTCTCCCAATCATAAACCTGTTTTTTGATGTTTTTTCCTTTGTCGCAGGCTTCGTCAAACCAGAAGCAGAATAATCGCCGTAGTTTTTTATGTCTGTCCTAAGGAGGAAGATAAACTCCGAACCTGAGTCCGCACTTTTTTCAGCTTTCTGAAAGCATTTTCACAATATCTTTACCGGAAGGTGTATTCATAACATTGTGGTCGGTATGTTTTGTGTCGAAAAGACAAAATTCGTCGTGATGCTTGGCAGTAATTATTGCATCCTTGCAGTCTGTTGCTTTAAGCACGCTGCACCGTTGTTCAGAGTGAAGCATTTTCAAGTTTAAGCGGGAAATATCTCTGTTTCCGTCACCCCCGCTCACGGTTGGTCGTTGTATATATACCTAAGTGAATGAAATTATAGTTTTCAAGCTTCATAAACTCAAGCTGTCATTCGGAAGGGGTAACAATTATATCCTTTCAACCTCTGCACCATTTGTCGGATATGAGTTATTGCCGAAACACCAGCCTTATTTAATAACTTTAATCCTTCGTAAAAGCCTCACACTGCTTTCACAATGTGAGGCCGTTTAATCAATAATGCTTATCAACTGTTTCACCGATTGCTCTGAGGAGCGAATCCTCGTGGCTTAACAGAAGATCGCAGCTGTAATGCCATATCATAACACCGCCAAAACCGTTATTGATGGCATACTCGGTTTTCTGACTGATAACCTCAGAGGTGTTGAACCAGCAATCCTTGTTTATTTCATCGCAATGATACCAGCCGTTCCTGTTCATTTTATCATAACAGTCAATAAAGTCGTACCAATAAGGTGACATATCTCTTGGTCTTGAATAGAAAGGAAGGCCGATATTTATTTTGTCTTTAGGAACTCCTTTATACTTAAGCTTCTTAATCTGAGTGACAGTATCCTCGTAGGTTGCGTGCTTTCCGTCTGAATCAACATAATCGTAGGTCATAAGTTCAAGTGTGTCAATAACTGAAACGGCTCCGGAAGTTAAGGAAACATTCCATGCGCTGAGTGCTACACCGAGGGTATATTCATCACGCAGATATGATCTGAGTGAAACAAAAAATTTGTTAAAATAATGCCACGCATCACTTGTAATCGGGTATTCGTAGTCAAAGTGAACTCCGTCAAAGTCATATTTTTCAAGGACTACAAGAATATTTTTTTCAAGAACTCCACTTTTAAAGGCTTTGTTGTGCTCTGTACTCTGTACCCTCATCTGCTTCTTCCATTCATCTGAATCCGTGTTGCCCCGAGGGCCGAGCAGATTGAGCGTAATGTGAATATCTCTGTCACCGATGACAGTGCGGACTGCAGACATAACTCTTTCTATTTTTGCTTCGTCATATTCGACCTCGCCTTTACTGTTGAAGGTGGCACACTCGAAAATGATAAGATCTGTTATAATGTCGAAATCCTCTGAGTTAAGGTCGGCTGCAGAATGAACGCTGTCACCTCTTATATAGGATGTTACTTTGAAATTATCCACTTTACCTTCAAATCTGAAGGGACGGGTAAAAAAAGCAATAACGGAGGTGAAAAAACGGAGTATTATCTGAATAATTGAAGCCATAATTTTATCTCCTGTTTATTTGTTTTCCCAATTTATAACAAGCTCATCGCCAAGTGAAGCACCGTTATTAGTGGGATACCACTTTTTGCCGAGAGTAATATCACTTTCATTACCTGACATATTGACCTTAAGCAATGATGTACAACTGTAAAAAGCATATTCGTCAATTCTTGTTACACTTGCCGGAACAGTAACTTCCTTCAGCGATGAACAAAAACCAAAGGCATCCTTTCCGATTGCTTCAAGCCCGTCAGGTAAAATGATTTCTTTGAGGTCGCATAAAAAGAAGGCTTTTTCTTCTATTGTTTTAAGAGTAGAAGGAAGCTTAATTTCCTTAAGGTCCGAACACTTATAAAATGCCTTGGAGCGAATTGTCTCTACACCTTCAGGGATTTCATAAGAAACAGATTTAATTTCGTTACCGTTTTCATCCTTATCGGTAACCACGCCTCTTTGCGGAGGGTAGAAAAGAACCGTTTTCATATCCTTGGTGTAAACAACACCGTCGATATCGCATATATAGGGGTTGTTATCGTCAACTTCTATTTTTGTCACTTTTTTACTGTTGCCGAAAGCCCAGTCTGAAATCTCTTTGACATTTTTACCTATTGTAATCTCTGTTACATATTCAAGGTTTGTGGCAGAAAAATCTGCAATCTTTGTTACGGGTACACCATCATATTCATCAGGGATAACTATTTTGGTTACGATCGTTTTGTTGGGTACTTTTATTACGGTTGCTTCACCGTTTTCAATCGAATATGTAATGTCTGTGTTACCGACAAAAAGGGTATCGAGGTCGACTTTACCGCAGGCAGAAAAGCTAAAGCATAAAACCAATGTAAGAAGTAAAACAGTTATTATTCTTTTCATTGTGCCACCTCCACATTTTCTGTTTCTTTTTCCGAAGTATCACTGTTTTCGGATTCTTCAAGTCGCTTTTGTAATTCGTCAACACACATATTATACTTTTCTTTTGTCAGATCATAGAAGAAAAACGGAATTGTGCAAAGCAAAAGACTTGCAACATTAAACCATATATGTATACCGCAAACCTTATTGAATATTTCTGTATCATAAAATATATTCCAGTCAGCTGCATAGCCTGCTTTTTCAAGAACCCATGGAGCAAGATAACCCAAAGCGAGGTTAAGCGGATTTGTAAGCCAGGAAAAAACACCTGAAACCGAGTCGCATCTCTCGCCGTATTTCCACTGATGATAAATTTGCACGTCAGCTCCGAGACCTTGTGTAACTCCCGAATCAATGGGCTGAATTGTGTTTCTGAGGAAGAGACAAATAAGATAAATCCAAATGCTCTCTGTCTTGATCGCAAGAAGCATTCCGAGAACAAAAATAACAGAAACAATTCTGGAAACAATGAGGATGTTCTTTTTCTCAAATTTTTTCACAAGCCAAACACAACCGAGATTGCCCGGTGTCATACCGATAACAACAAGGTTCACAGCGATGCCGTAAATAGCCTGATCTCTTAGTGAATAAACAAACCACCACTGAAGAAGATTATTGATCATCCACTGCCACTGACCTAAAACATTGGATATGTTTATCATCCACAGGTATTTGTTTTTCAAAGCATTTTTTGCACCCTTGAAGAAAGATACCTTCTTTCTTTTTTCAATATCTTCTTCTATAGTGCGCTCTTTACAAAAAAGAGCCGTAAGCGACAAAAGAGCACCGATAAAAGCAAAAATGGGCACAAAAACTTTATATGTCTGTGCACTTGTATATCCGCCTGTTGATATTATAAGCATAGGGAAAATCATCTTTATAATTGATGAAGGGAAGCCCGTAATAATCGGTACTATGGAATAAAGCTTCTGCCTTTCATAGGTGTTAGGAGTCATATATTGAACCATACCGTTAACGCCGATGAAGCTGTTATAGAAATAGTTCATCATTGTAAAAGCCAGGTGAAGTACAACAAGCTTTGTTACATAGGGAACATCATAAACCGGAAGATACGGAATTATTGAAATGAAAATTGCTGCAGGAACGGCACAAATAACAATGAAGGGCTTTACTCTACCGTATTTTGCACAGAAAAGACGGCGGATTATCCATGTAATATATCCCGTGATACCGCTGCTGACAAGAATGTTACCGATAATCTGAGGCAAACCAATCATTATACCCTCAAAGGCGTTGGTGGGAATAAAGTAGCACAGAGCACCCAATAAAAGCTGACCCAGATATGTTGCATGAGCAAACACCTTCATTTTAGGCGTAAGTCTGCCATGATTTTCATAAAGTAGCATCCCGATAGGATTCGTAAACATAAAAATATATCCTATTACGGTTGATATAAGGTTAATCATATAGAAATCCATGGGGGGAATTTCCATAATAGCTCCGCAGAAGAACGCAGCTGAAAAAGTCATAATTTCTGAAGCAGCCATAAAAATATATGTACCTGCCTGAGATGCTGTGTAAGCCGCCATCTCCTTTAAGGTGAGATATTCACCTTCGCCCGGTGTGTTCCAATGGCTTTTGACATAACCGGGAACGGTTTTTGCTTTTGATATGATTTCTGAAACATTCATTTTTTCTCCCCCAATCTTTTTAGATTATACAGCATTTTTAAGCTAAATGCAATAATCGTAAAGGGATATATGAATTTTAAGAAAAACCACATGTTGCTTCTATGCATAAAAAATATGAATATTATATTTACTATGGCGCAAGCTATTGCGATAATGTTGCGTTAAATAAAAAAGAGCTGACTGACATAATAATCAATCAGCTCCGGTACGGGAATCTGTTTCATCTTGGCAACCTGATTGTGAACACTTTGATTTGCAGTCATCCTTGAACCTGAGAAGGCAGTTTCCGTTCTCCAAAGCACAGACATTCTTAGTTTTTCCTGTGTAAACAAGCTTCGTATCCCCATAAATATGCATAATATTCCTGCTGAAAGAATATTCCGTCCCCATTCGTGGGCTGCATTCGGTACAGAGGACAGCCAGAGCGCAGACTACAGAGCATGTGAAAAATATGGGCCTATTTATGGCTAAATGAATACATAAAAGCATTTTCAAAGACGGAAACATTTTAAAGTTATTATAATCTTTACTGATTTTATGGCGTAACACCGATTAAATTCTATGTTGCGCCATATTTTTTGTGTATTCATAAGCTGAAAAATAACTCTTGGTTTATTATCTAGTCTTAACAACAGCAAAGAATGTACAAAATGATTTTCATTATCAGATATTTATTGAATAATGTATATTTTTTTGATATAATTATTCAAAACTATGCCAAGGGGTTTGTATTATGAAAGACATCACTTTAGTTATTATGGCTGCGGGTATGGGCAGCAGATACGGCGGTCTAAAGCAGATCGACCCTATCGGCGCAAACGGAGAAATTATTCTTGACTACTCTGTATACGATGCCATTGAGGCCGGCTTTGACAAAGTTGTTTTTGTTATAAAGCACGAAATCGAAGAGGATTTTAAGGAAAATATGCAGGGCAAGTATGAAGACAAAATCAAGGTTGAGTATGCTTATCAGGATATAAACAATCTTCCCGAGGGCTACAGTGTGCCCGAAGGCCGGACAAAGCCCTGGGGTACGGGTCATGCTGTGCTTTCTTGCGACGGCATTGTTGACGGACCCTTTGCAGTTATAAATGCCGATGACTATTATGGCAAAGAGACCTTCAGACTTATTTACAACGAGCTTAAAGAAAACAAAAACGATAACGAGTTCTGTATGGTAGGTTTTAAAATTGAAAACACCCTCACAGAAAACGGTCATGTCGCAAGAGGTGTATGTCAGACTAACGCAGAGGGTTATCTCACGGATATTGTTGAAAGAACAAAAATTGCAATCAGAGACGGTAGAATTATGTTTACTGAAGATGAAGGCGAAAGCTGGACAGAGCTTCAGAGGGGCAGTACAGTCTCAATGAATTGCTGGGGCTTTAGCGGTATGATGATGGCTGAATTAAAAAAGCGATTTTCTGCTTTCCTTGACAGAAACAAAGACAATATGCTTAAGTGTGAGTATTTTCTGCCTTTTGTTGTTGATGACCTGCTGAAAGAAGGTAAAATCAGTGTAAAGGTTATGGATACCACAGAAAAGTGGTACGGAGTTACATATAAAGAAGATAAGCAGGCAGTAGTTGATGCTATCAGAAAAAAGATAATTGACGGCGTTTATCCTGAAAATTTGTGGTGAAAATATCCTTGAACGGAGGAGAGAAGAAATGGCAAATTCATTCGAAATTAAAGACAGCGAATTTTATCTTGACGGAAAGCCCTTTAAAATTTATTCGGGATCTATGCATTACTTTCGTACCCTCCCTGAATACTGGGAGGACAGACTTCTCAAGCTGAAGCTTGCGGGCTTCAATACTGTTGAAACCTATGTGTGCTGGAATCTTCACGAACCCCAAAAGGGCACTTTCAATTTCAGCGGTATGCTCGATATTGCCTCGTTCATTGAAACGGCAGATAAGCTCGGCTTGTACGC
Source organism: Candidatus Fimenecus sp. (assembly GCA_045579305.1). GTDB lineage: Bacteria > Bacillota > Clostridia > Oscillospirales > Acutalibacteraceae > Fimenecus. Next base: position 28,420 of record JAZNLY010000056.1, on the reverse strand, counting down.
AATCGTAAGACCCGGTCCGTATATCTGTGCAGAATGGGATTTCGGTGGTTTCCCTGCATGGCTTTTAAAGGATAAAAATATTGAACTCCGATGCAATAATGAAATCTATCTCGGCCACGTAAAAGATTATCTTGAAAAGCTTGTATCAATTCTTAAACCGTACTTTATTACAAACGGCGGTAACATTATCGCAATGCAGGTTGAGAATGAATACGGCAGTTATTCTAACGATAAGAAGTACCTTCGTGCTCTTTGTGATATGTATGACGAGCTTGGTATAGATGTATTGAAGTTTACTTCTGACGGAACATGGTGTAATATGCTTTCAGGAGGAACAATAGACGGTGTGCTGCCTACTCTCAACTTCGGCTCACGTGCTTCAAGTGCCTTTAACGCTCTTAAGCCCTACGGTGACATTCCGAAAATGTGTATGGAGTTCTGGTGCGGCTGGTTTGACCATTTCGGTGAAAAGCATCACACAAGAAAAGCAGATAATCTGGTTCCGGAGCTTGAAGAATTTCTTAAGCAAGGTGCTTCTTTTAATATGTATATGTTCCTTGGCGGAACCAACTTTGGCTTTACGGCAGGTGCAAACCACATCAAACGCTATGAGCCTACGGTGACAAGCTATGATTACTGTGCTCCCTTAACTGAATGGGGAGATTACACCGATACATACCACAAGATAAGAAAGCTTCTTTGTGAAAAACAGAATATTCCTTTGATAGAGCTTCCTGCGTCGCCTGTAATGCAGAATATCGGCACGGTAAAGCTCACAGCTTCCGCAGATTTGTTTGATAATATTGATAATATCGGACAGAAGCATTATTCTCCGCTTCCCAGAAGTATGGAGACTTACGGACAGAATTTCGGCCTTATTTATTATGTAACAAAGCTTAAGGGCAAATACGATGCCGGCTTCCTTTCAATCGACGATGTACATGATTATGCACATGTTTATTTTGAGAAGAAGAAAATAGCAACGATAAACAGATGCAAGGCAAAATCACTGTTTAACAAACTCAAGCTCAAAAAGCAGCTTTTTGTTAAAGGTACAAGCTCAGAAAGTGAAATAGGTGTGCTTGTTGAGGGAATGGGCAGAGTGAATTACGGTAAAGAGCTTTATGACCGTAAGGGTATTTCAAATGTTCATTTTGCAAATCAGGTGTTGACAGATTTTGATGTTTACACGATACCTTTAGACAACCTCGGAAGCCTTAAGTTTAAAAGCATTAAACCGGAAAGCAAAAACGGTCCCGTCTTCCTTAAGGGTACATTCAAAGCAGGTAAGGGCGAATGTTTTGTTAATATGAACGGCTTTACAAAGGGTTATGTTTTTGTTAACGGATTCAATCTCGGCAGATATTGGGATATTGGTCCGCAGAAGGCACTTTACTTGCCCGGCGCACTTCTTAAAGAGGAAAATGAAATTATAATTTTTGAAATTGAAAAATATAAAAAAACTGAAGTTGTTATCGGAGATACTCCGATGTTAGGGTGAAATAAAAGGAAAATAAAAATGATAAATCAAGAAATTAAAACCGCATTTGAGGCATTCGGAAGAGGCGGAAACATCATAAATGTAGAACAGTTTACTGCAGGTCTCATCAATGCAACTTATCTTATTGAAACTGACAAGGCTGAAAAGTACATACTTCAGAAAATCAACACCTTTGTGTTTAAAAATCCCGCAGAGCTTATGTTCAATATTGTAGGTGTAACAAAGCACATCACAGAAAAGATTAAAGAATACGGCGGTGATTACAAAAGAGAAAATCTCAACTTCCTTCCTTGCAATGGCGGTGAATATTTTTACCGTGACGAAAATGACGGTGCGTGGAGAATGTATATATATGTTGATGAGGCTTTGACCTATAACAAACCCAAAGACGCTGACACCTTCAGAAATGCAGGCCGTTCCTTCGGCAGATTTATGAAGCTTCTTGACGGATATCCCGCTGCAACACTGCACGAAACAATCAAGAACTTTCATTACACTCCTGCAAGATATGAAAATTTTCTCAAAGCAGTTGATGCTGACATAAAAGGCAGAAAAGCAGTATGCAAAGATGAAATCAGATTTGTAACTGACCGTAAGGCTGACACGCATAAGCTCACAGACCTTATTGTAGAAGGAATTTTACCTCTCAGAGTTACCCATAATGATACAAAACTGAATAATGTTCTTTTTGATATAAACACAGATAAAGGTATTTGTGTAATTGACCTTGACACAATTATGCCCGGACTTTCACTTTATGATTTCGGCGACAGTATCCGTTCAGGTGCCAATAAAGCAGCAGAAGATGAAGCTGACCTTTCAAAGGTTGGCATCAACCTTGAGCTTTTCGAGGTTTATGTAGACGGCTTCTTAAGTGAAACAGCTGAAAGTCTTAATGATGCTGAAATTGAAAACCTTGCTTTCGGTGCAAAGCTTATGACCTTTGAATGTGGTATCCGCTTTCTTACTGATTATCTTGAAGGCGATGTTTATTTCAGAACAACCCACGCAGAGCATAACATAGTAAGAGCAAGAAATCAGTTTAAGCTCGTAGCAGATATGGAAGCTCATATGGATGAGATGAATGCAATAGTAGCAAAATACAAAGAAAAATATAAGAAATAATTTGCAGCACTTCTCATAAGTGTTTGCATCGAGGTGACCTTATGGCCAAGATAAAAGAAATCAAAGTCTTATCTTCTCTTGAAAAAATCTATGACAGCGACAAAATGCCGATTGTCGGATATAAAGGCTTTTCTATGCTTAAAAATGAAAAGAAGTCTTTTCAGCTTGCAATTGAAGCTGATGATGATTGCAAAGTGGCTTTGATTTATGAAAGTACTGTTAAAGACATTCGTATCTATACAGTTGAGCACATCAAATCCGATTTTCCAATGTGGAAAAAGGGCGCAGACGACTATTACAGATTCAGTGAAAGCGGATATTACCCCGATTTGCTTTTACCTTTTGATGGAAAGGTTAATGCAAAAAAAGGCATAACTGTCCTTTGGTTTGAGGTTGATGCTGCTCAGAACGATGCAGGTAAACACAGAATAAATTTTACTGTCGATGAGAAAAAGACAAGTATTGAAATTGAAATTATTAATGCAGAGCTTGACTTCAAGGATTTTGTTTACACTTGTTGGTTTCATACCGATTGCCTGATGTCACACTATAAATTCGATGCTTTCTCTGATGAATATTGGAGAGTAACGGAAAACTTTCTTAAAACTGCAAGAGAGTACGGAATGAACTGTGTTCTTACGCCGATTTTTACTCCTCCTCTTGACACAAAAAAAGGAAAAGAAAGACCCACTGTTCAGCTTGTTGATATAGAAGTAAAAGACGGTACTTACTTCTTTAACTTTGACAAGCTTACGCAGTGGATTGATATGGCACATCGCTGTGGTATTGAATATTTTGAGCTTGCTCATTTTTACACCCAATGGGGTGCAAGGCATGCTCCGAAAATTATGGCAACAGTTGACGGGAGCTACAAAAAGATTTTTGGCTGGAAAACAAGAGCAAACTCACGTAAATATAAAGAATTCCTTACAGCTCTTTCCGTTGAGCTAAAAGAATATCTCGAAAAAAGAAATCTCAGGAACAAGGTGTTCATCCATGTAAGCGATGAACCTAATAAGGCTATGCTTCGTTCTTATAAAAAAGCTTCTATGCATATTCACAGTCTTTTTGAAGGCTATAAAATTGTAGATGCTCTTTCCGATTATTCTTTCTATGAAAAGAAAATCGTTTCGAATCCAATACCTGCCACTGACCATATAGATAAATTTATTGGTAAAGTTGATAATCTCTGGACATATTATTGCAGTGCTCAGAAAAGCCACAATGTAGCCAACAGATTTTTCTGTAATGACTCAATAAGAACAAGGGTTGTCGGTTATCAGATGTTCAAATTTGACATCAGGGGCTTCTTGCATTGGGGATACAACTTCTATTACAAAAGGCTTTCAAAGGGACTTGTTAATCCCTATGAGGTAACAGATGCAGGGAAGGAGTTCCCGTCGGGTGACAGCTTCATTGTATATCCCGCAGAAAACGGCACAGCATATCATTCACTCCGCCTTAAGGTTTTCTATGATGCTCTGCAGGATATGGCTGCACTTAATACTCTGGAAAAGCTTACGGATAAAAAGACTTGTCTTTCTATTATAGAAGAAAAAGGGAAGCACAACTTAACATTCAAAGAATATCCTCACAGCGATAATTGGCTGCTTACAACAAGAGAAGCGGTAAACACCACTATCAAGGAAAAAATATAAAATATATATGTAAACATCAACATCCCCCACATGAACAACAGTTCATGTGGGGGATGTTTTATCAATAGTTAATATTTACTGTTTCGCCTATAGCTCTGAGAAGCGAGGCCTCGTGGCTTGACGGAAAATCACAGCTGTAATGCCAGATCATAACACCACCGTAGCCGTTATCTATAGCATACTGTGTTTTCTGACTTATAACCTCGGGTGTGTTGAACCAGAAATCCTTGTTTGTTTCATCACAATGATACCAACCGTCCTCGGTCATTTTATCGTAGCAACTATTATAACCGTACCAATAAGCTGATAGGTCTGTGGGTCTTGAATAGAAAGGAAGTCCAATATTTATTTTACTTGCGGGAATGCCCTTGTCCTTGAGCATCTCAATCTGAGCAATGGTATCCTCATAGGTTGCGTGCCTTCCGTTTGCATCAACATAGTCATAAGTCATAAGCTCAACTGTGTCAACAGCAGATATTGCTCCGAGCGTTAATTTTATATCCCAAGTGCTGAGTGCAATACCTAAGGAATAATCATCACCCAGTTTACGATCGAGCGAAACCAGGAATCTGTTAAAATAGTACCATGCATCATCGGTAATCGGGTATTCGTAGTCGAAGTGAACACCGTCAAAGTCATATTTATTGAGAACTTCTATAATGTTATTTTCAAGAACACCACTTTTGAAGGCCTTGCTGTGCTCAGTACTCTGAACCTCCATCTGCTCCTCCCATATGTTTGAATCAGTGTTACCGCGAGGGCCGAGAAGATTGAGAGTAATGTGAACGTCTCTGTCGCCGATTACGGTACTGACTGCAGACATAACTCTTTCTATTTTTGCTTCATCATATTCGATTTCGCCCCTGCTGTTGAAGGTGGCACATTCAAAAATGATAAGATCGGTTATGATGTCGAAATCCTCAGAATGAAGGTCGGCTGCAGAATAAACATTATCTCCTCTTAAATAGGTTGTTACCTTGAAATCATCCACTTTACCGTCACCGGGACCGCAATCGCCAAAAAAGCCGGTCATAAATATAATAACGGAAGTGAAAAAGCTGAGTATTTTCTGAATAATTGCTGCCATAATTTTGTCCCCTTTTTATTAGTTTATTAATTCTGAAATAGCTTATTGTTATGTCTGTGTGGTTTTCATCTTTCCAAAGCTTTTGACTGTGTTTATTTCTTTGCAGCTTTTTCAGCTCTGATTTTTTCTGCATGAGCTTTCTTTTCTGCTTCAACACGCTCTTCTTCTAAACGAGCATCTTCAATAGCCTGTTCATGTCTTGCTTTTGCCTCTTCATAAAGTCCTTCAATTTCTTCAAGCTTTGTATAGTTTTCAGCCTGAATTAAAAGTTTTTTTGCCTTAATTACAGGACGGGCAGCACGGGTATAAAGCGAATTATCAGTTGTTGCATTTTTGATTTCTTTTTCAATAGCACTTCGCTTTTTTTTAAGCTCTTTGATTTCTGCCTTGATACGAGCAATAGCATCTTTATCTTTTTCATCATTAGCTTTGTAAAGTCTTGTGTATGCTTCTTCGATCTTTGCAGAAATTTCGTCTTCACGATTGAAGAGTTTATCAAAAATACTTGAATCAAATTCAACGATATCGTTGTTAAAGTTCTTCTTTGCAACTTTTTGTGCATCAGCAAAGTCTTTTGCAACAGAAACAGCATTCTTTCTGAATTCCTTTTCTTCCGGAGTACCGGTTGGGAGTGCTTTTGCATTTGCAAGGTCATTACGGTCAAAGTTATAAATTGCATCATAACCTAAAGAAGCTGTTTTCCTTGCCTGGTCAAGTTGAATTTTACCGAATGTTGTATCAAAACGAGCCATTTCTTCAAGAACCATCTTTGAAATTTCAATATCAACATTATACTGTTTTGCATCATTATATTCTTTTTTTGTACCTTTCTTTGATGCCTTGTCTTTAGCTTGCTTGATTGCAAGTTTATATGCTTTGATGTCTTTTGGTTGAGCGTTTTCAAGTTCTTTTGCTTTCTTGATAATATCGATTGTTTCAACAAGGTCACTGTCTTTAAGAATACCATTGCCATAGTCTTCAAACAATGCACGAATTTTAAGAACTTTAATAATACCTTGTTGTTTAACCTCTGTAAGGTCATAGAAGAAATAAGGAATAACGTTCATTGCTGCGCCTATAACAGATGCTGCGATTAAAACGCCAAAAATTGCTATAAATGTTTCCTTATGATAAAGAACATTATAAACATTTGTTGGGTCGTCAAGAGGACCTTCCTGTGCAATAATTAAAGGTAATAATTCCTGAAGCTTTTGTTCATTAAAGCCAACCTTTTCGTAGATTGCAGGTAGAACGGAGCTTGTAGCCATTGTAACAACACTACCGATAAGACCAACTGCAGCAAACATGCCGTCAATTCTTTCGCCTGAAACATATTGTTGATAGTCACGGATATCACCGTTGATACTTGGTGAAAGAATATGTCCGAAAGCTCCAACAAGAGCATTCATCCAAAGGCAGATAAGAACAAGCCAAATCATAATGCTCATATCTGCATATTTAACAATAGGATAGATAGCACCGATAAAGACAATGTTTAATGTGTTTATGAGAAGAAGAGTTTTGCCTTTACCTATTTTTTTAATTGAAATCGGTGCTAAAAGCATACCCCAAAGAGATGCGTTACCATAAACGGTAGTAATAAGTGCATATTGACCTGCGGTACAAGCATGCTGGTAAGAATAGAGCCAGTTGAGAATGTTGAAACAAGCACCCTCAAGGAAACCTAACCAACCTGCAAGTGATGTAATCCAGAAATACTTATTCTTTGTAACCTCACGAAGAGCATCCATAAACTTGATTTGAACAACGTGAGTTTTTGCCTGAATGATTCTTTCCTGAGTATTTGCATAAACGATAATACTCAAGAAAAGACCTAAAATAAGGATTGGAACCCAAATGTATCTATAAATTCGGATGTCGTTAAGGTTACCGGTACCTATAAAATTCTTTGCAAAAAGTGGAATGATAATACCTGTAACTGATGGACCAAATGATTCAACAACTGCTTTGATAGATGAAACATTTGCTCTTTCCTGTGTGTTAGGTGACAAAACAACAACATAGTTGTAGTATGCTTCATAAAGGAAATTGTAGAAGAATTGGAAACCAATGTTGAAGAGAAGAACAACAACACATTTTGTAACCTGACTCTCCATTTTTTCATAAGGCATCCAGAAATAACCGATTGATAAAAGTACAGTTGGAATACCCATTGAAATAAGATATGGTCTGTATTTACCCTTTTTGTTTCTTGTGTTATCAACAATGTATGCTCTCAACATAGTAAGAGGGAAACTGATAACAACAGCAATAAGATATATGTAATACAGATTCATAGGCTCAATACCGATAGTATTACCTACGAAAACGTTTGTAGCAGACAGAAGTACAGATGAAACACATTGAGTAATGAATCTGATACCCATACCGCCACCTGCAAGAGCTGCAATCTCTTTAATGGGCATATAATTACCTAATGGTGGTGATTTCCAGTATGTTTTTATATAAGTAAAAATGTCTGTTGCTTTCTTAACTAAATACATTTTTATACTCTCCTTATTTTATTTGTATGATATTTTCAAAATGCCGGAAGGAATTACATTATTTTCGGCAAGCTTGCCGCAGCAACAGACTGACCGACACGGCGTGATTTTTCGTCGGGAATGTGAAGCTTAATTTTTTTGCTGAGCTCCGGAAATTCTTTATCGAGAACCTCCTGTGCCCTTTCAAGAAGAATCTGTCCGCCCTGTCCTGATGTAACTCTGCCCATAATAAGAATGTGCTTGATATCGTAGAATTCAGCATAATATGCGATTGCATAGCCAAAGTAAGCACCGATGGTGTCGTAGATGTCAGCGACCCTCTGATCGCCCTTTTCCATAAGGCCTTGTACAACCTTAAGCTTTTCAGCAGGAGAGAGGTCTTCGTCAAGCTCAACACCCGCCCAGAGAGCGACTTTGATGACACCGTCCTGTGAAAAATATTTAACACCGCAGCCGTAGTCACCTGACCATTCATCAACCATAGCTTCTTCGCAGAAGTCGACAGGTACAAATGCAAGCTCATTGAGCCAGCCTGTAATATTTCCTTGAGGGTCAACATAGCCGCCTGCTTCACTTGTACCCATGGCGATACCCAAAACGGAATCGTCATCAAGATCAATAGCACCGGCAAGGGCAGTAACATCACCGTCGTTTGCAACCTCGACCGGTATGTCTTCACCTAATTCCTTTGCAACATCAAGATACATATTCTTAACCTTTTTATCAAAATCCTCGTCACTGACCTTAAGGAAAAGAGAAGCAACCATAATGCGGTTATCAATGTAAACACCTGCTGAAGAAACACCGATTGCATCCACACGGGGCATCTTTGAAGCAGCAGTTTTCATTGCATCAAGGATTCCCTGATAATGATAATCGGGATCTGAGTTTGTCTTCGGAAACCATACAACTTCTTCCGAATATACACTTTCGCCGTCGATGACTGCACTTACTTTTCTGTCGCTTCCTCCTGCATCAAAGCCGATACGGCATCCGTCCAGATGTCGGCCTATGGGCGAAGCAGCAGATTTATCTTAAGGACCATCTTCAAGAGAACAGAGAATAACCTCAAACCTTTCCTCGTATACTCTTTCCATAAATCTGACATCAAAATCACGAAGTCCGCCATATGAAAATGCTTCTTTGATTTTTGTGCCTATAATCTCACTGCCGGCAATTATAACTTTATAACCGCCTGAAATCCACAGCAGCGATTTTGTCAGACGCTCAACAAAACGGAAATTCTCTTCATCGTGACCGGTTTTGTCAGGATAAATACGTGTTTTATAGGTTGTTGTGTAACCCTTGTTTCTTTCAATTGCAATAACAATATCCTGCCCGTTTTACTTTGTTGCATCACGCATTTCACGGACAACGAGCGAAAGGGGATGGAATTTTGGGTCGAGTTTGGCATTTACTTTAAGCTTCATATTTAATCCCTCCTACAATGAATCGTATTACTATAATTCTAACAAATAAGAAGGAACATTTCAACAGTTTTCGCAAAAGAAAAGGAGATACTGTTAAAATCAGCATCTCCTTATATATCAATTGTTTTTAATTGATCTTATATGTATTTCTGTCTAAATCAATAACAACTGTTGTGCCGTCAGAATAAGTAGCTTTTTGCTTACGGTAGCTGCCGAGAAATTCGTGCTTCACCATTTCCTTGTTGTAAAGCTTTGCCTGTAATTCGCAAAGAGGCTTAATGCGTTCAAGTTCTTTTTTCAGCTCTTCGTCACCCATCATTTCTATATCTGCAGTGCGCTTATCTGTTCCGATTTTACAAAGTGAATTTCCGTAGGGGTGAATATACGGCATACCTGCATTCAAAGCTCCGTATAAATCTCCGTCTTCCCCTTTAGGGATACCCCAGTTGTTAAACCAATTCCACGGAACCATTATACAGTCATGATACACAAGATTTCCGAGAGGAACGGGAATACCGACAGCTTTACCGTTTTCCTGAGGCTTTAATGCGTGAGGTCCGTGATGAACAAGGGCAAGATGATTAATAAGCTGCATGCCCGGTTCTTCCGAAGACATTATAATGCCTTTTTCGTTGAGATAGTCAAAGCAGGCTCCTCTGTGCTTCATACTTTCTTTTCTTGTGATTCTGTGATCATCGTGGAAGCACTCATCACCTTGCATAATAGAAAAAACATCAAGATATGCTCCCTGAACATCAATGCCGTGTTCTTCCAGCTCCGTATAAGTCTTTCTGACAGCATCTAAAGCAAAAACCGAACAAAGATAACTGTGTTCGCCACCATCCCATATCGAGCAGTAGGGGTTAGAACCGTCAATATTGGTTACCGCCTTGTCTTTGTCAAAAACGGGACTGTCATAATAATAGTCTCGGTATTGGTCATGAAGAGCAAACACATAGCCAAGCTCACGGCAGACTTCAGAAAAATTCTTGAAGCCGTCCCACCCGCCTGCTTCTTCACAGGGTGGAAGAATATAAGGGTGTTTGTTGTCATATCCGTCTTTACCCCAACCGTCAGTGTGAATATATAGCTTGTCCAAACCGAGATTTTTAAGCTTTTTCATTTGTTTCGCACGCTCACAGAATGTAGCACAAAGGATTTCATTAGATCCGTTCTTGTCATAGAACTGGGATTTTTCATTGATTTTTGAGAAAATCTTATGGTGCAGAACAGGTGCACCGATAGTGTTTCTGATGTTGGGGTTTTTTTGAATTTTTTCATCAAGGGTGACTAATTCGTTTCTTTCAAAGAGATAGTTGCGGTAATCCTTAGCAATTGTATTGTAGTCTCCGTTATCGTGGAAAATAAAGAGTATTCTGCGTTCGTAAGAAAGTTTGCCCAAAGAGGACTGCCAATAGACCGTGTTAAGAAATGCCCCGTGCTTTCCGAAGGAAGTACACACGGATGCATCATAGGGTGTTTCGACCACAGCAGAGTATGTATGACCGTCACATACTCTGCCCCAAATTGGTAGATAACATTCACCTGTATTTATGGGTCTTTTGACATTTTTGTAGCTATGATTGATAAAATAATTCTTTTTGTATCTGTCAGGAAGAATAAAACCCTGACGCATTGAATCGACATGATAGGAATTGCTGCCTTTTATTCTTGAGTTAAATGGTGCAGGAAAACAAAGACCTTGAATTTCGCAGCCTGTTTCGTCTTCTGTTTTAATAGAAAAAACAACTTCGTTTTCTCCTGTGACTTCAGCAGTGCAGATTAGCGTAAAAGGCAATTTCTCACCGGCAAGGAAAAAATCAGAATATCTTGTTACAATTCTATTATCTGAATACTCTGTTTTTATGCTTTTGGCAGATTTGAAAGGTATATCTTTATTTTTTTGCTTGCTGTCGATGCTTTTGCGAATGGAAATAAAAGCCTTTTTTCCGTCACTTATCCATGAAAATCCGTTATAACAAACCTTATAAGAATCATTTTTTTCATTATAGCTAATTTTTATTTTTTCTTTCATCTGAAACTATCCTTTCCAAAAATATTACCATACTAATTGTACTCTTAATATTCTGACAAGTCAATTCTTTATATCCTAATCCTCACCGCAGACACGCCACCCATTTCAGGCTTTTTCTCAATAAAGCCTTCGGGAATCCTGCTTTCGTATGTTTCCACATAGGTTGCAGAACCGAGATAAGCAGAGATGTTAGTCCTTGGTATAATAACCCAGTCAGAGTCAGGCTCTTTGTTTGCGATATAGTATTCGGCAAGAGTAATCATAAGCTTTTCTGTTTTCGCGTTTACACCGTAAGCCTTGATTTTTTTGCAGTACTTCATTAGAAAATACAATCGCTTCAGTACGCAACGGACCGAGAACAAGAGCATCTGCAATAGCTGTATCAAATAGCAGAGGATAATCAGCAGAAGACCTGTTATTGTATATTGAATACTGATATTGTATCAGCTTGTTAGCCCAAGTGCTTTCAATAGCTTTTAAGGTCTTCTTTTCGGCAAAGCAATGAAGCTTCTTTGTGATATTCTCTTTATTCTTTTTGATGTATTCTGAAAGAGAATGCAAATATCTGTAATACCAGCCTGCACCGCTTTCATCAACAATGCTTGGAAAATCATTATGAAGTTCGGGGAAATAGGAGTGAAAAGCTAACGCCTTGTTTGCTACTGTTTCGTAAGGAAGACTGCACCAAGCACATAAAAAGCGCCTTGCTTCTTCTGTTCTTGTATATGGGTCATCAGTGCGAAGTGTACCGTCAGCATTATGAAAAAGATAACCTCTTGCAAGAACGGTAAATATACGACTGAAGCCTTTGTTCTGCTTAATCATTCTTACTGTAAATCTGCCTATAAAAGCAGTTGATTGCTTGCTTTCTGCAAGGAAAACGGGAGTGTCGGTATATGCTTTGAATTTAAGTCATTCAGCTCGGTTATAACCCTCATTAAAAAGCAATGCTGTAACTACTATCAGGGCAGCTGTCTTCTGCTTGATGACGGTGACAGCCACACCTGTCCTCAGCGGACAACACCGAGCTACATTATCTGCAGATATTATTTTGATGCTGTGCTGCCTGCTGGTAAGAAGCTGTACAGATATTTAATCAGTGCTCCGACGGCTGTGATGATGACCTGTTCCTTATGTGGTAAGAAAACTGAACGGACGGGCAAAAATCAGAAATTCTGTCCCGACTGTGCGAAGAAGAAGCAGCGACAGAGAAATGCAGAATATATGTCTGTAAAAAGGTCTCGGGTGGATGTTTATGATGCCTTAAAACCGCCAAAATAAAGGCTTAATAAGTATAAAAAGTCAGCGGCAATATACTTTTATATTGTTACATTTAAAAACATCCACACCCACAAAAGCACAATCTTAAACAAAATTTCAAAACCCGAACAAACGAACAAAAAACCGCAAAACCCTATGTTACTGCTCTGTGCCGTTCGTATTTGTAGCGAACGGTGTGGCACATTGTACGGATACAGACCGAACATAAAAGGTTTTATGTTTTTGTGTACTTGCAATGTCTGTAAGGATGTTCGGAAAATCATTACAAGAAAGAGGTAAAAACTTGGAAGGTATTATTTCACCTGTTGTTGTAAGACCGCTTGAAAACACAAAAGACGAATACGAGGTAATCTCAGGTCATCGAAGGCTGAGAGCATCACAGAAAGCAGGGGTGGAAACAGTACCTGCTTTTATTTATGCCATAAATCGTGATGAAGCGGCTATTATGCTCGTTGACAGTAATCTGCACTGTGAGCATATACTCCCGTCGGAGAAGGCATTTGCTTACAAGCTGAAGCTTGAAGCAATGAAGCATCAGGGTATCACTTGTGGACAAGTTGGCCACAAGTCACGAGATGAAATTTCAGATACAGATAGTGGTAGACAAATTCAACGTTATATCCGTCTCACAAATCTCATACCTGAACTGCTTGACCTTGTAGATGAAGGACGAATTGCCCTTACCCCTGCGGTAGAGCTTTCGTATCTCAACGAGGTAGAACAAGCTGATTTAGTTGAAGAAATCCGTGTCTGTGATGCTACTCCGAATTTATCTCAGGCTCAAAGGCTTCGTGCAATCAGCAGAGACGAAGGTCTTGCACCTGAGGATATAGGCGAAATATTGGCAGAGGAAAAAGCGAATCATCGTGAGAAAATCAAAATTCCCGCCGAAAGAATACGAAAATTCTTTCCGAAGAGTTATACGATCGAGCAGATTGAAGAAGCGATAGTGAAAATCTGTGAAAGCAGATACAGAGCCCGTCAGGGCAGAGATGCGAGATAAAGGAGGGTAAATATGGAAGAAGAAAACAATAAGAAATATTATGTACTCATATGGGAAAAAAAGTGGCTTACTCTTGAAGAAGCGGCGGCTTATTCGGGGATAGGCAGAAACAAATTACGGGAATTATCACAGCAGAAAAACTGTCCTTTTGCAATATTGTTAGGTGGCAAGCTTTATATTATAAGGGAAAAGCTGTTATTTCAATATCAATACCCCAAAGACTACCGCAAGTAACAGACAGGTGCCTATGCTTGATTTTGTAAAAGAGGCTTTTATTATGGAAAAGGAAGTACAGGAGCTTCTTGATATAAAATGCGAAGCGGTAATAGACGGTTACACAGATTTTATATTCGTCAACCGTTTCGGTAATGTTCAGTATCAGGGTACACTTAACAAGGCTATTAAAAGGATTATACGCGACTGTAACGACGAACAGTTTCTGAAAAGTGATAACCCAAAGGTGTTGCTGCCGCATTTCAGCTGTCATACTCTTCGCCATACCTTTACAACAAGAATGTGCGAAGCCGGTGTTAATGTAAAGGTAATACAGGATGCTCTCGGACATACGGATGTTTCAACAACGCTTAACATTTATACCGATGTCACAAAGGAACTGAAAAGGGTAGAATTTGAGGGGCTAGATAGGTTCTTTAAGGAAGCGTAAAGCTGTAAAATGTATGTTATCAAACTTACATCAAAACTTACATCAATCGGAACGTAAAATATAGTAATATATAGGCGAAAAGCAGAAAAATGTCAAAATTCCATTGATAGGGTCAGTAAGTTATGGTAGCATACAGTATGATATGAATTGTAGGAAGCGAGGCTCCCCACAATGAAACCGTTGGACTAAAAATATTATAAAAAAATGAAACACCTTATGACCATAAAAGTCATAGGGTGTTTTGCATATCCAAATGATAATAAAAAAACGGAATTTGTAGAGATAATTTATCATTGCATAGTGTCAGGTCTCCATGTCTGCATTTAACTGAGGAGGCGTCATTCTGAAGAATGAAGTGACGAAGGATGTCTGTTGATTGCTATATCGCTTTGGTAGAGATTCTTCGATATGCTCGGAATGACTTATAAAAATAAATCATATCGATAAATCATATGACAAAAATTCAATGTTTTCTCAACCAGGTTGATTTATACCGATTCCGATATATTATAATTCAAATAAAAATGAATATTCAACACTTGAAATTCCAACTAATAAATTATGATAAAAACATGTGAAATATGTGTGAAATGCCATTGAAAAATGAAATTAAAGTGCTATAATTTACTTAAGTACAAAAATAAGTTGGTGATGAAGTGAAGCTGAATATTATATGCGCATTTATAACTGCGTTTATAGGTGTAGGAATAGCTCTTTTAAATTACCTTTTTTCAAAACAAATACTTGTGAAATCACCTGAAAAATATTCAATTACAACGATTATACGTCAGTGTATTCAAATCGGATTTCTTGTGATTGTTTATTTTGTGTTTACAAAATTCCCACAGGTTGATTTCATTTTTCCTATTGTGGGGGCAGTGGTGGGAATGACAATTCCTATGTTCATTTTCACAAAAAAGCTTCTTACACTGAATGAGCAAATCGCAGTAAAATCGAAGGATGAGGAGGCGGATAAGAATGGGTGAAAAATCCGAAGTAATCATCAGACTATTCGGTATATTGGACGTAACGGGAGAAGTCGTTACAATGTGGATAATACTTGGTGTTCTTACAATAGTTTCACTTATTGTAAAGTCAAGACTTAAAGAGCGACCTGGTAAATTTCAGAATATGATTGAAACCGGTGTAGAATATCTTGATAATTTTTTTACAGATATTCTCGGGAAAAAGAAGGCAAGAAAATATTTTACATTTCTTGCATCGCTTTTCATTTTCATTATCTTTTCCAACTATTCAGGGTTGATTCCCGGAGTGGGACTTACAGATTATGTAAAAGCACCAACTGCATCACTTTCTGTTACAGCAGGTCTGGGTGTTGTAACTTTCCTGTTTTTACAGATTTCAGGTATCAGGCACAACACAAAGCACTATTTCAAACGATTTGTAATGCCTATGTTTTTTATGTTGCCATTGATGATTCTCGATGAATTTATCAAACCGGCATCTTTGGCACTAAGACTTTACGGTAATATTTTCGGTGAAGAAATGGTAATAGAAGAGTTATATCATGTATTTCCGATAGGTGCACCTATTGTTATGATGGTGCTTTCACTTTTATTCTGTGCATTACAAGCAATGGTTTTCACAATGCTTGTATCAATATATTTAGAAGAAGTAACTGAAGATTAATTTTCAAAATAAAGGAGTAGATTTAAATGACAAATTCAGCAGTTATCGCAATCGCAGCAGCAATGGCAATCGCATTAAGTACAATCGGACCTTCAATTGGTCAGGGTATTACTGCGAAAACAGCTATGGAGAGTATTGCTCGTCAGCCTGATGCAGCAAAGGACATCCGTTCAACTCTTATTGTTTCACTCGCACTTATGGAAGCGCTCAGTATTTATGGTCTTTTGATTGCATTTATGCTTATTTCAAAAATCTGAGGAGTAAATTATGAATATACAACCATCCGTAATCGTATGGACTGTTGTATGTTTCCTTTTGTTGATGGTTATACTTAAAAATCTTTTGTTTAAGCCTGTTTTAGAAATTCTTGATAGCAGAAAAGAAAAAATTGATGCTGCCGATAATAAACTCAGGAAAATTGAAAGTATAACTGCAGAGAACGAACGACGTATTACTGCAGAAAAGGAACGTGCTGAAGAGGAAAGTGTTGCACAAGCAAAACTTAAGGTGCAACAAATACAGTCCGACGGCAAAAAAGAGATTGAACTTGCTCAGAGAAAATGTCTTTCGGATATTGAAGAATATAGAAATGGCATAACAGAAGAGTATGATAAAATAGTTTATTCCGTTGCACCTAAAATGGAAACTGCAGCGGCTATTTTCGCGAAAAAGATTATCTCTGACAGGATATGATATTATGGAAATACAATATGTAATTATCAATTTTCTCATACTTGTAGCCATTCTTGTTATTGTTGGAAGAAAAACAGTAAAAAAGATTTTTGGTGGCAGACTTGAGAAAATTAACACTGCTCTTGACAGGGCAGAAGAAATTGAAAAAATGCCATTACCTGTTTTACAGGAGCCTTCTGTGGAAACTCCTGATATTGATTGCAGTGAAGAAGTAATGAAAGCAGAAAGCCTTGTTACAGAAAAAATTGCGTCAATCGAAGCATTTGGTGAGAGAGAAAAAAGTGAAATCCACCACGATATGATTGAGGATGTACGAAGAGAACTTTTTTCTGTAATGAAAGAAAATGTTATAAGTCTTTTCTCATATGAAAAATATTCTGATGCAATAAAAGAGTGGGATGATAAGGTAATTCACGAAATCCTCAACAGAATTCGTCTTACACCCGGTGATATGGCTTATCTCAAACATCATGATGTGCTGTATGTGACACTAACATCTGCATTCCCTCTTAAAAAGGAAATTGTAGATAAGGTAGACAAGGCAACAACTCAGATGCTTTCTGAGGTGAATGGTAAAACATCCTTATGGGTTATTGAAGATGCTTCACTTATCGGTGGACTCAGACTCAGGATAGGTGATACAGTTTATGACGGCACAGTAGCCGAGGAACTTTATCAGTTTGAAAATAATCTTAACCATGAACCTATAATGAATGACGATACAGTGGGCCATCTTATACAGGAATTCACTGAAAAAACTGAAAACTTCAAACCACAGATTCATGAGTATCAGCTTGGTCGTGTTATGACGGTTTCCGATGGTATTTGTTGGATGGATGGTCTTGCCGATATTATGTATGGTGAGGTTGTTGAGTTCGAATGTGGCGAAAGAGGTATGGTTCTTGATATTCAGCAGAATCGTATCGGTTGTATTATTTTCGGTGATTTTGCTAATATCGAAAGTGGTAGCCGTGTAAGACGTGTAGGCATAATAGCATCCGTACCTGTGGGTGAATGTCTTCTTGGCAGAGTTGTGGATGCCCTTGGCAATCCAATTGATGCTATGGGTTATCTTCCTTATAAGGAAACTCGTCCTATTGAGTATAAAGCACCCGGTATTCTTGACAGGGCACCGGTAAATTCTCCGCTTCATACGGGTATAAAGGCTATTGACGCCCTTGTTCCAATCGGAAAAGGACAAAGAGAGCTTATTATCGGTGACAGACAGACCGGTAAAACGGCTATCGCCATTGACACAATTATTAACCAGAAGGGTAAGGATACAATCTGTATCTATGTTGCTATAGGACAGAAGGATACTCTTGTGGCAGAAATCAAAGAAAAACTTGAGTCGCATGGTGCTATGGATTACACAACAATTATTGCAGTACCTGCTTCTGCTTCTGCTGCACTTCAGTATATAGCACCGTTTTCAGGTTCCGCTATGGCTGAGTACTTTATGTATTCAGGAAAAGACGTGCTCATTGTCTATGATGACCTTTCAAAGCACGCAGTTGCATATCGTGAATTATCACTTCTTCTTCACAGACCATCAGGTCGTGAGGCATATCCGGGTGATATTTTCTATCTTCACTCAAGACTTCTTGAAAGAGCTGCACATCTGTCCGATGAATTCGGTGGTGGCTCAATTACCGCTTTGCCTATAATTGAAACTCAGGCAGGGGATATCTCTGCGTATATACCTACCAATGTTATTTCGATAACTGACGGTCAGATTTTCCTTGACGCCGAGCTTTTCAAGGAAGGACAACGACCTGCTATCAATGTGGGACTTTCGGTTTCCCGTGTTGGTGGTGCAGCACAGATTCCTTCAATGAAAAAAGTTTCCTCATCACTTCGCACACGTCTTGCTCAGTACAGGGAACTTGCAGAATTTATGCAGTTTGGTTCTGATATCGACGAAGAAACAAAGAAAACTCTTGCATCAGGCAGATTCCTTACAGAAGCACTCCGTCAGCCAAGATATTCTCCGGTTGAGGACTGTATGCAGACAATTCTTATCTTTGCCGTAAGTGAAGGCTTTGCTGATTCCGTTTCTCTTGATAGAATGGAAGAATTTGAAAAAGAGCTTTACAGATATTTCAGAGAAGAAAAGAATGAACTGGCGCTTAAAATTAAAAATGCTACAAAATTTGACGAAGAACTGAAAAAATCGCTTGAAGAAGCTTTGAGTGATTTTGTTGCGAGGTTATAAATTATGGCAACAGTTCAGAGTTTAAGAAAAAAATTAAAGACTATAAGCTCAACAATCAAGCTTACACGAGCTATGAAGACGGCTTCTACTGTAAAATATTCAAAAATCAACGGTATATATTCTGAATATGAAAAATATGCAGAACAATATAGCCGACTATATGAATTTTATCGCAAGGAATTCAATGCGGTTTTTTCCTGCACTAATCCTGATTCACCTTGTTGTTATGTAGTAATCACATCAAATAAGGGAATGTGTGGTGGATTTAATTCGGAATTGCTCTCATTTTTCACCTCTGTAGTGGGAAATGAAAATGCGATAATAATTTCCTGTGGCAAAAAAGGAACAGAATATTTTTTTAAAAAGGGTATAGAATTAGAAAAAGATTTTGTCTTTGATGATATACCAACCTATGACCAGGTGAAAGACCTTATGAAATGTCTTTCTGACCTTATGGCAGAGGGTAAAATTTCAGGGGCAAAGACAGTTTATCCGCAGTATGTGAATATGATGAAACAGATTCCTGTGTGTAACGACCTCTTTGCGTATGATGAAACTGAAATTCAGTCAGATGACCCTGTTTTTGTTCCTGATAAGGAAACCGTTATAAAAAATTCGGCGGAAAAAATCTTTCTTTCCGTACTTTATAAAAGAGTGCTTGAAACTGCATTGGGTGCACAGGCAGCAACTCTTACAACAATGCGTTCAGCTTATGATACAGCCTGTGAATACAGTGCTAAATTAGAAACAGAAATGAACAGAAAACGTCAGAGCCAGGTTACTGCTGACGTGATAGAAATTTCATCAGAATTCACTATGGAAGGAGATGTGTGATATGGCAAAAGGCTCTGTGGGAATGGTACAAAGAATAACAGGTCCCGTAGTGGACATCTTATTTTCGGAAAATGAAATTCCCGATATTTTCAATGCTGTAAATGTTGTAGTCAACACAGAAAAATATACTCTTGAAGTATCACAACACCTTGGTAACGGTGAAGTAAGATGTATTTCAATGAATCCGACTGACGGTATGTCAAGAGGTATGCAGGCAATTGACACCGGTGAGCCCATAAGTATTTCTGTTGGTGAGGAAACTTTGGGCAGAATGGTGAATGTTACAGGTGCTCCGATTGACCGTGGTGCAGAGATTATAACTGAAGAAAAATGGCCGATTCATCACGCAGCTCCACCTTTTGCTGAAATAGTTTCTTCAAATGATATACTTGAAACAGGTATCAAGGTAATTGACCTTATGACTCCTTATATCAAGGGCGGTAAAATTGGTCTTTTTGGTGGTGCCGGTGTTGGTAAAACAGTTCTTATTATGGAACTTATCAGAAATGTTGCCTTTGAACATGACGGATATTCAGTATTCGCCGGTGTTGGTGAACGTTCAAGAGAAGGTAACGACCTTTGGAATGAAATGAATCAGTCAGGGGTTATTGATAAAACAGCTCTTGTTTTTGGTCAGATGAATGAGACTGCCGGTGCTCGACTTCGTGTGCCGCTTGTAGGGCTTACAATGGCTGAATATTTCCGTGAAAAGTCACATAAGGACGTGCTTTTGTTTATTGATAATATTTTCCGATTCACCCAGGCAGGTAGTGAGGTTTCTGCTCTTCTTGGCAGAATGCCTTCAGCAGTTGGTTATCAGCCAACTCTTGCATCTGAAATGGGTAAATTGCAGGAGAGAATTGTGTCAACAGGTAATGGCTCTATAACATCTGTTCAGGCAGTTTATGTCCCGGCCGACGACCTTACTGACCCTGCTCCTGCAACAACATTCTCACATCTTGATGCGACTACGGTTCTGTCAAGAAAAATCGTAGAATTGGGTATTTATCCGGCTGTTGACCCTCTTGAGTCTTCTTCAAGAGCACTTGCACCTGACTGTGTTGGTGAAAGGCATTATAAAACTGCAAAGGAAACTCAACGGGTTTTACAGAAATATGCTGAACTTCAGGATATTATTGCTATTCTGGGTATGGACGAACTTTCTGCAGAGGATAAGGAGCTTGTAAAGAGAGCAAGACGTGTTCAGCGTTTTATGAGTCAGCCTTTCCATGTGGCTGAAAGCTTTACGGGACAAAAAGGTGCCTATGTACCTCTTGAAAAGACTGTGGATAGTGTGGAAAGCATACTTTCAGGTGATTGTGACAACATTCCTGAACAATATTTCCTTATGTCGGGAACTATTGATGATGTGTTTGAAAAATATAAAAAGGAACACAGGTGAGAGAAATGAAAGAAAATCTTACATTTACTCTTTTCACTCCACATCGTAAGTTTCCTGATTTGCAATGTGACAGTGTGAAGCTCAGTATTGCTGATAGTGTCAGTGGTGAGTTTTCAGGTTTATATGGTATAAGAAAAGGTCACGCGGAAACAGTATTCGCCCTTGCAGAAGGAATGATTACTGTAAGTAATCAGGAAAAAGTGATTTTTTCTGCTAAATGTTCCGATGGCTTTGCTACAGTTAAGAACAATGTTGTCAGTGTCACTGTCGATTATGCCGAAGAATTATAAACAAAGATAATATGTCAGAACGCACTATGGCTTTTATAAGGTCATAGTGCGTTTTTTATACTTGATTCTTAACTTACTTTTGTTTATAATGGACTCAGGGTGAATCTGATTACAATTTTTGTGTTGTATATAGTTTCAGTCGAAAATTCATTTATGAAAAATAAAAGAGGGAACATTATGAAAAAGAGAACTATATCATTGTTAATGACATGTGTTATGGTTTTATTAGCATTGGCACCAATGTCCATAATTTCGAGTGCTGAAAACTTTACCGACAAAGAAATTAGAGCAATGGAAGATGTAATGGGCGGTCTCACCAGAAAATCCACTGGAACAGTAAAAAACTGGTCAGATGAAATGGTGCAGGAAGTAATAGCATATAAATGTATGTGGGATGATGGCCAGGTTTATGGTAAACACTTTTTCGCCCGTAATGATTTAGAATTTGAATTTGAAAATGGAAAAATAACCTATGACTTAGCGGATATTCAAACTGTTACACGAGGTATGTTGGGACGAGATTTTCCAACTACTTCCAGTGATATAGTTACTGTGTCCGGTAATAAGGTTACTATAACACGTGCAGATGGTGTTATGGAGAATATGTCTATTGATAGTTGTGTAAAAAGTGGAGATAAGATTGTTGCTACAGGTGATATAGATTTATGTGACCCTTTTATCAGTTTGTATGAAGGAATGCATGGTGGCTATTTTGAGGCAGTTTTTAAAGAAAATCCATCCAGTATTTATGGTTACACTCTTATTTCCTTTAAACGTTTTGTCAGCAATCAAGGCTTTGATGACTTAGTGGCAACTGCGTCCTCGGAATTAACAGAAAGCACGGTCACTCATAGCGCAAAAAATGCCATTGACAATAATATTAAAACAGCATGGGTTGAGGGTGTTCAAGGTGTTGGAAAAAATCAATGGATAAAACTTGAGCAGAAGGATGGTTCAAACTTTACTGTAGTATCTATTGAGTTCGTTCTAGGATATCATAAGAGTGATGAACATTTAACTATGAATGGTAAGCCAACCAAGTTGTTGATTGAATGTGATGATGGTTACAAGGAAACATATAGTACTGACAAAAACTTTTCAATTTTTAATCTGAGAGAAAAAGTGGATACAAAATGGGTTAAAATTACCATCCTTGATGCTGTTGCTGGAACAAAATTTCAGGACACATGTATCAGTGAAATCAATATTATAGGATTTGACACTGCAACAAAGCCTAATAAAGTTACGGATGAAACCACGAAAAGTGAAAGTTATTATGAAGTTTTTGAAGAACACTTTGAATCTCCAGAGCAAGATACTTATGTTGATGAGAATTCTGATGATTCATTAGCGGACATAATTGATAGTGATTCAGATTCTAATGTTGTTGCAGTTGTCTTAATCTGTGCAGTTGTAGCTATCGCAGTTGTTGCCCTTGTGAGTATTGTAGCGGTTGCTGTTTCTAAAAACAAAAAGAAATAATTTGATAAAATAAGATTAAAAGGAGATGTGGATATGGCAGAGAGTAATAAGACAAAACTCACACCAAAGGAGACTGCAATTCAGGTGGCAAAATTCGTAGCATTTTCAATGGGTGCAGGTATTATTCAGACAGTTACATTTACTCTTTTAAATGAAGTTGCACACCTTGAATACTGGGGTAGTTATCTTACAGCACTTGTGCTTTCAGTTCTTTACAATTTTACAGTTAATCGTCGTTATACTTTTAAGTCAGCAACAAATGTTCCCGTAGCAATGCTTAAAGTTGCGATATATTATCTCATTTTTACTCCTGTTTCAACATATCTTGGCAATATGGCAGAAAATGCTGGTGTAAATGAGTATATTGTTCTTGCTGTAACAATGCTCTGCAATATGGTGACAGAATATCTTGTATGCAGATTCTGGGTTTACGGCAAATCAATCAATACAAACGACATAGCAGAAAAAGATAAGAATAAAACAAAATAATACTTAAATACTTTTTTGCCTCCCTCTGACGAGGGAGGTGGCATTTTCATAAGAAAATGACGGAGGGAGAGAAAGTAGGAAGGAAAAATTATCTGTCTCTCCCTCAGTCTCGCATATGCTCGATAGCTCCCTCGACAGAGGGAGCCAATTATAAATCGGCAACGCAGTTCCAATATTTTGCACTTTGCACTTACATCTTGAATTCCCACTAAATTTATATGAATTAGCTATTGAATTCCTACTAAATTTGTATTATATTATTATACAAGGAAAAAATAACAATACTTTAAAAGGTTATGATAATATGAAAATCTCAACAAAAGGTAGATATGCACTCCGTCTTATGACCGATTTGGCAATCCATAAGGACGACGGCTATATCTCAATAAAAACAGTTTCTCAAAGACAAGGTATAAGTGAAAAATATCTTGAACAGATTATTAAACTTTTATCCAAGGAAAACCTTGTTGAAAGTATCCGTGGTGCACAAGGTGGTTATCGTTTGACCAGAGAGCCGATTGAATATACAGTAGGTGAAATTCTTCGTGTTACTGAAGGAAGCCTTGCTCCTGTTGCATGCCTTGCAACTGACGAGAATACATGTGAAAACTGTATGGACTGCGTAACACTTGAAATATGGCAATGTGTCCTTGATGCAGTAAACAAAGTTGTTGACTCAATTACTTTACAGTATCTCGTAGATAAGCAGAAAGAAAAGGGTAATTGCGGATGTTGTTAAAATACGATTTGCGTGAAACTGCACGATATATGGGTTATAAACATGGCGCAGAACCAAGTGAAGAAATATGTGAATTGGTAGAAGAAGCCTATAAAGAATTATGCAAAGTAATCCAACCAAAGTACATTTATAAGGAATATGATTTTATCAAAACCGAAAATGGAATAATAGTTGACGGAATTGAATTTAAAAGCAAGAAGATGCTTTCACATCTTAAAAATTCCAATTCAATCATTCTGTTCGGTGCAACATTGGGACAAGGTGCCGATGCTCTTATCCGAAAATATTCTGTAACAGATATTGCAATGACAGCAGTTGTTCAGGCTGTTGCAGGTTCGATGGTTGAGAATCTTTGCGATATTGCATGTGGTGAATTGAAAAAAGAAATCAAAGGTGAACACAGACCTCGATTCAGTCCCGGATATGGTGATTTCCACATATCTGCACAAGCAGATTTTTTCAAACTTCTGCCAATGAATAAGCAACTTGGAATATCACTTTCCGATGGATTTATGATGACTCCGACAAAAACTGTTACAGCCTTTATAGGCGTAATTAAGGAATGATAAATATGACATTCAAAGAAAAATTTGGCAAAGAAATACTGTTTTTCGACGGAGCAATGGGTACAATGCTCCAGAAAAATGGTTTAAAAACAGGTGAGTTGCCTGAAAATATGAATTTAACACATCCTGAAGTACTTCTTAAAATTCATAAGGAGTACCTTGATGCAGGATGTAATGTAATTACAACAAATACTTTTGGTGCAAATTCCCTCAAATTCAATAATGTGGAAGAGATTATTACTTCAGCAGTTTCTCTTGTGAAAAAAGCCACAGCAGATTATGACAGAGATACCTTTGTAGCACTTGATGTAGGGCCGATTGGTAGACTTTTAGAGCCTTGCGGTGATTTACCTTTTGAAGATGTTTATGAACTTTTTAAAGAACAGGTTGTTGCGGGTGAAAAAGCAGGTGCAGACCTTGTTTTAATCGAAACTATGGGTGATTTGTATGAAATCAAGGCAGCGGTTTTAGCAGCAAAGGAAAATACAAATTTACCTGTCCTTGTTTCAATGATTTTTGATGAAAAAGGCATACTTTTAACTGGTGCAGACATTAAAACTGCAGTTGTAACACTTGAAGGTCTGGGTGTTGACGGTATTGGAATGAACTGTGGTCTTGGTCCTGACCAGATGCTCCAGCTCTTAAAAGAAATGAAAGAGTATTCAAGTACACCGATTTTTATTCAGCCAAATGCAGGACTTCCTGTCAGTGTAAACGGAAAAACTACTTACAATGTAACACCCCACGAATTTGCTGAAAAACAACTGGAAATTCTCAAAAATGGTGCCAGTACTCTGGGTGGTTGTTGTGGTACAACTCCTGACCACATAAAGGTAATGATTGACCTTTGTAAAAATGAAAAAATTACTGAAATCACAAAGAAAAACTATACTGCAGTTTCGTCTTATTCAAAAACAGTAGTTTTAAACGAAAAGCCTGTGATTATCGGTGAAAGAATCAACCCGACAGGCAAAAAGCTCTTAAAAGAAGCACTTCGCAATAATGATATGGATTACATCTATCGTGAAGGAGTAACACAATCAGATGCAGGAGCAGATGTTCTTGATGTTAATGTGGGACTTCCTGAAATTGACGAGCCGACTGTAATGGTAAATGCAGTCAAAGGGCTCCAGAGTATTCTTGATACACCATTGCAGATTGACACATCCGATACGATTGCTATGGAAAAAGCACTTCGCATTTACAACGGAAAACCAATGGTCAATTCTGTAAATGGTAAGGAAGAGTCAATGAATTCTGTATTTCCACTTGTGAAAAAATACGGTGGAGTTGTAGTTTGCCTTACTCTTGACGAGAATGGAATTCCTGAAACTGTGGAAGGACGAATTGCAATAGCAGAAAAGATTATAAAAAAAGCAAGTGAATACGGAATCAGTAAGAAGGACCTTGTTTTTGACCCACTTTGTATGACTGTAAGCACAAATAAAGAAAATGCAAAAATAACCCTCGAATGTGTCCGTAAACTTAAAAATGACCTGGGTGTTCATACAGTTTTAGGTGTTTCTAACGTTTCATTCGGACTGCCTAATCGTGAACTTTTAAATTCCACATTCTTTACACTTGCATTGAATAATGGTTTAAGTGCAGGAATTATAAATCCAAAAAGTGAAATGATGATGAATGCTTATTATTCATTCAATGCTTTAATAGGAAATGACGAAAATTTTGAAGACTATATTTCAAGTGTGACAGAAACGAAAACAGAGGTCAAAAACGAAAATGTTGATCTTCAAACAGCAGTTATAAAAGGCTTAAAAGAACAGGCTAAATCGGAAACCGAAAAAGAACTTTTATCAAAAACTCCACTCCAGATTATCGATGGAATACTTATTCCTGCTCTTGATAAAGTTGGTAAAGATTTTGAAAATAACAAAGTTTTCTTACCTGGACTTTTAATGAGTGCCGAAACAGCAGGTACAAGTTTTGAAATCATCAAAAAACACCTTGTGAAAAATGGCTCCGAAACTGCAAAAAAAGGAAAAATTGTCATAGCAACTGTAAAAGGTGATATTCACGATATCGGTAAAAATATTGTAAAAGTATTACTTGAAAACTATGGTTACGATGTGATTGATTTGGGCAAAGATGTCCTGCCACAGTCAATAGTTGATGCTGTGAAAACGCACAAGGTGAAGCTTGTGGGACTTTCAGCACTTATGACAACAACAGTACCGGCAATGGAAGAAACAATCCACCTTTTAAGAGAACAGACAACGGATGTTTCCGTAATGGTTGGTGGTGCAGTGCTAACAAAGGAATATGCAGAAATGATAGGTGCAGACTATTATGGTAAGGATGCAATGTCATCTGTAAGAATTGCTGAAAAATTCTTCTCAGATTAGTGCTATTTGTACAATGTTATAATTGACAAAATTTTACAGTAGTAGTATCATATAAATGAATTCATAGTAATTTACTGTGAAATAAAAATTTTAATTGATTTTAACGAAAAGAGATGTATATATGAAAGTTTATGCAGATAATGCTGCAACAACAAAAATTTCAAAAATTGCTCTTGAAGCAATGATGCCTTGTTTCGAAGAATTTTACGGAAATCCATCAAGTCTGCATTCAGTCGGACAAGATGCTTTTCATAAAGTGAGAGATGCAAGAAATACTGTTGCAGAATGTATTAATGCTGACCCTAGTGATGTGTACTTTTCATCAGGAGGTAGCGAAAGCGATAACTGGGCAATCAAAGGTGCAGCATATTTAATGGCTAAAAAAGGCAAAAAACATATTATCAGTTCAAAATTTGAACATCACGCAGTGCTCCATACTCTTAATGCTTTGGAAAAAGACGGATTTGAAATCACTTTACTTGATGTTTATGAAAATGGTCTTGTAAAAGTTGAAGACGTCAGAAATGCAATCCGTGAGGATACAGCTCTCGTGACAATTATGTATGCAAATAACGAAATCGGTACAGTTCAGCCAATCCGCGAAATTGGTGCAGTTTGCCGTGAGAAGAGCGTTCTTTTCCATACGGATGCTGTTCAGGCAGTAGGTCACATTCCTGTTGATGTAAAGGCTGACAATATTGATATGTTGTCACTTTCAGGTCATAAATTTCATGGCCCTAAAGGCGTAGGTGCTCTTTACTGTAAAAAGGGTATTAGACTTCCAAATCTTATCGAGGGTGGTGCTCAGGAGAGAAATCGTCGTGCCGGTACAGAAAATGTTCCTGCAATCGTTGGTATGGCAGCAGCACTTAAGGATGCTTGTGACAACATGGAAGCAAATACAAAAAAACTCATTTCTATGAGAGAACAGCTTATAGAGGGACTTCTTAAAATTGAGCGTAGCCGTATTAACGGTGACCGTGAACACAGACTCCCGGGAAATGTTAGTGCTTGTTTCGAGGGTGTTGAGGGTGAATCACTTCTTCTTTACCTTGATTTAATGGGAATCAGTGCTTCTTCAGGTTCAGCATGTACTTCAGGTTCACTTGACCCAAGCCATGTGCTTTTATCAATAGGACTTCCTCACGAAATTGCTCATGGTTCACTTCGCTTAAGTCTTTGTGAAGAAAATACGCCTGAAGAAATGGATTATATTATCGAACAATTACCACCAATAATCAATAGACTTCGTGATATGTCACCACTTTGGGAAAAGATAATGAAAGAGGGTAAATAAAAATGGAATATTCAGAAAAAGTAATGGATCATTTTGTGAATCCACATAATGTTGGTAAATTGGAAGATGCTGACGGAATTGGAGAAGTTGGCAACGCAAAATGTGGAGATAT
>JAZNLY010000055.1:0-13915 GCA_045579305.1 Candidatus Fimenecus sp. | reverse complement strand
TGAATGTTTCTCCATAAATTCACTCATATCAAGACGGATAAGTGTTTCAGGAGTATCAAAAAGTTCCATTGAAAGCTGTTTAACAAGTTCCGTTTTACCAACGCCTGTTGGTCCTACGAAAATGAATGATGCTGGTCTCTTTTGAAGTGTCAACTGAATTCTGCTACGCTTGATTGCATTGGCAACAAGCTTAACGGCCTCGTCCTGACCGATAACCTTTTCCATAAGTCTATCTTCAAGACCTTTTAATCTGTTCACATCACCTTCAACAACCTTAGTTGCGGGAATTCCTGTCCAAAGGTTGATTACCTTTGCCAAATCTTCTTCCACAACATTGTTATCCAATGCTTTTTCTCTTAATTCTTCTGCTCTGCTTTCGCAAACTGTAAGCTCACCTTTTGTTTTATAAAGGTCCTCATATATTGGATTAAGGTCTTCGTCCTTTTCAGGATTTGCAATCTTTTCTTCTAATGCTTCAAGCTCTTTTTTCAGTGTTTCTATCTTCTTTTCGTTGATTTCGTTTTCACTGATAGCCTTATTACGAAGATTTGCACAAGTACAAGCTTCATCAAGAAGGTCGATAGCCTTGTCAGGTAAAAATCTGTCAGTAATATATCTTTCTGAAAGAGTTACTGCCTTGTACACAAGATTATCACTAATCTGTACACGATGGAAAGACTCATAATATCCCTTTATACCAACGAGCATTTTAAATGTATCTTCAATTGATGGTTCCTCAACCTTTACAGGCTGGAAACGACGTTCAAGAGCAGCATCTTTTTCGATATGTTTACGATATTCGTTGAATGTTGTTGCACCGATTACTTGTATTACACCACGAGAAAGAGCAGGTTTCAAAATGTTTGCAGCATTCATTGAGCCCTCTGCATCACCTGTACCAACGAGATTATGCACTTCACCAATAAAGAGAATAATATTTCCTTCGCTCTTTACTTCTTCAACAAGTCCCTTGATTCTGCTTTCGAACTGACCACGGAACTGTGTTCCTGCCACAAGAGCTGTAAGGTCGAGCAAATGGATTTCCTTATCAACAAGCTTTGCAGGAACATTACCTTCTGCAATTCTCTGTGCAAGACCTTCTGCAATTGCTGTTTTACCTACACCGGGTTCACCGATAAGGCAAGGATTATTCTTTGTTCTACGACATAAAATCTGAATTGTTCTTGCTATTTCAGTATCTCTGCCGATAATTCTGTCAAGTTTTCCATCTCTTGCACGGGCAGTAAGGTCTGTACAATAAAGAGAAAGCATTTTTCTCTTATCATTCTTTGTCCCCTGCTTTTTCTTGCCCTTTGGTGCAGTTTTTTTGTCGCCATTAAGGTCTTTGATATTTTCTTCAGGAACATCCATAGGCATCATACCCATATTCTGCATAAATGGGAATGTTGATGCACCACCAAGCTGGAAATCATCACCCATATTTTCCATCATCTGTTCCATCTGCTCATTCATATCATCAAGGTCTTCCTCTGATATGCCCATATTATCCATCATCTGTTTTATGGGACCGATATTCATCTCCATAGCACATTTGATGCACAAGCCCTCATTGATTGTCTTATCGCCTTCCATCTTTGTAATAAAGATAACGGCCGGTCTTTGTTTGCATCTACTGCAAAGCATATTTTTATTCATTGTGTATCCTCTTTATGATTATTTTTTCTTTGAATTTTCTTTGATTTGTTTAAATGCACTTGGCAAATAGCTGAAGAATGCTATAAATGTAAGAATTACTGCTATTACAACAAGCACAAACATCAGAGCTTCAGGAATTGTGTACTGTGGATAGTACATACTGATTGCACCGATTTCAGGACCGAAGCCGATAATTACAACCATTACTGCATAGAATACAAAGGTCGCAAGTTTACCCCAGATTTCTGCGGCAACAGGACGAGTACCAAGTGCAATAAGCACTACACTACCCAATATCATTATAATATCTTTTGCGATAAAGAGTAAGAATACCCATGCAAATGCCTGCATTGATTCACTCTGTGCTTCCTTGAATTTAAGGAATAATACAATGGCAAGAGCAAAAATTGTGAGTTTATCAGCAACAGGGTCAAGAAGTTTTCCGAGATTTGAAACCTGATTGAATTTACGTGCAATTTTTCCGTCAACTGCGTCTGACAAGCCTGAAATAAAAATTACAAAAACTGTCCACCATATTTCACCGTTATAATAGAGCACTGCGATTACCGGAATCAAAAGAATTCTTATAACTGAAATGAGATTTGGTATTGTAAGACAACCATCAAAAATCTCTTTTACATTTTCTTTTAATGTTTTCTTTTCTTCACTCATAATATTTTACTCCTTTATCTTAAAAGATTTCTTTCAATGATTTTACAAATGGATTGATTTTATCCAGTATGCCAACCACAAAGGAATCATTCATCGCTTTGGCAATCTCACCATCACTACCTGAGAAAATCAGTTCAAGTATTGTACAAATGAAAATGATTACCAAAATACCTTTACATCCACCTAAAATTCCACCAAGGATTTGGTTCACATTTTTCACAAGTGGTACTCTGAACAATTTTGCTAGCATCTGTGCCAACCATCTTAAAGCAATCAGCAATACAACCGACAACAAAACAAAGAAAACAATGGTAAGTACTGCCACAATAATGGGCTGTGCTATTTTTTGTGTTAATTCAGTAGCAATATTCTCAGAAGTAACCTTTTCTACTGAAACTTTTCCTTTTATTTCTTCTGTATCCACACCAACCGACGCTGCAAAATCGACCATAAATTCAGGAATTGAATCAAGAATCAGATTTGTCTGTTGTGCAGTTACTGATATATCAACTGTTTCATCAATTTTTGTTTCAACTTCTTCAATTATCTTGTTTTCAAATATTCCGTCATAGGCCGCCTGTGCCACAGCAGGACTTAATTGATAGGACAAAGCCAACGCAATAATCACAGCAAGAAGTTCAAGTAAGGTTAACATAAAGCCTTTTTTGGCTGCTGTGAACACAAATGCAGCAAAAACTGCTAATAAAATTACATCTAAAATAATACTCATCTACTCACCTCTTATTTATCTTCATTATCACCTACGGATGAAAATTTTTCAATCTTATCCACGGAATATACATATGTATTTCTGCCAGAGACCATAACTTTTTCTGCATCGGTATTTACATCTGCCATACCACACTGTTTACCTCTTCGGTTATATATCCAAACCTTTTCGTCAGTGAGAACACCAATGTATTTTCCGTCTGTTGAAACAGATTTTACCATTCCGTTGATTTCCTGAGTGAAAAGCTCTGAACCTGATTTATCATACACCTTTATAATTTTCTGTGTTGTACTTGAATACTTTGAAAGAACAAGAATAGCCGTATTGTTATCAGAGATGTAGAGCTTATATGGAGTATTGACGGATACATCTATCTTCTCCTTGACTTTTTCCCCTTTTATAACCTCACACACATTATTACCAAACACGAAAATTGTTTCGTTTGATAAGAACTGAACGGATGATACTGCACTGTCAGGGTATTCAAAGGTTGCCTTTGGCTCGTTGCTCTGTTTATTAAAAATATAAACCTTTGAGTAAACAGAACCATTATTCACACCAAGTACTGTCACAGCAAAAAGCTTGCCATTGTCAGATACATCACAGGAAATAATATTTTCCTTTGCACATTTCCATACAAACATTTCCTCTGCTTTTCCATTATATACTGTCAGCATACTCTGGGCATCCTTTGCTCTTGAACCAATTACAACAGTTCCATCCTTACCCATCGAACCTGTCAGAATCATATAAGGAATTTCTTTTTCATAAAGAACTCTTGTCTTTGCCTGAACTCTGAAGGTTTTTGCACCCACATCGTAAATCAAAGCTCTGCCACTGTTACTACTCAGAACAGGATGGTCATAAGTATGTGGTGAATTGGAAAGTTCTTTTGCAGTAGAATCAAGAACCTTTACTGTATCATCATACACCAGGACAAGGTCAGAACTTGTAACATCTGCATCAAATATTTCAACACCATTCATTCGATAAGGATAACCCTCACCTGAACCGATACCCGCCAATGCGGCACGGACATTGTCACTTATTGTTGAAAAAGTCACTCCGCCAAACTGTGCTGCAGCAAGAATTATGAGTAAGAGTACAACAAGTATTACCGCAAGAAGTTTCATCAATTTAGCATTTTTTTTGCTTACTGTGATTTCCTTTATTGCCTTTTTATTTATACTCACTTTTTTCTTCTTTCTTGTGTTCTGCTTTTTAACAGGTCCTGTTTTTTTAGCAGTTTTTTTCTTCTTATCTTCCACCGAAATCACCACACATTACATATTTGTATCATAATAAACTTTATTAAGGTATAATCCACACTCCTCAACCGTTACTCCGGCATTTTCACGGTCAAGGCTATCTAAAATTTCAGGAATACTTCCCCTCTGAATTTTACCACGTTGAATATCCAGAAGAGTTCCTACAATAATTCGTACCATATTGTAAAGGAAACCGTTTCCACTGACACGGATTTCGACTAAATCACCTTTTCTTGATACACTGCAATCATATATTTCTCTTGTTTTATCCTGAACCTCACTACCTGCACTGCAGAAAGCAGAGAAATCGTGAGGACCGATAAAAGATTTTGCCTCATTATCAAGCATCTGAACATCTATTTCATAAGGATAAAACAATGCCTTTGTTTCATAAAACGGGTTTCTGTATTTGCCATTGTAAACTAAGTAAACGTACTCTTTACCTTTGCAATCATATCTTGCATGAAAGTCATAATCAACTTCTTTGCAATCATAAACGGAAATGGTTGAGGGAAGATAAAAATTTAAGGCATCAGGTATTTTCTCTGCAGAAACTGTACATTCAGTTCTTACATTACAGCAGAACATATTTGCATGAACGCCTGCATCGGTACGACTACAACCTATTATATTTTCATCTTTTCCACTTATTCTTTTAAAAGCATCGCACAATTCCTGCTGTACTGTAACTGCATTCGGTTGTATCTGCCAGCCATGAAATGAAGTACCATCATACCGCAAGGTTAAAAGTAAATTCCGCATTATATTCACCACAGAAAGTATTAAGCATAATTATTGCTGCAATAAACAACAACATAATAATATATGAAACATAGTCACTTGCTTTAAATTCAAGTGCATTCATAGTTGTTTTTCCCTTACCACCATTATAGCAACGACAAGTTATAGCATTTGCCAACTCATAAGCTCGTCTTATTGAGTTGAAAAGCAAAGGAATAAACAAAGGAATGAGCGCTTTTGCTCTTTTCAGAATATTCCCTTGGTCAAAGGATGCACCACGACTCTTCTGTGCACTCATAATTTTATCAACTTCTTCAATGAGAGTAGGAATAAACCTGAGTGCAATTGTCATTATCATTGTCACCATGTGAAAATCAATGCCGATTTTATTAAGTGGTGCA
Source organism: Candidatus Fimenecus sp. (assembly GCA_045579305.1). Lineage (GTDB taxonomy): Bacteria > Bacillota > Clostridia > Oscillospirales > Acutalibacteraceae > Fimenecus. The sequence continues at coordinate 8,447 of JAZNLY010000055.1, read as the reverse complement.
AAAATTCTGTCAAGACCATTTGTAAGTGATGTGGGAGAAGTTGTATATGTGAGCATTGTGCTCATCACAATCAAAAGAGAAATTCGGATTGCCATAAATACGGCTGTGAGTATTCCCCCGCTTGTAATCTTGATTTTCCACACATCTAAAAGGACAATTCCTGTTTTTACATAAGCAATCTGTAAAACAGAAGTGATTATTACAACAAGTAATATTGGTTTTAAGCCTTTAACAACAGTTTTTACCGGAATTTTTGAAATTCCGATAATAAAAAAGGAAAGGGAAAAGGCAAAAAACAGAGAAATAAAATTATTTGATACAAAGACCATAATAATAAAAACTATGGTAAAAAGAAGCTTTGTACGAGGGTCAAGTCGATGGATTACTGAGTCAAAGGGAAAATATTGACCGATTGTAATATCTTTAATCAAGAAATTCCCCTCCCCTCAAAAATTTTTTTGAGTTCAATGTAACCTTGCTCAACAGTGTAAATTTTTTCGCTTACGGGATAACCCATCTGACGAAGTTTTATAAAGATTTCAGTAACCTGTGGAACGGAAAGTCCGATTTCGCGAAGTCTTGATGCCTTTTCAAATACATCGTCCACAGTACCAATCATTTCAACTTTTGAATCATTCATTACAATGACTTTTGTAGCAAAACGAGCCACATCATCCATGCTGTGAGAAACAATAATAACTGTTTTACCTGTTTTTTCACGATAATTTTTGATAAGTGTAAGAATATTCTCTCTGCCCATCGGGTCAAGACCACTTGTGGGTTCATCGAGAATGAGAATTTCAGGCTCCATTGAGATAACCCCTGCAATTGCGACTCTTCTCTTTTCACCACCCGACAAGTCAAATGGAGATTTTAAAAGCATTTCGTCGGGAATACCAACATATTTTGCTGCATTTCTTACTCTTTCGTCAATTTCTGATTTTGAAAGTCCCATATTTGTAGGTCCGAAAGCAATATCCTTATACACAGTTTCTTCAAAAAGCTGATATTCGGGATACTGGAAGCAAAGACCAACACGGAAACGTGCATCAAAAAGGGTTGATTTGGACTTATGGATATCCCTCTCATCAAGAAAAATCTTGCCTTTTGTAGGTTTTAAAAGTCCGTTAAGATGCTGAACAAGAGTACTCTTACCAGAGCCTGTATGCCCGATTATGGCTACAAACTCACCCTTTTCCAAAGCTATATTCACATTGTCAAGTGCGGTGATTTTAAAAGGAGTGCCCTCACCGTAGACATATGTTAAATTTTCTGTTTTAAGGTGGGACATTTCTTACTGTCCTTTCAATAAATCATCTATATTCTGTACTAATTCGTCAATACTCAACAAATCATTTTTAAGTTTAATGCCATCATTTTTTAGCATTTTCGCAAGTTGACAGGTCTGTGGTACATCAAGACCGATACTACGAATTTTTTTCGTATCTGCAAAAACTTCTTTTGGTGTTCCGTCCATTATAATACGGCTATCATCCATAACCACAATTCTGTCTGCTTCACAAGCCTCTTCCATATAGTGAGTGATAAAAACAACTGTAATTCCTAATTCGCGATTTAATCGTTTGATGGCATTCATTACATCACGTCTGCCCTCAGGGTCAAGCATAGCAGTAGGCTCATCAAGGATAATACAACGAGGCTCCATAGCAATAATGCCTGCAATTGCAACACGCTGTTTCTGACCACCTGAGAGTTTGTGTGGCTCGTGATTTTTATATTTATACATTCCGACGATTTTTAATGATTCGTCAACTCGTCTGCGAATTTCTTCAGGCTTAATACCAAGGTTTTCAGGACCAAATGCCACATCCTCTTCAACAATTGTTGCAACAATCTGGTTGTCGGGATTCTGAAAAACAACGCCCACAGTCTGTTTGATTTTTATATCGTCATCTTCATTTTTTGTGTCCATTCCGTTAACCAGAACTGTACCACTTTCGGGAAGCAACAGACCATTGGCAAGTTTTGCCACAGTGCTTTTTCCCGAACCATTATGACCAAGAATTGCCATAAAGTCACCTTCATTGATATTCAATGATAAATTCTTTACGGCAGGTGCTAAAACAACACTTTCCTCGTCACTCTCATAACGGAATGTTACATTTTTAAATTCAATTATACTCATTCTTTACTCCAAATCGCAGATGCACCGCAAGGCAATATTAGTCCATTCTCTGTGGTACGAAGTCCGATTTCACTGCCCGTTACATTACCGCCAAAACGTTTTTTTACAACAGCACCAAGTATGTATTCCATAACTGATGGGCTGAGTCCTGTTGTATAAGAATTTATAAGCACCATGAGTGGGTCATCGGATAACACCTGACTACAAAGCTCAACAAAACCATAAACCTCATTTTCAAGCTTCCACACTTCACCACCCGGACCTCTGCCATAAGATGGTGGGTCCATTATGATAATATCGTATTTATTTCCGCGACGGATTTCACGTTGAACAAATTTGATACAATCGTCAACAATCCATCTGACACGTTTATCAGCAACACCTGATGAAACTGCATTCTCCTTTGCCCAGAGTGTCATACCCTTTGATGCGTCAACGTGACACACAGAAGCACCTGCTTTAAGTGCTGAAACAGTAGCACCACCTGTGTAAGCAAAAAGATTAAGCACTTTTACTTCTCGATTTGCATCTTGTATAACCTCTGCTACTTTGTCCCAGTTTGTTGCTTGTTCAGGAAAAAGACCTGTATGCTTAAATCCCATTGTTTTTATATTAAAAGTCAAATCACGGTAGCCAATTGTCCAAAAATCAGGAATTTTGTTTCGGATTTCCCACTGACCACCACCTGTCTGTGAACGATGATAAATCGCATCCGCTTTTTTCCAAAGCGGATTTTTCTTTTCTGTTTTCCAGATAACCTGTGGGTCAGGACGAATTAAAGTGATATTGCCCCAACGTTCAAGCCGTTCACCACAAGAGCAATCAATAAGCTCGTAATCTTTCCAATTATCGGCAACTCGCATTTTATACTAACCTTTCTCTTACAACCTGAGCAACACTTTCGCCTAATTCCTTGATTTTATCTAAATCTTTACCCTCAAGCATTACTCGTACAAGAGGTTCTGTACCTGAAAGACGAACAAGAATTCTTCCGTCATTTCCTAATTCTTCTTCAACCTTTTTGATTGCATTCTGTACTTCTTTATCTTTAGGGAACTGTGCTTTGCCGAATTTTGAAACACGCACATTTATGAGCACCTGTGGATAAACTTCCATCTCGTCTGCTAACTCTTTAAGGGTTTTACCTGTATCTTTTACAACTGCTAAAAGTTGAATTGCAGAAAGCTGACCGTCACCTGTTGTAGCATACTGTAAGAAGATAATATGACCGGACTGCTCACCACCGATGCTATAACCGTTTTCACTCATATTTTCAAGGACGTAACGGTCACCAACTTTAGTTTTTTCGCATCTGATTCCGTTTTCTTCACAGAATTTGAAGAAGCCCATATTACTCATAACAGTAACAACTGCTGTGTCTTTTTTAAGTTTACCAAGTTGTTTCATATGCTTTGCACAGATTGCGATACATTTATCACCATCAACTATTGCACCTGTATGGTCGATTGCCAACATTCTGTCAGCATCACCATCAAAGGCAAAGCCCATATCACAGTTATTCTCAACAACACATTTCTGAAGATTTTCAAGATGTGTTGAACCACAATCTTTATTGATATTGACACCGTCAGGCTCTGCACTGATTACAACAACCTCTGCACCAAGACGAGTGAAAACCTCTTTTGCAGAAACACTTGATGAGCCGTTTGCACAATCAAGGGCAATTTTGTATCCTTTGAAACTCATATTTGTTGCAGAAAGAAGATGCTCAATATAATCATTGATTGCATCTGTTTTTCTTTTTGCTTTACCTACCCCACCACCAATTGGTGTTGGAATTGGAACTGCACCATCAAGAATAATTGCTTCAATTTCATTTTCAAGTGCGTCAGGCAACTTGTAGCCTGTTGACTGGAATATTTTAATTCCGTTATATTCACAAGGATTATGTGATGCCGAAATCATAACACCTGCATCGCAACCATATTCACGAACTAAAAACGCCACAGCCGGTGTAGGCACAACACCTAAAAGTAACACATCAGCACCAACTGAACAAAGACCTGCTGAAATTGCACTTTCAAGCATCTGTGAGGAAGCGCGTGTATCCATACCGATAAGGACTTTTGGTCTTTTGCCATTCAGATTTTTACTGAGCACCATAGCGGCTGCTCTGCCGATTTGCATTGATAATTCACATGTAAGCTCTGTATTTGCAACGCCTCTTGCACCATCAGTGCCGAAAAGTCTACCCATAGTAATTCTCCTTAAAAAAGTGATGTTTGGGAATTTGCTTTACTATCTGTGTCCGATACTTTAAATCCTAAATGTTCATAAGCCAGTGGTGTTACCACTCTGCCGCGAGGGGTTTTTGCCAAGAAACCAATCTGCATTAAATATGGCTCATAAACATCCTCGATTGTAACTGCTTCTTCACCGATTGTGGCCGCAATTGTCTCAAGACCTACCGGACCACCATTGAAATTGCGAATCATTGTTGTAAGCATAAGTCTGTCAATATTATCAAGACCAATTTCGTCAATTTCCATTCTGCCAAGAGCAATTTTAGCATTATCCTCGCTGATTACACCATTACTCATAACCTGTGCAAAGTCACGGGCACGTTTTAAAAGTCGATTTGCAATACGAGGTGTACCACGTGAACGTGATGCTATTTCCAGAGCCCCACCATCTTCGGCATAAATATCAAGAATTCCTGCGCTACGTTTTACAATCTGTGAAAGTTCTTCAGGTGTATAAAGTTCAAGCCTTAAAATCACACCAAATCTGTCACGAAGTGGTGCTGTCAACTGACCTGCTCGAGTTGTTGCACCAACTAATGTAAATCTTGGTAAGTCAAGACGGATACTTCTTGCTGATGGACCCTTACCAATGATGATATCAAGTGCATTATCTTCCATAGCGGGATACAAAACTTCTTCAACTGCACGTGAAAGGCGGTGAATTTCGTCAATAAAAAGCACATCACCATCATTAAGGTTTGTAAGAAGTGCTGCAAGGTCACCTGGTTTTTCAATTGCAGGACCTGATGTTACACGAATCTGTACTCCCATTTCATTTGCAATAATTCCCGCAAGAGTTGTTTTGCCAAGTCCCGGAGGGCCATAAAGCAAAACATGGTCGAGAGTGTCCCCTCTGCTCTTTGCGGCTTCAATATATATTTTTAAGTTTTCTTTTGCTTTTTCCTGACCGATATATTCAGTTAAGGTTTTCGGTCTTAAAGAAATTTCAATATCGTGGTCAGTTTCTGTAAAACCGGGAGTCATTATTCTGTTTTCGTTTTCGAAATCCATAATTCATCCTCCTTAACCAAGTGCAAGCATTTTAAGTGCCTGTTTGATAATATCTTCGACTGAAAGTGAATTGTCAATTTTACTTACCGCCACACTTGCATCACTCTGTGAATAGCCAAGCATTTCAAGAGCAGCAACAGCCTCGGCTGTATTTGAATGTTCAAGTGTTGAACTTACAGCAGAGAGGTCGACGGACGAACCAACTGCACCCATTGTTTTTCCAACCTTATCTTTAAGCTCCATACAAATTCTCTGTGCAAGTTTAGGACCAACACCATTTGCTTTCGTAAGTGCTTTATGGTCACCCGCTGCGATACTTAATGCAATTTTATCAGGAGTTAACTCCGAAAGAATTGCAAGACCCATTTTAGGACCAACTCCATTAACAGTTATGAGCATTTTAAAGCAATCCATTTCCGTCTTATCATAAAATCCGAAAAGCTCCATTGCATCTTCCCTGACATTTAAATATGTGTAAAGTGTGACTTTCATTCCCATTGATGCGCATTTTTGTGAAGTTGTAAGAGTAGTCATACAACGGAATGCAACACCATTCACATCCACACATACAGTATTGACATCAAAGTCAACTACATTTCCTGTTACTGAATAAATCATAATAAAAATCCTTTATTTCAACTTGTTTAGTCTTCCCATAAGTGAGCCGCTTGCATGAGCGTGACAAATCGCCATCGCAAGAGCATCGGCAGTATCATCGGGCTTTGGAATTTTTTCGAGTTTTAAAATAACTCTCGTCATTTCCTGCACCTGCTTCTTTTCAGCACGACCATAACCTACAACACTCTGTTTTACTTGCAAAGGTGTATATTCGAATATAGGCAGATTATTCTTCTGTGCTGCAAGGTTGATTACACCCCTTGCTTGAGCAACATCAATAACTGTTTTTGCATTGGTATTATAGAACAGTTTTTCGATTGCCATAGCATCAGGTTTGTATTTATAAATTATGTCCTGTATTCCGTCAAAAACCGTTTCAAGTCGCTCGTTGAATGGAGTTTTTGCCTCTGTTGTAACTGCACCGCAAGCGATTACCTGAAAACGATTTGCCGTATAGTCAATTACTCCCCAACCCACTATTGCATAGCCGGGGTCGATACCTAAAATTATCATGACATACTACCTCACTATATATTCGTATAATTATATCACATTACATTATAAATGGCAAGAAAAAAGGAGCTTTAAAAAGCCCCTTTTACATAATATTTTCAGTTTGTTAATAAATTAGAATTGATAAACAAATATTAATTAAAAACTAAAAAGTTTCTTAAAAAACCATATAATTCGTTGGAAGAAATTGTCGTACTCACTTCCATATTCTAAATAGTATTCAGTATCACGAAAATTACCATCATTCGGATGAGATTCATACTCTGCATTTTTAGGTGCATTTATATACCTTGTTATTATTATTTTTTCATCTTCACTAAATTTATATCCACACTCATAACAGGTATCAGTATAATCTAAGCTGCGTAGCATATCTGTTGTAATACCATTACCATAGAATTCAATTGCTATAGAACCAAAAGAATTATTCAAGGTATCTGCAATATGTGGTTTCTTAAACTCATCAATATACTCTCTTTCCGCAATTTCACCGCAATTAGGACATTTTGCCTGATATATCACAGTTACAGACTTGGCTTCGTGCTTATTACAAAGGTCACACTCACCACTATCATAACCTGTCAATTCATAAAATTGTTTGTTGGATGTACAAAAGTATAAATACTCTCCACCGCCACCATAAATTAAGTTGCCTTTATCATCTACAGACGCAGGAAGTGCCATATCATAGCTCTCACCACAATCCGGACAATTTTTGTACTCCTGAACATATTTCGGTCCAACTTGTACACTGTAACAATAATAGCAAGGTTTGTAATATAGACGATAAATATATCCTATTGAAAACATATCTTCTTTCTTTGGAATCCCACACCACGGACACACGCCATATTCGTACCCCTTATCAGATTCAGGCATCTCATCATACTCGCATGAACGACCACATGAACATTCAAAATTATAATGATATTCTTTAGCACAGTAACCTGCAATGTCATATACTCCATCACAAGAATATCCACTTCCATCATCATTGTAATAATAATACGGACATTCACCATAATTGCCATTAGAATTTAATACAGGTGCCTTATCTGTTCCAACTTTCTTGTCACACAGATTGCATTGTTTATAATATGCTATTTCGTCTTCAGGAAGTGGTTCAATTGCACTTGCTGTAACAGATAGCAAAAAGAAACAAAATAAAATAGTAATAACATAATAGAGTTTTTTCATAAATCATTCTCCTTTTTATTAAAAAAACGATAAATACATCATTCGTTTGTATTTATAATACATCATATGATGTATTTTGTCAACAACATATGTTGTATTGTGTAATAATAATCTTGAGGTGAAAATATGCAATACTACCCAAGATTACGAGATTTAAGAGAAGATATGGATTTGACACAAGACCAGCTTGTTGAAATACTTAAAATGCATAAAACCACATACACAAATTATGAACAAGGTAAACGCGAACCACCTTTTGAACTGATAATTAAGTTGGCAAAGTTTTACAATGTTTCAACTGATTATATTGCAGGGTTAACAGACAATCCAAATAAATAAAAAGCAGAACTGATTTTTAGTTTCAGTTCTGCTTTTTTATTAAGATTCTTCGCTTACGCTCAGAATGACATTTTCATTTTAATTTGATAATAAAACAACAACGGCGGGGTCAAGACCCCGCCCTACCATAGATATTGAATTTTAATTTCATCAATTACGCATTGTGAATTGCGAATTATTTTTTATTGTTTTTGTCGCGTTCGCGGACTACGAAACGGGTTGGTGTGCCTTCAAGACCGAAAACCTCACGAATCTGATTATCAATATATCTTTGATAACTATAATGGAACAAGTCCTTATTGTTTACAAAGCATACGAATGTTGGTGGACGTGTTGAAGCCTGAGTCATATAGTAAATT
>JAZNLY010000054.1:0-2739 GCA_045579305.1 Candidatus Fimenecus sp. | reverse complement strand
TTCCATAAGCGGGAGAATCGGTTTTTTCGGGAGCAATAAAAACATTATTTCTGACTGTAAGGTTATAAACCATAGGTCTGAAGAAAATGTAACCTCTGCTTTTGCCGATTCTGCCGGAAGGACCGTCAAATATATTATTTTCAATAATAATATCGTGATGGTCAATGTCACCGTGATGACCTACACCCGGGAAACCGTCACACTTAAAGATGTTGTTTCTTATGGTAATATTACGGCAAACCGTATCATCGGATTTGAAATCTATCAGCGTTCCGTCGCAATTGTAAACGGGACCGTATGAGCCGTGCCTTGACATATCAAGCTGAATCTGCTCGTTGAAAAGGATATCTGTCTTGAATGTGTATGAGGGACCGTCAAAAATGCAGTTTTGAATAGTTGTGTTTTGAGTTCCGTTAATTTCAATATAATGCCAATGAGCACAATGACGGAATCTGCAGTTTTCAATGGTAATATTGCTGCAATGAACTGTGTTTACAAGGGTAATACATTCATCAAGATTTTTGTTGCCGTCAAAAATACCGCCTGAAATAACAACATCGTGAGTACCTTCATAAGCTCCCCATTCGGATTCTGAATATGATGCCAGGAGATATCTTGTCAGCGGTTCGCTTTTATCGCTTCTCAGAATGACTGTATTGTCCGAAAGCTTCAGATGCTGATACGAATAGAAAATAAGTGCTGCGGAAATGAGATATGTACCATCGGGGAAATAAACAGTTCCGCCATCCTTCAGTTCATCAATGCAGGCCTGCAAAGCTTTTGTATCATCGTGGATGCCGTCTGCATATACATTCTTATTCTGTAAAACATTTATAAATTTCATATGATTACCTCAAAACACTTTGTTATTCGTTCTGCGAAACAACCGCAGCCTCTGCATTAGCCGCTGCATCCTGTAAATCGCACGGAGTACCATCTGCTGCGGTATTTCCCGCTTCTGCCCTCTGTTTGAGAACTTCCATAACGTGGGCGTGCTTTTCATCCGTGAAATCCCAAAGGAACAAATACGGAAGGGCCATCAGTACATATCCGGCAAGGTCAAAACCAAGACCGATAAGCATACACTGAACTCTTACATCGCCCATATAAAGTACATCCCAGTCAGATGTAAATCCTACACGGTAGAACATAAGCGGAATAATGAGAGAAACGAGGGTCGTGATGGGGGTTGTAAACCAAGTGATGATTTTTTGGTATTCTTCAAGTCTTTCTCCGGAAATATACATCTGATAATCTGTAACTCTGATTTTGGTGTCATCCTGTGCAATACCAACCGCAGCTTCAAGTGTATTGGAAACAAGCATAGCAATGTAAATTGCAAGACCGCACAGAAAATGAGAATTGCCAAGAAAGAGAATTGCCAGAATATATGCTCCGTTTCTCAATGCCAAGACAATATATTTGAATACAATCAGCTGCTTATACTGAAAGCGTTTTCTTATCCACGGTGCAAGGAATTGACCGGGGTTGCCGGACATTTTATAAATAATTTCTGCTATAGAGAAGAAAAGTCCTGTTTCACGCCAAGTATAAATAAGGAGGATTCTTTTCATATCAAGCATACCGTTGCCCAATGAGTCGAGGAACTCTGCAATTTTTATTATCCAAAGATATTTGTTTTTAAATATACCCGAAACGCAATGCCAGAATGAAAGGTATTCTCTGTTTTCAAGAGGTGGCATAGGAATTCTTTCTTTGATGTTGCGAAGTCCTATGAACATAACTCCCGATGAAACAACAAAAAAGATGGGTATAAGATATCTGAAAGTTCCGATATCCTTGATGCCGTCAAGGAACATTACGCCTGCAAGCGTCGGAAGAATAACGTTTACGATATTCTGAACAAAATGGCTGATTTTAACGGGGAATGAACGCACATACAGTCTTTCCTGCGGGTTGGGGCTGATATTATCAGCAACAGACTGTGTAAAGCCGACGTAATTGAATATTGTGTAAAACTGGAAAAGAAGATAAAGAGTCCAGACTCTGTCGGTAAGCGGGAGCTCGTAAAGCGGAAGAGTACAAATAAGCACAACAACAATAAGGCACTGAATAACATTTGCATATGCAAAAATTTTGTATCTGCCGAGCTTTTTGAGGAGCTTTTTTCTGATAAGAATATTTCTGAAACCGCTCCATCCGTTGGTGAGAAAATGCGCACCGAAGATTTTGAAAATATTGAAGCTGTTGATGCCTTTCCAACGGGTATCTATGATGTTGGCAACGCCGTCGGGAAGAATAACGGAAAAATCAAATATAAGCATCAGTAAACCTAAAACAGTAAAGGTCAAATACACCGCATTATATCTTCGTTCAATTTTTGGTGGAAGAAAGCCTAAGTTTGCATCTACACCCATGGTCAGAAGATTCCAGAAATATGTTGATGCAATGAAAAATACGTTTATCGCGCTGAATGTAAGAAGAGGAATTTCGTAGTAATGTGCAATCAGATAACAACCTGTACCGAAGGTAAGGAAGCTCTGAAGATATTTCAGAGTATAATCACCGCCGACTGCGGCAAAAATCGAAAAATATTCTTTATACGGAACATGTTTTCCTTCAGCAGGAGTGTTCCAATATTTTTTCATTTCCTGAAAGATATTCATTTTCTCTTTGCTTTCAGATTTTGCCATTATTTTTCTCCTCCTTCCGCAATAAGTTCATTTATTCTTTGGTTTGCATCGTCACGGGTTTTGCCGTATTGTTCTTTCGGGGCAA
>JAZNLY010000053.1:0-10748 GCA_045579305.1 Candidatus Fimenecus sp. | reverse complement strand
ACTCATATAAAAAATTATACCAATAATTGCAAGAATTTACAACTATCAGTATAACCAAAATTAATATTTAATTTTTAAACACTGTGACTATTTAAGCAACAATGTGCTTGCGAAAGTAAACTGCGCCGCATAATAGAGAAGATGGTTAATTACAACACTTATTTTTGTGTTTCCACCTTCCTTAAAGTAAATGTTAGAAAGCACCAAATCTGAAAGTGTAAAAAGAACTGATGCAATTGCAAGCATTAATAACTCTTTTGAAAATCCTTTAAAGAACATTCCATTAATTGCTGTAAACATTGTGCAGGAAAGAAGCATTCCATAAAGGAAAAGAATTTTCTTATATCTTCCGTATTTTACTCTCATTGGCTTTTCAAGTGCCAGTGTTACAGTTGCAAATACCACACAAGCAACAATATTGATTACTCCGTACCACCATTCAAATTCTCCCTCGCCATATTTGAATGCAACAGCAGGAATATAAAAAACATGATTCATAATAAAGCATATAATTCCTGCGTATGTATAAATGTGATTATGTTGCTTATAAACATATTTCATATCAAGCCACACATCACCTAAAAGACCGAATATAAGTCCCATAATTACAAGAATTCCATATTCAAATTTGTCATTGTTGTATGCAAAAGCAGAGAAAGCAGTACCTATAAAGCATACCGATGCACCTGCTTTTAAAAACATCGCACCAACACCACCACGCATAACACGTAGAATCAGAAATGCAACCGTTACAAGAACACCAGCCATAACAGCAGTTGCATAAATGTATTGATACATAACCAAGGCCCCCGATTTTTATAACAAAATTTCCCTGATTGATATTATATTCTTTTTTTATAACCAATTCAATAATAATATTATACAAATTTCAATTCTGTTTTTTGACAATTCCATACTCATCATCAAGCCTGAAATAAGGACACTGATAGTTCGATGATGTTAAAAATCGCATCATTTCGTCTTCGTCAAGATTTACATCGCAACAATACTCTTCTAATTCGTCATCAAAATAGTAATTTGCACAACTTTCACACTGGCTCATATTATACCTCACTTGTAAGCATATCATAATCTTTTCGTTTCTTTGTTGGTACTGCACTATCCTCTTTAGCATAACCAAGAGAAATCACCAGTCTTACAGGATTTTTGAGCCCACAGATACCACGAATTTTTTTATCGTCAAACCAACCTAAAATACAAGTACCAAGACCTTGCGCTGTGGCTTCTGCAGTAAGATATGCCGTTGCAATACCTATATCGATTGAACGATAATCGTTACCTTTAACCTTTGAGCCAAGAGCAGCTGTTTTATTATAATTAGCTTCGGAAATAACAATCATAACCGGTGCATCTGCAGTAAATTTATTCATACCCATACTTTGAGTGGCCTTTGCAACCTCTTTCGCCTTTTCTCCTTTGCACACTGTGAAATGATATGGCTGACTGTTACAAGCAGATGGTGAAAGAATGGCACTTTCAAGAATTGCTCTGATTTTTTCATCCTCCACCGGTCTATTTGCATCATATCCACGACAAGAATATCTGTTTTGTGCTATTTCAGTAAAATTCATAGTATGACCTCACGATATAATTTATGAATATATTGGTTAAATTATCCTATTTTTAGTTTAGCATAAAATATAAAACTTCGCAACAAGTTTAATATAAGACCCTCCTTTATTATTGCAAAAAATCATACATAAAAATAAAATATAAAAAAGTTAAAAATATTTGTAAAAAGTTGTTGACAAATCGGAAGTCTTATATTATAATAACTAAGCCGTCGCAAAACGGCACTATGGCGGCATAGCTTAGTTGGCTAGAGCGTCCGGTTCATACCCGGAAGGTCACAGGTTCAAGTCCCGTTGCCGCTACCAAGGGACTGAACAAGTCCCTATATATGGCCCGGTGGTCAAGCGGTTAAGACACCGCCCTTTCACGGCGGTAACACGAGTTCGATTCTCGTCCGGGTCACCACGAAGAAGCATCGCAATAGCGGTGCTTTTTTCTTTTGTAAAATTCGGGAACAGAATAATCGAACTCGAGAGAGTTTTTGCATCAAGAAAACAGTACACAAGTTGGGCTGTTATTTTTTTGTCTTTTTTTATTGTTTATTTTATAAAATAACTTGATTTCTTAAAATTGGAGTTTGTCGAATTAAATGCAAAGTGCAAAATTTCGGGACTGCGTTGCTGATTATATATGATATGTCATTCTGAGGAACGAAGTGACGAAGAATCTCTGTTGGTTAATATATCGCTTTGGTAGAGATTCTTCGCTTACGCTCAGAATGACAAAAAAGGTCAACCTGAACCGAAGTGAAGGGTCTACTAAAAATGACAGCAGAGATTCTTCGCTACGCTCAGAATGACAAACCAAATTGGTTATCACGATAAATTATAATTTGTTTATCAGATACCATTACAATCACTCTGTTTTCCATTGTTTATACATTATAAATTTCATTTTTATTCTCTTTACAAACTACTGCTTATATGCTACAATTTTCCTGTTAAATTACTTTTTTATGAGGTGAAATAAATGAATCTCAAGGAAACAAGAAACTGGGTCAGTGATGAACTTAAAAGCGTTGCTGATTTCTGGCTCGAAAATGGTATGGACAAGGTTCACGGTGGTGTCTACACTTGTCTTGACAAAGACGGTAAAGTTTTTTCAACTGACAAGAGTGTCTGGATGCAAGGCAGATGTGGTTGGACTTTCGCATATCTCTGCCACATTTATGGCGTAAAACAAGAATGGCTTGACGCCTCAAAAAGTTGTATCGACTTTCTTGAAAATTATTGTATAAATAAAACTGCTGACGGCAGACTTTATTTTACTGTTACTGAAGACGGAAAACCACTTCGTCAGAGAAGATATTGCTATTCAGAAGCATTTTATTGTATTGCTAATGCTGAATATTATGGCATTACAGGTGAAAAAGAACATCTCGAAAGAGCAAGACGTGCATACGATATATATTGGAATCTCAATCACGGAATGACTGACCCGACAGGTCTTGGTCCAAAGACTGACCCTGAAACACGTACAGGCAGAGCGCTTGGTATTCCTATGATTATTCTCAATGTTACATCCGTTATGCTCCGTGTTGACCCTGAAAATGCTGACCTCTACAACAAGCGTGCTGACGAATGTGTTGAGGATATTTTCAGATATCACGTTAAGAAGGATTTGGGCTGTACACTTGAGTCAGTTTCACTTGACGGAACACCTCGTCTTAACATTACAGAAGGTCGAGTTGTCAATCCAGGTCACGATATTGAATGCAGCTGGTTCCTTATGGAAAGAGCAAATCAGACGGGCGACAAAGAACTCCATGCAAAGGCTGTTGAAATCTTCGATATGGCATTTGAAAAAGGCTGGGACAAGGAATTCGGCGGAATTCTCTATTTCTTTGACTGTCTTGGCAATCCACCCGAGGCATATGAACACGATATGAAGCTCTGGTGGCCACATAATGAGGCTCTTATTGCTGCTCTCATGATTTACAGAGATACAAATGATGAAAAATATCTTGATATTTTCAATCAACTTGTGGAATATACAAAGGATAAGTTTGCAGTGGCACCTTGTGGTGAATGGTATGGTTATCTTCGTCGTGATGGTAATCCTACACTTCCTGCTTGTATCGGTTCAACATTCAAAGGACCATTCCACGTGCCAAGATGTCTTATTATGCTTGATAAAATGTTAGAAGAAATTGAAGAAAGAGGTTAATTAAAATGAGTCTTGAAAAATACAAGGGTATAATCCCTGCGTTCTATGCTTGTTATGATGAAAATGGCGATATTTCAGTTGATGGTACAAAATCATTAGTTGAATTTCTTATTGAAAAAGGCGTTGACGGTCTTTATGTTGGTGGTTCATCAGGTGAATGTATCTACCACAGTGTTGAAGACAGAAAAAAGACACTTGAAGCAGTTATGGAAGCAAATAAGGGCAGAATCACAATTATTGCTCACGTTGCTTGTAACAATACAAAAGACAGTTGTGAGCTTGCTCGTCATGCTGAAAGCCTTGGTGTAGACGCTATTGCTACAATCCCACCAATTTACTTTAAACTTAATGAAACAGCTATTGCAAAGTATTGGAATGACATCTCTGCAGCTGCTCCAAACACAGATTATGTTATTTACAACATTCCTCAGCTTGCAGGTGTTTCACTTACAATGAGCCTTTTTGATGAAATGCTTAAAAACCCAAGAGTAATTGGTGTTAAAAACTCATCAATGCCAATTCAGGACATCCAGATGTTCCGTCGTCAGGCAAAGATGAACAATCGTGAGGTTGTTATTTTCAACGGTCCTGATGAACAGTTTATCGGTGGTCGTATGATTGGTGCTGAAGGTGGCATCGGCGGTACATATGGTGTTATGCCTGAGCTTTTTGTTACACTTAATAATATGATTAAAGCCGGTGATGTTAAAGAAGCATATAAATTGCAGGATGACATCAACGAAGTTATTTACACAATGTGCTCAACAAAGGGTAATATGTATGCAACTGCAAAGGCTGCTCTTAAAAAGAGAGCAGGACTGGAACTTGGTGGCGTAAGAGAACCACTTCTCAATCTTCATGATGGTGACGAAGTTATCGTTGACAAGGTTGTTGAATTAGTTGAAACAGCCGTTGCTAAATGGGTTAAATAAGAAAAAACTCCCTACGGGGAGTTTTTTAATGCAAAATGCAAAGTGCAAAATGAAGAATTAAGGGGTGATTCTTGAATCACCCCTACCTTGTTCATTTCAAATTGTCATTATGAGCACCGCGAAGAATCTTTGTAATGAGACCCTTCACTTCGTTCAGGGTGACTTTATTTCTTCTCCATCAAAGTAACCATAACAGCCTTTTGTGCATGGAGTCTGTTTTCTGCTTCGTCGAAGATTTCGTCTGCATGTTCTTCGAACACTTTTTCTGTGATTTCTTCGCCACGATGAGCAGGAAGACAATGCTGTACCATACAACCCGGGTTTGCTGCTTCCAACAATTTATCATTGATTTGATAGATTCCCTGGAAAATCTGTCTTCTTTCATAAGCTTCCTGTTCCTGACCCATTGATGCCCAAACGTCTGTGAAGATTACATCCGAACCTGCACAAGCCTCAACAGGGTCACGATAAAGTCCAAAACCACTATAATCCTTTGCGAAATCAAGAACTTTTTGGTCTGGGTCATAATTTTCAGGGCAGGCAACAGTAACATCCATGCCCATTTTAAGACCACCGACAATAAGGGAGTTTGCCATATTGTTACCGTCACCGATATATGTCATTTTAAGTCCGTCAAGGTGACCTCTGTGTTCACGGACTGTCATAAGGTCAGCAAGTACCTGACAAGGATGACAAAAATCAGTAAGACCATTGATTATTGGAATAGAACCATACTTTGCAAGATTTTCAACTTCGCTCTGTTCAAAAGTTCTAATCATAATACCATCAAGGTAACGGGAAAGAACTCGTGCAGTATCCTGAATTGGCTCACCACGACCAATCTGCAAATCACGATTTGAAAGGAAAAGTGCCTGACCACCAAGCTGATACATACCGGTTTCAAAGGAAACACGAGTACGAGTTGATGATTTCTGGAAAATCATACCAAGTGTCTGACCCTCAAGTCTGTGGTGTTTAATTCCGTTTTTATTTTCATATTTCAACTGGTCAGCAAGATTAAGAATATCTGTGATTTCTTCAGTTGAAAGTGAGAGCATACTTAAAAGATGTTTCATTGTTTAGTCCTCCAAGAATTGTTTGAGAATTGCGATACCCTTGTCAATTTCTTCTTTTGTAATGACAAGTGGTGGTAACATTCTCAGTTTATTTTTAGCGGTGAGAATCAAAAGTCCGTTCTCACTGCATTTTTTTGCAATTTCACTGGCATTTTTTGTCTTTAATTCGATACCAATCATCATTCCAAGACCGCTGACAGAATTTACTTCAGCTATTTCGGAAAGTTTTTCTCTTACATACTCCCCTTTTTCAGTAACTTCATTTAAAAAGTCGTCTGTGAGAGTATTAAGAATATATTTTGCACCTGCACATGCAACCGGGTTTCCACCAAAAGTTGTTCCGTGAGTACCTGCTGTTAATATATCAGCACATTTTTCTGTGCAAAGACAAGCACCCATAGGAAGACCATTACCGATTCCCTTTGCACTTGTTACAACATCAGGAGAAATTCCTGCATGTTCGTATGCAAAAAGTTTACCTGTTCTTCCCAAACCTGTCTGAACTTCGTCGATTATGAGAAGAATATCTTTTTCCTTACAAACCTTCTGGACAGTTTTAAGGTAATCGAAATCAGTTGGTACAACGCCACCTTCACCCTGAACAACCTCAAGGATAATCGCACAAACTGTATCGTCTGCCATCTCCAAAAACTGCTCTGTATTTCCTGATTCGGCATACTTAAAGCCTTGTACAAATGGGTCAAAGAATTTGTGATAATGCTCCTGACCTGTTGCAGTAATTGTAGCCATTGTTCTTCCGTGGAATGAATTCACGAGAGTTATTATATTGTAACGGTTTTCACCATATTTATCAAAACTGTATTTACGAGCCAATTTAATTGCACATTCATTAGCTTCAGCACCTGAATTACAAAGGAAAACCCGGTTAAAACCAGTTTTCTTTGTTAGCATTTCGGCATATTCTGCAACAGTAGAGTTATAGTAAAGGTTTGATGTATGCTGTACTTTTTTAAGTTGTTCAGTAACAGCATTTATCCAACCCTCGTTGTTATATCCGAGAGAATTAACACCAATACCTGAGCCAAAGTCGATTACCTCGTTGCCTTCACTGTCAACAAAAGTTGCTCCGTTACCGCTTTCGATTGAAACAGGAAAATGTGCATAAGTCGGCATTAAACTATTGTCTGCCTGATTTTTTATTATTTCTAAATTCATATCTATTCACCTATGAAAGAGTATTAATGTGAGGATATTTTTTCTGTAACAATGAAAAAAACGCAAGGAATATGTGGATATTTCGAGGATTTTTGAAGAAGTTACAGGGAAAATAGACCACATTAAATTATAAGAACATAGTGCCGATACCTGAGTCTGTAAGCATTTCAATAAGGATTGAGTGTGGAATTCTGCCATCAATAATATGTGTTCTCTTAACACCACGACGAACAGCCTCAACACAGCAGTCAATTTTTGGAATCATACCGCCACTGATAACACCCTGACTCTTAAGTTGTGGCACTTCACTGACATTTACACTATGAATAAGGGTATCTTCATCGTCTTTATCTCTTAAAAGACCACGGACATCTGTCATAAGAAGGAGTTTTTCTGCACCGAGAGCAGCTGCAATTTTAGCTGCAGCAATATCAGCATTGATATTGAAAACTTCTCCGTTTTCTCCGCCACCAACTGTTGAGATAACAGGAATATAGTGCTGTTCAAGAATTCCGTCAACAAGAGTTGTATCAACATCAACTATATCACCAACAAAGCCGATATCCTTATCTTCAACTTTCTTTGCCTTAATCATACCATCGTCAAGTCCACAGATACCAATTCCGTGGCCACCATGAAGATGAAGATGATGAACCAGTCTTTTATTGACTTTACCTGCAAGTACCATCTGTACAACATCAACAGTTTCTTCGTCAGTGTAACGAAGTCCGTCAACGAATTTTGATTCCTTACCGATTTTATCAAGCATCTCGTTAATTTCAGGTCCACCACCGTGAACAAGAACAACATTGATACCAACTGAACGAAGAAGAACAATGTCAGTCATAACTGCATCCTGTAAATCTTCGTTTATCATTGCATTGCCACCATATTTGATAACAACTGTTTTTCCGTGATATTGCTGAATATATGGAAGTGCCTGAACCAGCACCTCACTACGGTCAGCATGTGTAAGTTTTGAAATGTCCATAACATCCTCCGATTATGTACGATAGTCACCGTTTATCTTAACATATTCATAAGTCAAATCGCAACCATACGCTGTTGCGTTATATTCACCATCATTAAGTTCAACAATAATATAAACTTCGTCTTCAACGAGTACAGTTTTTGCAATTTCTTCAGAAAATTCTATTCCTGCGCCATCTTTACAAACTGCGATTTCGCCACCCTTTGACTTGAATGAAACATCAACCTTATTTACGTCAATGTCCACACCTGCATAACCAAGTGCACAGAGAATTCGTCCCCAGTTTGCATCTGCACCGAACATTGCAGCTTTTACAAGTGATGAACAAATAACACTCTTTGCGCACACCTTTGCGATTTCCTTACTCTTTGCACCACTTACCTGACATTCAACAAGTTTGGTTGCACCTTCACCATCTTTTGCCATAAGTTTAACGAGCTTTTCACAAATTGCATTAAGAGCATTAACAAATGCGAAATAATCGTCATTCTCTTTTTCAATTCTCTCGTTTTCACAAAGACCCGATGCCAGAACTGCAACAGTGTCGTTTGTTGATGTGTCGCCATCGACTGAAAGCATATTGAAACTGTCTTTCACAACTTCAAGGAGTGCTTTTTTGAGCATTTCACTTGAAATATTTGCGTCAGTTGTGATAAATCCAAGCATAGTTGCCATATTAGGATGAATCATACCACTGCCCTTTGAGATAGCACCGATTTTACATTCCTTGCCACCAAGAATAAATGAAACTGCAAACTCTTTTTTCACAGTATCTGTAGTCATAATAGCCTGAGCAGCATTGTCAGAGCCATCTGCACTTAATTCACTTACCAACTGAGTCATTCCGTTTTTAATTGGTTCGATGTCAATTGGCTGACCGATAACACCAGTTGAAGCCACAACAAAATCAGTTGGTTTAAGATTTGTTTCATCAGCTACAAGCTGACACATCGCTTCTGCCTTTTCTACACCGTCAGCATTGCAAGTATTAGCAATACCACTGTTACAGATTACACCATAAGCCTTGCCATCTGCGATATTATTGCGTGTAACTGTAATTGGTGCACCATACACAAGATTCTGTGTATAAACAGCAGCAACGTCACATTCCTTTTCACAGAGAATGAGTGCCAAATCCTTTTTTGTTTTGTTTTTACGAATTCCACAGTGAATACCACTCGCTTTAAAGCCTTTTGGAGCAGTAACACCACCATTTATAAAGTTCATATTATCCACCAAATCTTATATATTTAATTGAAATTTTGGGTCAATTCCCATTTTCACATTCAGGCATTGAACGGCAGCACCAGAAGCACCCTTACCGAGGTTATCATATCTTGCAATAAGCAAAATTCTGTCCTCATTACCACAAACGGTGATTTCCATTCCGTCGTTCTCACCCATTTTGTTACCTGATATAAATCCGTTTTCATCAATGCTTTCTTTATATTTAACAATATCTGAATTGTATTTTTCTTTGTAAAGTGCCTTGATATCCTCTGCAGTTTTGCCATCTTTCAAATCCTTTTTGAAAAGTGGAACTGTCATGACCATACCGCAGAAATAATCACAGATATATGGTGAGAAAATCGGCTCATTATTAAGACCTGAAATATTTTTCATTTCCTTTAAGTGCTTATGCTGTTGAGTAAGAGCATATTCTCTTGGAGCATCTAAAAGCACATCGCGATTTTTATCTTCGTACTGTGCGATACCATTCTTACCTGCGCCACTGTATCCTGACAAAGCATGACATGCAATACAGATGTCACTGTCAACAATCCCTGCATCAACCAAAGGCTTCACAAGTGCGATAAAGCCACTTGCATAACAACCCGGAACTGCAATTCTCTTGGAACTTTTAAGTTTATTTTCAAATTCCTCTGATAATTCAGGAAAACCATAAGCCCAACCTTCATTTGTTCTGTGAGCAGTTGAAGTGTCAATTACTATTGTATTTTCGTTTTCAATAAGACTTACTGCCTCCATAGCTGCTGCATCAGGTAAACACAAAAATGCTACATCAGCAGAGTTGAGTGCCTCTTTACGGGCATTTGTGTCTTTTCTTAATTCTTCCGGAAGAGTTATAAGTTCAATGTCTTCCCTTTTTGCAAGGCGGTCAAAGATTTTAAGTCCTGTTGTACCCTGACTGCCGTCGATGAATATTTTTGTCATATATATTATCCTTATTTATTAAGTTCTTTTACGCGTTTTACCTGTGCCAATACATTCTGCGGTGCAGGTCCACCGAGAGATGTTCTGTCATTTACGCACTTATCAAGATTGATTGCATCAAATACACCTTCGTCGAATACGTCGCAAACAGCTTTATACTCTTCCAGTGGTAATGTTTCAAGAGTGAGTCCTTTATTGATGCAGAGTGCAACGAGTTCACCTGTTGCCTTATATGCATCACGGAAAGGAAGTCCTTTACCTACAAGATAGTCAGCACAGTCAGTTGCATTGATAAATCCACCTGCTGCTGCTTTTCTCATATTCTCAGGAAGTGCCGTCATTGTATCAAGCATTGGGATAAATGCAGTAAGACACATTTTTACAGTATCAAAAGCATCAAAAATCGCTTCTTTGTCTTCCTGCATATCCTTGTTATATGCAAGTGGTAAGCCTTTCATCATTGTAAGAAGTGTAGTCAAATCACCGAATACACGACCTGACTTACCACGGATAAGTTCTGTAATATCAGGGTTCTTCTTCTGTGGCATAATTGATGAGCCGGTTGAGAACGCGTCGTCAAGTTCGATAAACTTGAATTCCCAGGAGCACCAGAGGACGATTTCTTCTGAAAAACGTGAA
>JAZNLY010000052.1:0-2137 GCA_045579305.1 Candidatus Fimenecus sp. | reverse complement strand
GTTGGTGTGCCTTCAAGACCGAAAACCTCACGAATCTGATTATCAATATATCTTTGATAACTATAATGGAACAAGTCCTTATTGTTTACAAAGCATACGAATGTTGGTGGACGTGTTGAAGCCTGAGTCATATAGTAAATTTTAAGGCGTTTACCCTTGTCTGATGGTGGCTGAACACGAGCAGTTGCATTTGCAAGAACATCATTGAGTTTACCTGTTGAAATTCGCATTGCATTCTGGCTGTCAACAAATTTGATAAGTTCAAAAAGTCTATCAAGTCTTTGGCCTGTTTTTGCAGAAATGAATATAATCGGTGCATAGCTCATAAATGAAAAGTCTACCATAAGTTTTTTACGGTATTTATCCATTGTCTGACCGTCTTTTTCAACTAAATCCCATTTATTAACTGCTATAATACAAGCTTTTCCAAGTTCGTGTGCAATACCTGCAACTTTTGAGTCCTGTTCTGTGAAGCCTTCTGCAGCGTCAATCATAATAACGCACACATCTGCTCTTTCCACTGCCATTCTGGCACGAATTACAGAGTACTTTTCAATCTGGTCTTCAACTTTACTCTTACGACGAAGACCTGCTGTATCAATAAACATAAATGAACCGTGTTCATTGTCGATGTATGTGTCAGTTGCATCTCTTGTTGTACCTGCGATATTTGAAACGATTACTCGTTCTTCACCTGCAATTTTATTGATAAGTGAAGACTTACCTGCATTGGGTTTACCGATAACCGCAACCTTTACAGTTTCATTTTCTTCTTCTGTTTCAATATCATTAGGAAGGTATTCAAGGACTCTGTCAAGCAAGTCACCTGTACCATGACCATGTGCTGCAGAAACCTGCACAGGGTCACCAAGACCAAGATTATAGAATTCATAAAATTCAGCAGGTGGCTCACCTAATGAATCTGCCTTGTTAACGCAAAGAATAATCGGTTTATTGCTCTTTATAAGCATTGTTGCAACCTCTTCGTCAGTAGCCACAACACCTGTACGCACATCTGTTACAAAGATAATAACATCGGCACTGTCAATGGCAAGCTGTGCCTGACGACGCATTTGCGAAAGGATAATATCGTCTGAATATGGTTCAATACCGCCTGTATCAATCAAAAGCATTTCGTGACCAAGCCACTCGCAATCGCCATAAATTCTGTCACGGGTTACACCGGGTGTATCGTCAACGATAGAAAGTCTTTTGCCGATAAGTTTATTAAAAAGTGTACTTTTACCTACATTTGGACGACCAACAATTGCTATTACGGGTTTTGCCATTATTTCACCCCCAGAATATCTCTTAAAACCTGACCTCCGGCACCGTCTGTCAGAATAATTTTCGTATTTAATCTTTCCTCTAACTCCTCAACAGTCATATCGTCAAGGAATTTGTTTTTGTTTTCAGTATGATTTGTGTAATCACTAATCATTGAACTTGGTAACAATAAACATTCACCTAAATCAATATTTTTCAACTGCTCATAAAGGTCAATTCCTGTTATAAGACCTGAAACTGTTATTGTTTCACCAAAGAAACTGTTGATTATTTTCTTCACATTGATTTCTATGTTATATTTTTCTTCTGCTTTTTTGCAAAGCTCATATAGATATGGATAAAAGTCCACGCCTGTTGCAAGAGTCACCTTTTTGTGAATTGGTTTTTCCTCTGAATATTCCAATTCATCAAGAAATTCATCGTAAAATGAACGGACAAGACCAACTCCATTATCAAGCTGAGGATAACCGTCATAATAGTCGGCAGACGGTAAATCTCTTTCTGCCTTGATATAAAATTCATCAGCAGGATAACAGAGTCCTACACCAAATTTTTCACGGAATTTTCGGGAATATTCCTCTATTATATCAATGGTTTCCCCTGCTGTCTGTTTATTGTATGGCTCAATTTGTTCTAAGCCATCACGGAATTTTGTAAGTCCCACAGGCACTGCTGCAATACTCTGAACTGATGGATAAAGTGATGCTAATTCTTCAATACTTCTTCGGAGTTCTGCACCATCGTTGATACCCGGACAAAGCACCAGCTGAGTATTCATTTTAATCCCGGCATCCGCAAATCTCTTAACGATTTCGAGGCATTTACCTGCATTTTTATTCTTCATCATCTG
>JAZNLY010000051.1:0-9853 GCA_045579305.1 Candidatus Fimenecus sp. | reverse complement strand
GCTAAGATAACCGATAAAATTTTCTGTGTTCTTCGCATAATCTCATCTCCTATTTTCAAAATAACATATATTAATAATGTGCTACACCACATTCACAATAGTGGTTCGTTTTAAATATTCTGCTAAAGAACATCCTGATGTTCCAGAAGAAGCCTGAAATACCTCCTTTATGGCAATTGCATTCACACTCGACTGTCGGGTCAAGAAGCTCGTCACATGCATCACAATATTCGTCACCATCATTATCTGCATGACCTGTTGCTTCCACATAATCGTCGTTATAGCAGTAATCACATTTATTGCAGGTGTGAGTTGTATAACCTTGTTCTGTACAAGTTGGTGCTATTATTTCAGAAGTATATTCATGCTCACAATAGCCATAATGAATTGTTGCATTGTTAAGCCATTTATTGTTATTGCCAACTGTCACATCATTCCATTGTTCTTCTGTACCTTTAAAATAAACGTCAGTAAGAATCGGACAACCATTAAATGCATAAGCACCAATCTCTGTCAAATCAGCACCAACAAACACAGTCCGAAGATTTTCACAACCCTCGAATGCACCGACACCAATTTTTGTTACACTATCAGGTATTGATATGGTTTCTATCTTTGTAAAGCCTGCAAATGCATAATCGCCAACATTTGTTATGCCTTCATTTATGACTACTGTTTCAATTCTATCACTAAATGGTTCCCAAGGACGAGCATCTGTATCGTAATTATACATAGCTCCTGAACCTGTGATTGTTAATTCACCTGTATCTGCATCATAAACCCATACGGCATTGTCGCCACATACACCTGTAACAGGGTTTTGTTCTCTGTAATGTCTTGTTGCATAAGTGAATGGGTCGTTCTTTTTGCCAACAGTAGCCTGGAAATACCATTCATATTCAGAAAGTGCGAAATAAATATCATCAATATTTTCGCAACCTGCAAACGCCTGGTCTTCAACAACCTCCACACCGGAGCCAACTTTAATACTTGTAAGATTGAGACAATTTGCAAAAGATTGACTTTCAATTGTCACTACACTATCTGGAATATCATAGTTAGTTCTTGTGTTACCAACCGGATACATAATCAGGATTGTCTTGTCTTTATTAAAAAGAACTCCGAACTCATCACTTGAAAAATGCTGATTATCTGTATCAACAGTAATGGATTCAATTTTTGAGCAACCACCAAATGCATATAATCCAATTGTTGTCAATCCGGAACCGATTGCAATGGTTTTAAGGTTATTACAACCAGTAAATGCATAATTGCCAATAGTAGTTAATGTATCAGGAAATGTAATGCTTGCAAGACTTGTGCAATCGCCAAATGCCCACTGTTCAATTGTGGTTAAACTATTACCAAGTTTTATACTTTCAAGGTTAGTACAATCTTCAAAAGCATATTCCTCAATTTTTGTAACACTATTTCCCAAATCTATTTCTTTAAGACTTGTACAACGATAAAATGCCATACGACCAACTGAAGTTATGTCACCTTTAATTGTTACATTTTCAAGATTATTACAATCATAGAATAATGAGTTTGAAATTTCAGTGATACCTTCACCGATTACAACATCTTTAAGATTATAACAACTACCAAATACAGCTCCAAGTGTTGTTACAGTATCAGGAATTGTGAAACTTATAAGGCTCTGGCAATAAGAAAAAGCTCTGGACTTAATTGTAGTGACACTCGCAGGGATTGTAACACTTGCAAGTTTTTCACAACCATTAAATGCACAAATACCAATAGTCGTGATACCATTTACTACAACAACTTTTTCAATTTCATCTTCATAGACTTCCCAAGGGCGGTTATCTACATCATAATCATACATAGCACCTGTGCCTGAAATTGTCAATGTATGTGTTGTAAAGTTATATGTCCATGTAGCATTGTCACCACATGTATCTGAAATCTCATCAGCCTCTTTATAAAATCTTCTGGCAGATGTAAGACAATGATTATTTAAGCTACCAATTTTTATATTAGTCCACTGTGATTTAAAACCTGTGTAATAAACATATTTAAGACCTGTACAGTTATAAAATGCCTGACTTTCAATTTCTGTTACACTAACAGGAATTGTTATAGTATTAAGCTTTGTACAACTATTAAATGTATCACTTTCAATTAAAGTTACACCTTCAGGAATAACAATTTGTTCAAGGCTTTCACAATGAGAAAATGCACAGCCACCAATTGTATCTACACTGTCAGGAATATCAATGCTTGTAAGTTTCACACAACCCTGGAATGCACTGCCTTTAATTTCAGTTATTCCATCAGGAAGTGTTACACTTTCAAGACTTGAACATTTATTAAACAAACTACTTGTAATGGTTTTAACATTTGAACCAATCACTGCAGTTTTTAATGCAGAACAGCCATAAAATGCTGTGTGACCAATTGATGTAACACTGTCAGGAATTGTTATGCTGGTAAGATTTTCGCAACAATAAAATGCACACACACCAATTGATGTTAAACCTTCAGGTAATGATATATCGGTAAGCTTTGTACAACGATAAAAAGCATCATTACCAATCACTTTAACACTGTCAGGAATTGTAACACTGACAATATTAGGATATTCATAAAAAGCATATTCACCAATTGATGTTACACCATCTTCAATGACTACATTTTTTATCTGACTTGAAAAGTCCTGACCGGGACGACTTGCCCCATTAAAACTAATCATATCACCCGTACCGGAAATGGTCAGAGTTTCAGTAGCTTCGTCAAATGTCCATGTAACATTTGCACCACAAACACCTGATGTTGGTGAAGTTGCACTTGCTGTGACAGGAACGATGGACAACACCATCAGAATTGCGAGGATAATTGCTAAGATTTTGTTTGTTTTTTTCATAATAATTTCCTCCTCTTTTTATAAAAAATATACTAATTCTCTCATATTTCAGTATATATTATATTTATAATAATTGCAATAAGAAAAACAGAATTGTAGATTTTTATGCAAAATTGCAAGAAAATTAAATCTCTCCTAATAAAAATTATATGACGTTTTGTCATAATTGTCAATAGAAAATATGACATAATGTCATTAAGGTGATGTTATGACAAACAAATTGAAAAAACTTCGCAAAGAAGCCGGATTAACTCAGATTTCTTTGCAGATGAAAACGGGAATCGAACAAGCTCTGCTTTCAAAATTTGAAAATGGTGAAAGAATCCCGCCTACTGAAACACTGATTCTTTTAGCAGATTTTTACAACGTCAGCATGGACTATATTATGGGAAGAACAGAGAATCCCGAAATAAACCAATAAATCCCATCCTTAAAGATAATTAAGGATGGGATATTTTTACGTTATTTGCAATTATTTCTTAAGTGCTGATTTTGCGTTCCAGATATTCTGAGCATACTCGTTAATAGCACGGTCTGCTGCAAATCTGCCTGCACCGGAGATATTCATAAGCGACATCTTGTTCCAGTTATCACGGTCAAGGAAGTCTTTTGAAATTCTCAACTGTGTATTTCTGTAATCCTCAAAGTCAGCAAGAACCATATATGGGTCGTGGTGAACAATTGTTGATGTTACTTCGTGGAACATCTTGCCACCGATACCGTTGTTATTTGCAAAGTTAAGAATCTTCTGAAGCTCTGCGTTTGCGTTATAGAAATTCTGTGGAACATATCCACGCTTCTGTAACTGCTGAACTTCAGGTGTTTTCATACCGAAGATGTAGATGTTATCTTCACCAACAGCATCGTAAATCTCAACATTAGCACCGTCCATTGTACCGAGTGTTACTGCACCGTTTAGCATAAGCTTCATGTTACCTGTACCTGATGCTTCTGTACCTGCAAGTGAAATCTGCTCTGAAATATCAGCAGCAGGCATAAGTTTTTCAGCAAGTGTAACATTGTAATCCTCAACATAAACAACCTTGATTCTGCCTCTTACATCAGGGTCGTTATTGATTACATCAGCAAGTGCACAGATGAAAGAAATAATCTTCTTTGCTACAAAGTAGCCTGATGCAGACTTTGCACCGAAAATGTATGTGTGAGGAATGAAATCACCATTTGGATTTTCCTTGATTGCAAGGTAATGTGAAAGGATATTAAGTGCATTAAGGTGCTGACGCTTGTACTCGTGAAGACGCTTAACCTGAACATCAAAAATTGAATCAGGGTCAAGCTTGATTCCGTTGTGCTTGAGTACATATTTTGCAAATTCTTCTTTATTTGCTCTCTTGATTTTACCGAGTTCATCAAGAACTGCCTTATCATCCTTGAACTTTCTCAAATCAAGAAGTTTGTCAGCATCTTTTACGAATCCGTCACCGATAGTATCCGCAAGAAACTTTGTGAGCTGTGGGTTAGCCTGACAGAGCCATCTTCTATGTGCAATACCATTTGTAACGTTTGTGAATTTATCAGGTGTGAGTGCATAGAAATCAGAGAAGACTGTATCCTTAAGAATATCACTATGAAGTGCAGAAACACCGTTTACACAGTGTGAACCTGCAACACAAAGGTTTGCCATTCTTACAACGCCATTTGAAATAACAGCCATTCTCTCAACTGTATCAGCATTATATGTGCTGTTCCATACATAAGAACGGAAACGGTTGTCGATTTCCTTTGTAATCTGCCAAAGACGAGGCATAAGACGTTTATAAAGGTCTTCAGGCCAACATTCAAGAGCCTCTTTCATAACTGTATGGTTTGTATATGCAACTGTATTTGTAACAATGTTCCAGGCATCGTCCCAACCATATCCGCATTCATCAAGGAGAATTCGCATAAGCTCAGGAATAGCCATTGTAGGATGTGTATCATTAACATGAATTGCAACTTTATCAGCAAAGTTATCCATTGTGCCGAATTCACGAAGGTGATGCTGAACAATATCCTGAATTGATGCAGAAACAAGGAAATACTGCTGACGAAGACGAAGTGATTTTCCTTCAGGATGATTATCTGCCGGATAAAGAACCTTACTGATAACCTCTGCCATAGCATTTCTTTCCATAGCTCTCATATAGTCGCCCTGATTAAAGAGTGCCATATCAAGGCCGGGTGCTTTTGCAGACCAGAGACGAAGAACAGAAACACCCTTACCATCTTTACCTGCAACGTGCATATCATAAGGAACAGCCTGAATTACTGTTGGATTTTCGATTTCAACATGATGGTAGTTGTTATCCCAAAGGTCACGAACCTCACCTTCAAATTTGATTTCCATTGACTGTTCTTCGTGAGGAACAAGCCACACGTCACCACCGGGAAGCCAGAAGTCAGGAAGTTCTGTCTGCCATCCGTCAACGAGTTTCTGCTTGAAAATACCATATTCATAAAGAATTGTATAACCTTTTGCAACATAACCCTGAGTTGCAAGACCATCAAGATAACAAGCAGCAAGACGACCAAGGCCACCATTACCAAGACCTGCGTCAGGCTCACAATCATAGATTGAATCCATCTTGATGCCGTAATCCTTTAATACACTTTCAAAAACCTTTGTAAGGTTAAGGTTGTAAAGGTTGTTTTTTAGTGAACGACCCATAAGGAATTCCATGCAGAGGTAATAAACTCTCTTTGTTCCCTTCTTAGAGCCTTCCTTTGAAAATTCGGCTCTGCCCTGACTCATCATATCTCTTACAATAAGAGCAATAGCCTTATAAAACTGTTCATTTGTTGCCTCATTGGGATTAACCCCGATAAAATGAGAAAGTTTTGATTCAACAAGTTCTTTTGCTTGTTTCTTTGTAAGTGAATAATTCATACAAAACCTCCAAAAAATTTTATAAAAACATAAAAAAATTAAAGTCTATTTGTATATTTTACACTAATTTAATAGTTTTTTCAACTATAATAACAAACTTTTTTCATTTTATTTATATGTTATTCATATGTAAAAAATCCCACGAGCAAACTCGTGGGATTTAAGTAATTCAATTATTATACATTTACATCAGGATTTGGTGCTTCTGGATTTTCAGGAGCATTGTAGTTAAGGTAACCTGCTCTGTACCATACAATATTAAATCTGTTACCATTTCTTATGTAAAAATCTGTTTCTGTCATACCTGACTGATAAGGCTTGAAACCATTCCAGTTGCCATTTGCACCCTGAACATTCTTAAGTCCTTCTTCAATTCCGTTAGCCATGTCTTCGTCGAATGCATAAAGAGTTGCTCTTACAACACTGCTTCTTGGGTTAACCACACCAAACTTAAAGCCTGTGAGCCACCAGTGTTTTTGTTCAGCTCTTGTAAAGAGTCTGTTACCGCTTCTATAATCAGCTAATGAATGATAGTAGTCCATATTCATTCTGAGAAGGTGTTCGTCAGCTGCACATTTGTAAAATGGAACAGTTGCATTGTAAGCATCTTTTGTGTAAACGCCTAATTCTGCACCTTCAAGAACGCCGTACTGGCCCTTCCACCACTGAAGTCTCCAAAGAAGGTCTTTATACTTAAAGTCAATTTTAAGTGTTAAGTAATACATATTGGTCAATGGAGCTGCCTTATCATAAGCATCAGTAAAGCCCATTTTTCTCTGCCATGGGTCCATTGCTGTATAATAAATATCCTGTGACTTATCGTATTCATAACCAGCGAGAGCAAGAACTGCTTCTCTTTCTTCAGGTGTGTCGAAGTGTGTAAAGAAATGCTTGATTTCTCTTTCCCAATATCCTGGGTCAAGGATTGATGTTGATGAGCCTGAACCGGAGCCTGAACCGGAACCTGAGCCAGAACCTGAGCCTGATGGTGGGATAACAACTGTTCCTGAACCAGAACCTGAGCCTGAACCAGAACCTGAGCCTGAACCGTTGCCTACAGATGGAAGTCTGTTAGCTGTATTGTTATTATTTCCTGTCTGATTATTCTGTGATGCACCAGGTGCATTAGGGTCAATGTCAGAACCGTCATTCACAAAGACATCCTCAGGATTTGTTGGCAATTCTATTGTAGGTACAGTGCTTTCTTCCTCTTCTTCTTTACCTTTACAAGCAGAGAAACAACAAACAACCATAACAATTGCCATAATTGCTGCAATAATTCTTGTGATTCTTGATTGCATAAAAACTACCTCCACATTAATATTATATTCCTTCATTCGTATACATTGTACATTATGCCATAAAAGCAATGTTTTGTCAATAATTTGCTAAAGGATATTTTTGGATACTCCCTTTTTGTTGATTACACTTGAAAAAAAAGAAAATTTATGATAAAATTCCATGAATAACATAATTGAGGTGATTCTATGTATAGATACTTTGGTGAACAACCCGCATATGACGTATTTAACATGATAGCATACTATGTTTTGCTGGTAAGTTGCCTTTTCTACTATCGAATAAAAAAACCTGCTTTGGGAGCAGGAGCAAAGAGCATTATTCATTTTGCTTCTCGTTATAACACCACTTTATGCAAAATAATCACTGTCGTTCTCGTGTCAGTGGAATCTTTGATTTTGGCACTTACTCTTAATCGTGCCACATATTATAACTTTACTTTTGGTACCCTCGTTGGGACAGGTGCAAACTACTTTGCTACACTCATTTGTGCGCCCATCTATTGGTTTTTTATTTCACTACTCCTTATATCAAATCCATTGAAGCAAATTGACGTTGCCACGTTATTTACCGGACCATATTTGTTTTTTATAAAACTGGCCTGTTTCTTCAACGGTTGTTGTGGTGGAATCCCTTGGGAATATGGTCCTTATAACCACTTTTGGGGCAACCCGGGAAGACAAGTTCCAGTTCAAGCTATAGAGGCTATCCTTGCAATATTTATATATGTGTTATTAATGATATACAGAAAAAAGGCAAAACCGGGAACAATGTACCCAATGTACCTTATATTATATTGTTTCACCCGTTTCTTCAGTGAATTTTTCCGTCACGAAGAAAATGTTTTAGGTCCACTTAAAATATATCATTTGTTCTGTATTGGAGGTTTTGTCATTGGGCTCATACTCTTCCTTATTATGATAAAATATGGTGAAAAGTTATCTGATTTCTTTGATAGAGCCCCCCTTAAGATTGAACAGAAAATTGCATTGCGTGAAGAACAAAAAGCTTTAGCCGAGGCAGAGGCAAAGGCACAAGCTGAAATTGCTGAACAAGAAAGACTTGAAAAAGTCAGACTTGCAAGAGAAAAAGCAAAAGCACGACGCAGGAAATAATTATATATTAAAAATAAATACCGAAGGATTTTCAAATCCCTCGGTATTTTTTTATTTATTCAATTTGTCGGTTATGAACTGTGCTACTTCCATACTCTTTTCTGTCTGGAAATAATGCGTATTTGCTTCAATATACTGCACTTCATCAAAGTTGGTTGCATGCATTCTCCACAATCGTTCAGCATCAGCATAATTCCTTGTGAACAGGTCTGTTTTACTTATTATTACAGATGTTTTTGCTTTGATTGGTTTTGCATATTTATAAAAATATTCTGTCATAAAGTCAGTATCCTTACGGAATTTCTCAACCATACTATACTTGCCATCAACAGACATTTTTTCTATTGGTGCACCCGCATTAATAAGCTTACGCTGAATTGAGCTCTTGGCAACATAATTCCAATTGTTCTTCTTGCTTGGTTTATCTGTCGGAATAAATCCACCTGTAATATAATTAGCAACATTTATGCCTTCAGACTCAAGAATATTAATAATCTGCAACGCTACCGCTGTGCCTGCACAATGAGAATAGACATTGATTTCCATCGTTTCTGCAAGTTTGCCAATTTCTTCTGCTACAACCTTACATTCATCATAAGAACGAAGATAATCCACATAGTAAATTGATAAATCATGAGCAATCTCTGACAAATCTCTTGCAAGATAAGCAAACGCCGATGCATCCCCGCCTGCATAAGGCAATAAAATCAACGCCTTTGTGGAAGCTACCGAGCTACGTAATGTATAGAAGCCATAGCATTCTACAACAAGCCCGGCATCAATAATTATTGCCAGTTTCTCCGGTGTTGGATTTGCAATGAAATCAGCAGCCGAAATATTTTTCATTTCTTTTTCTGAAAGGATTGAAATCATATCAAGGCTTGTACCACCAAGATTGAAGAAATTTTCGTTTCTACCAACAAAATCAACATTGAGAGTCTTTTGGAATAAACCACAAATTATCTTTTCAGTTTCGGTCACAGGGTTTTCTTTAACCACAACATCATCAAAAGCAACATCAATATTCTTAAGTGCCTTTCTGTCGAGTTTACCACTCTGATTGAGAGGCATTTCTTCAATGAATACCAATTTGCTTGGTACCATATACTGTGGCAACTTATTCTCACAATGTCCGATTATTTCTTTAGTTGCGGTTTCGTCACCACAACAAAACGCAACAAGAACATCTTGTCCGTTATTCTGTTTAATGATAACTGCCACCGATTCAACGGCTGAAACCTCACTTATAACCTTTTCAATTTCACCAAGTTCAACTCGTTGACCATAAAGCTTAATCTGGCCGTCCATTCTTCCCACATAACAGATTTGACCATCTTCTCTCCAGTATGCCAGGTCTCCTGTTTTGTAAAGCTTGCCTTCTCCAAACGGATTATGGATAAACTTTTCATTTGTCAGTGTTTCGTTATTAAGATATCCTTGTCCTACATTCACACCCGCTATACACAGTTCACCCACTACTCCTATTGGTGTTGGGTTCATATATTTATCTACTATATGAAGTTGTGTATTGTAGATTGGTTTACCTATCGGTACAGGGTCAATATCTGTTGGTACGCATGGATAGTAGCTTACGTCTACTGCACATTCTGTTGGTCCATAAAGATTATGTAACTGTACCTTGTTGTAGTCATAGATATTGTAGAATCT
>JAZNLY010000050.1:0-47204 GCA_045579305.1 Candidatus Fimenecus sp. | reverse complement strand
TGGTGGAGCATAGGGGGGTCGAACCCCTGACCTCTTGACTGCCAGTCAAGCACTCATCCCAACTGAGCTAATGCCCCATGTGCATAATATTCAATTTTTACCGAGGGTGCGTTTTTGAGTGCCTTGGGCTCCCAGCTGAGCTACGCCCCTTACTGTGTGATATTCTACCATAAAAATTATCTTATTTCAATAAATTTGATATATATAATTATTTTTTGTTTCCGCTTATGGAAAAAGGCAGATTATTATGATAATATATTAAAAACATATTTGAAAAGGTGATTTGGTTGAAATTCCTTACTAAAGATTATTCTTTTATGTCCGTTTCGGGATTATGCGAAATATATGCACAGAGCGTGGTGTTGGAAGGTTGTGATTCACTTAAGGGTGTTGTACAGCTTTCGCACGGTATGGCAGAGTATTCTAATCGTTATCTGCCTTTTGTATATGAACTTTGCAAGGCAGGATATGCAGTTTTTATCAGTGACCATGTGGGACACGGCTTGTCGGTTAAAGATAAAGAAATGCTTGGTTACTTCGGTGAAAATGGAGAAGAAAGCTTTATAGAAGACCTTAAATCTGTTTCTGATATTGCAAAAGAAGAATATCCTGATTTGCCACTATATATGTTGGGGCATGGTATGGGTAGCCTTATTGCTCGAAAATATACTGCTAAATATAGCTATCTGCTGGATGGAGTTATTTATAGTGCAACAAGTGGTAAGAATCTTATGTTGGGATTCGGGCTTTTTATTACAAATATTATGATTAAGCAGAAGGGCGATAAACATCGTTCTAAATTGTTGGATACAATGGCATTCGGTACATATAACAAAAAGACAGAAAAGCGTACTACTTGTGACTGGGCAACTCGCGATGAAGCACAAGTTGACAAGTATATTGCCGACGAATTATGTGGATATCAATATACAATTAGTGGAATGAAAGCTCTGTTTATGACACTTAAAGAAGTTTCATCCCCGGAGTGGTTCAATATAGTACCTTTGAATATGCCGATTTTCCTTGTGGCTGGTTCTATGGACCCTGTGGGGGACTACGGAAAAGGTGTTAATCAGGTGTATGATAATCTTCAAAAGACAGGGCATAAAAATGTCATGATGAAAATGTATGAAGGGGCTCGTCACGAGATTCTCAATGAAATCAATCGTGAAGAAGTTTATGCTGATATTATTGCTTGGTTGAACAAGGAAACTAAGAAAAGAAAATAAAACAAAACCGTAGGAGACCTACGGTTTATTTTTTTACATATTCTTAAGTCTTTCATATTCCTTGTCGGTGATTTCAATTACTCCACCATGCTTGAATCCATATGGAAAGTTAAATAAATCAGGACAACGGGTTACATTCATATCACCGGGTTTTGATGAGATAAATGGCACATATCCCATTTTTTCTCGTTCACATCCGAAGAAATCAAAGAGAATACACCATCTTCCGTCAGGAAGAGTGAAGCTTGTACCTGCTTCATATGAACCTGGCTTTTCAATCCTACTCATATATTCTTCAAACTCTTTGTCGTGTTCATATGGTCCGTAAAGGTTATCGGATGTGGCGTGCATATTCATGGATGGGTGTTCAGCGTTTTTATAAAACATATGATATACGCCATCAATTTTGCGGATATGTGTATCGAGAATTTCGTTATCCTTTGTAAAGAAGAGCTTAGGCTCGGAAAAGGTTTCAAAATCCTTTGTTGTGGAGCAATAGATTGACATATGCTTGTAGTCATCTTCTTTGATTGTTGAGCCCCAATGAATGAGATATTCATCATTAATTTCATCATAGAAAACTTCGGGTGCCCACATACAACCAAAATCGTCTCTGCCAAAATAAACGAGCTTTTCCTCACTGAAATTCACAAGGTCAGTTGTTTTCCACATTCTTAAGCATTTACTGCCGGTACGATTCACATTGTGCCAGTCCACCTGGTGGTTTTCGTCCATACGATAGGCTATGGAAAGGTCAGTTGTGAGAATTACAAAACTGCCATCAAGAAGTCTGACGATTTCGATATCACGACAGCCTTTTTCTCCAAGCTGTGCAGTGAGAATCGGATTGCCATCATTGACTTGCTCCCAATTATATCCGTCACGACTGATACTAAAATATACCTGTTCACCATCGGGTGTTATTTTTTCTTTAAAATGTGTAAATAAATATGCCATATTGTTCTCCTATATCTTGAGTGTGGCAAGGCCACCTTCACTGGTTTCTCGATATGCAGCGTGAATGTCCAGCCCTGTCTTTTTCATTGTGGCAATAACATTATCAAGTGAAATTTTTCGTGTATCACTTAAGAAACTTGCAAGATTAACCGCGTTGATTGCTCTCATAGCTGCAACGGCGTTTCTCTCAATACAAGGAATCTGAACAAGTCCACAGATAGGGTCACAAGTGAGACCTAAATGATGTTCAATTGCAATTTCAGCAGCATATTCAATTTTGCCGCGCTTAAGGCCGAAGAGCTCACCAAGAGCAGCTGCAGCCATAGCACAAGCAGTACCGATTTCAGCCTGACAACCACATTCTGCCCCGGAAATTGATGCATTTGTCTTAATAAGATTACCGATAAGACCACCGGTTGCCAAAGCTTGTAAAATCTGTCGGTCGGTAAAGCCGTGTTTTAATTGCATATAGTAAAGCACAGCAGGGAGCACACCTGATGCGCCACAAGTAGGAGCAGTAACAATTTTTCCTCCGGACGCATTCTGTTCACTTACTGCAAAAGCATAGGAACAGACTTCTCGGTTTTCTCTTGTTTCTGCACTTTCACCGATATGCTCCATATTATATAAATACTTTGCTTTTTTCTGTACTTCAAGTCCACCCGGGAGAACACCCTCGTCTTCAATGCCTGTTTCTATAGCATTTTTCATTGTTTTCCACACTTCGGCAAGGTGTTCCCAGATGTATTCACCTTCAACTTCGTCAACATATTGCCAGAGTCTGTATTTTTTCTCTTTACAGTAATCTTTTATTTCTTTGAAGGAGCTTAATTTATATACAATGGGTTCTTTTGTAGAAGAACTTCCTTCAAATTCGATTCGTCCACCACCAACGCTGAAAACACGGATAAAGTCAATCTGGTCACCATTTTTATAAGCAAACAAATCCATTGTATTAGGGTGTTCGATATCTGTTTTAAGATAATCAAAATGAACTTTGCAAGGAACGGGGGAGAGCGTACTTTCAATAACTGTATCTGTGCAGTGCCCTTTTCCTGTCTTTGCAAGTGAGCCATAAAGAATAGCTTGGAAATTGTCGGCATCAGGATTGTTTTGTTTGAAGAGAACACAAGCTTTTTCAGGTCCCATAGTATGGGAGCTTGAAGGACCTCTGCCAATTCGGTAAAGCTGATTGAGAGATTCCATTCCATTTATAAGGTCTTTTTCTTTCGTTAGTTGTTCTGATTCAAAAAACACATCCATTGAAACTCCGAAAAGTTTTGCCATTTTATAGAATGATTCTGCTGATGGAACAACTTCACCTTTTTCCCAGAGTGCAACTGTGTTTTCATCATTATT
This sequence comes from Candidatus Fimenecus sp., assembly GCA_045579305.1. Lineage (GTDB taxonomy): Bacteria > Bacillota > Clostridia > Oscillospirales > Acutalibacteraceae > Fimenecus. The sequence continues at coordinate 43,659 of JAZNLY010000050.1, read as the reverse complement.
TACTCTGTCAGCAAGTCCGGAAACTGACATATCTGCTTTTTCACGGAGTTGAGTTATTTTTTTTGAGTAGATATTGTTTATCATACCTTCACCTTCACTACGACCTTGTGACAGGTTTTTGCACCATTTACTGCCACACCCGGACAATGCAAATCATTTGGATAAAGTACCATAAAACTGTTCTTGAAAAGGGTCAATGGCTCGGTTTTGCACTCATAAAACCATACGTCATTTTCAGGCTTTGATTCGGTTTCTGCCTTTTCACAGGAAAAAGGTGCAACACCGATGATTTCTTCACCATCAACCATAAACTGAATGTCGATATATTTTTTATGAGCTTCTGAAACAGTCTTGTCAGGGTCAGTCTCATAACACTGTACCATATAGAAAATGTCGTCACCCTGAAGTTCATATCTTCCCAATTCGATTTTTGAGAAATCAGTATTTGCAAGGAATTCCAAGGCAGTATAAACCTTACCCAATCCCTCATAATTCTTTATGTTTTCCAATGTGTCAAAAATCATTTGAAATCACCTTTGTTTATTCTCCATAATTTTGTCATAAACACGCTGACAGTTGTTTTTGTCATTGTATGCAAAGAATTTATCGATTCGTTTGCGATACTCATCCTTCAATTGACAACCGTTTTCCATATATTCAATAATACGGTTTACAGTTGACTCAAGGTCATATTCAACTTCACCGAAACTATCCTTCACGTCGTCATAGTAACCACCACTTGACGTGTGACCACCTGCATAAAATTCGTCTGCATCAAAGAAGTTATAAACCAAAGGTTTTCTCATATATGCAAAATCAAATACGGCAGAAGAGTAGTCGGTTACAACAAGGTCACTGTGAGCATAAATGTCTGTATATGAAACATCCTCTGTAAAAAAGTCAACATCAGGATGCTTTGTGAAAAGAGAGATATGAGGTTGAATATTAGGATGTGGTAAAAAGCTGATTTTATAACCATTCTTCTTGGCTGCGGAAATAAGCTTTTCATCATTAAGTAAACTATTGTAATAAGTAAAATATCTGCTTTCCTGGAAATTTGGAATAAGGTGCCAACCACCTGTCTTCGGATTTCGTCCCTTTGTCAGATATTTACGCCAGGTTGGCATAATTGTGATTCTTCTTTCAGAATCCTCGTAAAGTCTGTCCCAACGTGGAAGTCCGGTAAGCCATACCTCTTTTTCAGTGTAATGATAGCCTTCTTCTACAATTGATTTCCATTCGCCGTGGGCAGATGTGACAAAGCCAAATATATTTTTGTTGTATCGGTTAAGCCATGATGCAAAGTTATATTTGATAACACCATGCTGAAGGAAAACAACTTTTTTATCTGCGAGAAGGTCCTTGTAATATGAACGGAAAATACCAAATTGGTCATAAGAGTCATTACCCAACTGGCTGGTAAGGATGCAATCACTAAGAAGAATGAGAAATCTGTTCTTATATGTTCCTTTTGCCACAACAGGGCCGATTTCTTTGATTCGATTGTAATCGGAGCAATCTTTTCGTATAACAAATCTTGCATCAATTTCAGGATGCTCTTTTCGCATATAACGGAAGAATGCTTCACCGTTGTCACCTGCTTTTTCACCACGGTCAGACAGTAACCAAACAGGTTTTTTCTTGAGTTTCTTGACGATAGGAAGAATGAATCTTGAAAATGCAGCTTCTTTGCTTCGGAAATTTTTTCTGGTTAAAAGAGCAAGGTAAAGTTTTATTCTCTTGCGCCAGAGTCTTGCAAAGGTTTCCTTCTGTACAAGAATTCTTGTTTTCTGGGTGGAAAGAATCCAGCCATTAGTATTGTAATAAGAACCGATAAATGAATTTGTAATCGGTGTAAAATATCTGTATGAATAACGCTGTGAAAGAATTGTAACTCCGTCAATTTCAAGTGCGAGTTTAACGGAAAATATATCATCACATCCGGATAAAGGAATTTTTACAGTGAATCCTTCTGCTCGTTGCACAACTTTTCCTAAGGATGAAACAAAGGAATTTCTGTTGATTCGTTCTGCAACAAATTCACCATTTTCTGTAATAGCCTTTATTTTAAGATTCATAAAAGGTAAATCGAAAACAAGATAGTGACCATCGATGATAAGGGTGTTGTTTTCAATTTTCACAAATTCAATCCTTGCAGTGAATTTTGATGCAAAGAAAACAGGCTCATTATCATATATAAGCTGTAGATTGTTTTCCGTTTTTACAATTTCGGGTAATTTTTTGTGTTTTATATTCAACGCAGAAAACTTAAATTCTCTCGGAATGTTTTTCTGTGCCATAATAATTTCATCATCAATATTACTTATGATTTGTGTGACTCTGTCAAGGTACAGGTCACTTTCTTCATCAGAAATAACTTCTGTATCAATTTCGGGAACCTTGACTCTCCACTGCATATCGTACATAATTGCATACTGTGTAAATCGAGGTATGTAGCCAAGCTCTTTTTTGCACTTGTTGATTAAAGCAAGGTGGAAGTTTTCAAGAGTATCATTATACCATTTCGGGTTTTTAAGGGAATTATTTATGGCAGAAGTAGCTCTTGAACGATACATATATTCACCCTCAGCAACTGCGCCAAGAGTCTGTTTTCCGAGAAGGACCTCCTGGACAAACAAGCCATCTTCACCATAAGCTAATTCCAGGTTGAATCGTTTGTCCTTTATGACCTCTGCTTTTATAAATGAACTTGCGGCAGACAGATGAACATAATCATAGTCTTTATTAAGGTCAACGATTCTTGTTTTTTTAAATTTGAAGTTAAGAATATGGTTTCCTGTTTTGCCGTCAAAATATTTTAATGGGACACCGACAACATCGGTTTTATCATAATTCTTCTCAAAAAAGTTCCATACGCTTGACAATGTTTTTGATGTAAACATATCATCAGAGTCAATGAAGTTGACATATTTTCCCTGAACGAGTTCAAGACCGGCATTTCTTGCAGAGGAAACACCACCATTTTCTTTATGGATAACAATGATATTGTCAGGATATTTCTTTGCATATTCGTCACAGATTGCACCACTGTTGTCAGGGGAGCCATCCTCAACGAGAATGAGCTGGATATTTTTAAATCCAATATCCTGATTTAAAAGACTATCTATTGTTTCTGCTACAAAATCTTCAACATTGTATACTGCTGATACAATAGAAAATTTATATTTGTAATCTGCCATATCCATTTTCCTTTAGTTTACTATTTTTCAAATGATGATTTTTCAGGGAATTTTGCCTCAAAAATATCAACTATCGTCTGCTTCTTTTCTTCAAAATCATCTGTTTTAGCATTGTCATTGATACAGACAATGGAGTGTTGAGGGTTCTTTAAATCTTCACAAAGTCGTCCGAAATTCTTATTTTTTACATGGTAACAAAATGCAAAATCTCCACGACGCACATTGAATTTTCCATCTGCCAACTGCCAGTATTTCATCACCCATTGGTTAACGTCACCATTTTTACGGAATTTGTGTAAACAGGTTTCATTAAGTGCTTCAAATTCTTCTTCCCATACAGTTTCAAAAGTGGATTTCAGGAAGTTGTTGGACACGTGTTGATTATAGAAGCCGGGAAACCAGAGCCAAGGATAAAGTAAAACGTTTTTAGTTACATTCATATAACCATTTTTTGGATGGTACCACTTTTTCCAGTCCCTTTTCATTACCTGTTTCTTTTTGAAATGAGAATTGATGATAACAAGGTCAGCTGCGTGGAAAAATCCTGCACTGTCCTTGCCAAAATAAATACAGTTTATTGCACCTACGTCAAGTGGAAGTCCATCCTTGAAAAAGTCTTCAGGTTTCACGGGCTTGTTAAGGAAAATATCATCGTTGAAATAAACAAATTGTTCTGCCAAACCTTCAATTCTGTGGAGATTCAATTCGATTGTGTGTGAACTGAAAGTTGGAAGATATTCGGCTGGGATATAATCTCTGTGATTTACAATATTGAGCTTTGGGTTTGTGGTATCAAGCCAAGGAGGCAAATGACCCCAGGTAACAAAATGAATTTTGTTAACCCATGGAGCATATTTTTCAACAGCTCTGAACCAATACTGGAGATTATTCCAGTCACGATAACGGACTTCACTGTTTGAACTTGTAATAACACTTCCGTCATATTGTGCTTTTTCTTTTCGCCATTCAGGGTCACTGCCATCAACCCATATCATGACAAAATCTATTGGCTTGTTCATATCAGGTTTCATAAAAATCCTCTTTTCACTTTTCAAAGGATGATTTTTCAGGGAAGTTGCGTTTAAAAGCGTCAATTACAATCTGTTTCTTCTCTTCAAAATTTTCTGTGTTTGTTGTGTCATTTATACAGATAAGAGCGTGTGTTTTTTCATCTAATTCCTTACACAAATCTTTAAACATTTCGTTGTCAATGTGATAACATTGGGCAAAAGTTGCATCTCTTACAAAGAATTTTCCCTCTGCCATCTGCCAGTATTTCATAACCCACTGGTTAACATCACTCTTTTTTCGGAATTTGTGCTGACAGGTTTCGTGAAGAGTGTCATAAGCCTTGCCCCATACAGTTTCAAATGTGGATTTAAGGAAACTGTTCGGAGTGTGCTGACAGTACATTCCCGGAAACCAGGGCCAAGGGAAGAGGAGTGCAGTACGGATAACATTTTTAAATCCGTTTTTAAGACTGAACCACTTTTTCCAGTCACGTTTCATACATTGATGCTTGTTGAAATTGTCATTGATAACTTCAATATCCGAACCATGGAAATGACCTGCGCTATCGTCAGCAAAGTAAATACAATGTACTGCTGCAGTATCACAGGGCAGACCATTTTTAAAGAAATCCTCGGGATTAGTTGGTCTGTTTAAAAATGTATCATCATTGAAATAGACGAACTGTTCTGCTAATCCGTCGATTCTGTGAAGATTCAGTTCAATTGTGTGCGAACTGAATGTTGGAAGATATTCGGCAGGAATATAGTCCTTATGATTTACAATATTGAGTTTCGGATTTGTTGTATCAAGCCAGGACGGTAAATGACCCCAGGTTACAAAATGAATTTTGTTAACCCAAGGTGCATATTTCTCAACGCCTCTGAACCAATACTGAAGGTTGTCCCAATCACGGTACCTGACTTCACTATTGGCTGTTGTTATAACGGAGCCGTCATATTCTGCTTTTTCTTTGCGCCATTCAGGGTCACTTCCATCAACCCATATCATGACAAAATCTATTGGTTTATTATTTTCAATACTCATAACTTATTTCATAAATTCATCATATTTTGGAAGAACTTCAGCTGTTGTGCCATACATTCTCATTTCACCATCGTGAATCCAGAGAACGTTGTCACAAAGGTTTCTGATTGTTTCTGAACTGTGGGAAACTATAAGAACAGTTCTTTCGTCGTTAGAAATCAGTTCTTTCATTTTTGCGTAACTCTTTTTCTTGAACTTTGCGTCACCAACTGATAAAACTTCGTCGATAAGCATAATATCTGTCTCAAGAATTGCAGTGATTGAGAATGCAAGTTTTGAATACATACCGCTTGAATATGATTTTACAGGACGGTCAATGAAATCGCCAAGCTCAGAAAACTCAATAATTTCCTCAAGCTTTTCATCAATAAATTCACGCGAAAAGCCTAAAAGCATACCTGAAAGGTAAATGTTTTCACGACCTGAAAGGGCATTCTGAAAACCAACGCCAATTGAAAGAAGAGAAATTGTGTTTCCGTGAAGGTCAATTGTGCCTTCGTCGGGAGAAAAGATACCGGCAATTGCACGAAGGAGTGTGGATTTACCACTACCGTTTTTACCGACAATACCAAGAATCTGTCCTTTAGGAACCTCGAAGGACACACCTTTGACTGCTTCAAAATATTTAGTTTTTGAATATGTTGAACTTGATACCAAAGCTCTGAAGAATGAAACTTTGTTCATCATTCGATATCGGATTTTTACATCCTTTACTGAGATTGCAGTTTCGTTCATTTAGTGTCCCTCCTTGCTTATATAATCTTAACGTAAGTGTTCTCGTGTTTATAAATAGTTCTTACACCGAATGCAGCAACAACAACTGAAACAACTGTCCAGATAAGAAGTGAAATGTAATGAGGTTCCTTGTTGTAAAGGAGAACATTTCGCATATCGGTCATAATAAGAGCTATTGGGTTACAGTGAATGAGAAGGTTACCGACGATTGCATTTTTAGGTAGAATTCTTGTTTCAATTGAATAGAAAATACCTGAAAGATAGAAACCTAACTGGAGTGCAACAGTAAGTACATTCATAAGGTCTTCAACAAAAACACCAAAGTGTGTAATAAGTGTTGTGAATGCGAATGTTATCATGAACAAAAGCAACCAGAGAGGTATTATCCACAATGCTTTCCAGGTTACCGGTACACGATAGAAAATCATAAATATAACAGTAAGTGCACATGAAACAAACATCTTGATTCCGAAAATTGTTTCTTTTTCAAGAATGAATATGAATTTAGGGATATAAACCTTGGTTACAACACTCTTTTTATCCTGAACAAGTTTAACACCGGATTTAACTGTTTTACTGAAGAATGTCCATGTATTAAGACCAATGAAAACAAATACAGGGAAATATGGCTCACGACTGCCGAAAACATACACAGCAACAAATGAGTAAACAAGCATATAAAGTAATGGGTCAAGAATCCACCACATCCAGCTTAAGAATGACCCGGCAACCTCGGCTTTCATTCCGGACTTTGCTGCAAAAAGAGTATAATTTCCAAATTTCTTTACATCATTTATAAATCTTTTCATAACTGTTCTCACTTCCATACAAACAGATTTATTTATAGATAATATATTATATCACTATGTTGTATAGTTTTCAAGTATTGTAATTGTATTGTAATAGTGTTGATTTGTTTGACAATAAAGGGGTTTTGCATTATAATTCATCTTGAACGGAGGTGTGTTCGGATGGCTCCTTTTATCAGCATTATTATGCCTGTTTATAAGTCGGAAAAATATCTTGTAAAAAGTGTTGAATCAGTTCTTTCACAATCATTTACTGATTTTGAGTTGTTGCTTGTTGACGACTGTTCACCTGACAACAGTGGCAGAATCTGTGATGAATTTGCAGAAAAGGATTCAAGAATAAAGGTTGTTCATTTACCTGAGAATGGTGGTGTTTCAAATGCACGAAATACTGCTATGACTATGGTTAATGGTGAATATCTCTGTTTTCTTGATAGTGATGACTATTTTGACAGCAATATGCTGGAGGTTCTTGCAACATCAGTCAGGGAAAATCCAAGTCAGGTTGTGCTTTTCGGACTTGTGGAAGAATATTACGACGAAAAAGGTCAGCTTACGAACATGAAAAAGGTATCTTATGATAATAAAATCATAAAGGACCAGCAAACTCTTCGGAACGAAATTCCATCATTGGAATTACTTGATTTGTACGGATATCCTTGCAATAAAATGTATAATATCCGGTACTTAAAAGAAACTAAAGCCATATTTCCACAGATGAAATTCAATGAGGATATAATTTTTAATATTGACTTCTTTATGGATGCAGAAAGTTGCAACATTCTGGATTTTGCACCATATCACTATGTTAAACATTCGGGGAGCAAAACGGGAAGCTTCATTCCTACCTATTATGAGGATATAATGGTTAAAATAGACCGTATGTATTCTCAGTTTGAGTATTGGAATATGCTGGATAAGGAAATTTTCGGATTTCTTGCTTTAAGATATACCAGATACCTTTTCTCTGCCCTTGAAAGAAATTGTGATAAAAAATCAGCTATGACTCACAAGCAAAGAAAAGATTTTATAGAAAAGGTTTTCGGAAGTGACCGATACAAAAAGCTTTCTTTACATCTTTGCGGAGGCGGATTCATAGGAATTATGGCAAAGGTGCTTAAAACGAAAAGTAGTTTTTTATGTCTTTCACTTGCAAGGATTATTTATATAATAAAAAGATTTGTTCCGGGTTTTTTCGGAAAATTGAGTTGAAAAAAGCTCCTACAAATTTTTGTAGGAGCTTTAACTTTTCATCAGCAGTATTTTTTTGTGATTTCTTTCATCTTGTCCATCTTTGCTTCAATTTCTTCTACCAGTTTGAATTGAGTGCGACAACGGTCAAGATTGTGTTCAGGATAATTGATATGGAAATAAATATCACCATTGAGGTAGTCTGTAAGGAAACGGATACCACATTCGTAAGTCATTATCTTTGCGCCGAAAGGGAGGAGCTCTTTTTCAAGGTCTGTGAGAGCATCCTTTGCACTGCTCAAATATCCTTTAACATATGCCTCGTAAAGTGGGAGACTCAATGTTACCTTCGAAATGTCTTTTTCATCTTCGGATGCAGTATTTGCACCAAAACGGATACTGTCACCAAAGTCATAAAGTGAAAGGCCGGGCATGACTGTATCCAGGTCAATGATGCAGATGCCTTTGTTTGAAACATTGTCAAAAAGAATATTGTTGAGTTTTGTGTCGTTGTGGGTAACTCTTAAAGGAAGCTTGCCTTCGTTAATCATGTCAACAAGGACATAGGCTTCTGATTCGTATTTTAACGCGAACTCAATCTCATCTTTTGCATTTTCAAGTCGGCCAGAACGATTTTCTTTAATTGCAGTTTTCAGTTTTTCAAAACGGGAAGCGGTATTGTGAAATTTTTCAATAGTCTCAAAGAGTGTTGAACCATCAAAATCTGCAAGAAGGTTCTGGAAATCACCGAAAGCAATGCCGGCATTACAAAAAACCTGTTCATCATCAATGGAATTGCAAGTATAAACATTATCTATGTAGTTATACAATCTCCAACAATCGTTTTTTTCACTGATAAAATAATATTTACCATTTGTACAAGGAAGGAAAGTAAGTGTACCACGTTCAGCCCATGGAACATTCATTTCTTCATTCTTTTTGCGGATATGGTCTGTAACTGCAACAATATTACTCATAAGTTCTTCAGGCTTTTTAAAAGCTTCAGTGTTAATTTTCTGAAGAACATATTTTTTAACATTTCCCTTTTCTTCAAATAATAAGGTAAATGTACTATTAACATGACCATTGTTAATTTTTTCGTATCCTGTAAAAACACCATTTAAGGAGAATTGTTCACAGATTTCTTTAATGTTAAAAGGTTTGTTTTCCATTTCCAACACCCCATAATTTTCAAAAAAATAAAAATTATTTTCAAATTATTATATATCTTTACCCAAAAATAGTCAATGCTTATTTTGTACAGTAACTTTTGAAAGTGTAGATGAACATAGTTGACAGGTTTTTCCTGAAATGATAAAATTCTAACATATTAACCAAGGAGGTTGCGTAATGAAAATCAAGAGAATTACGTCCGTAGCCCTTTCAGTTATACTTTCTGTATTAACGATTTTATCAATTTTTCCAATCAGCACTTTTGCAGCTGATAGTGGGTATGAGGCTATTAGTGAAGGGCATACTCTCGTGATGCAGAGTGACCGTCTTACGGTAGCAAGAAGAAAAACAATTCAAATGACTGCTACTGTAACAAACGTGGAAGTTCAACCTGAAATTGTTTGGAGTTCATCTGATGAAAGTATTGCAACAGTAGATTCCAACGGCAAAGTAAAAGGTGTTGATGTGGGCAGGGCTGTTATTTTTGCTCAGGCAGAGGTTGATGGTGAAATTATCAGAGGTGAATTTGCAATAAACGTCGTAAAAAGAAATTCTCCTTTAAAAAACTTGCTCGAGAGTCATCAGATGATGAGCTATCAGTATAGTTATATTGACGACTATTATTACACCAATGATAAAGATGCATGGCAGCATGATTACGGATTTGGAAAAATTTATGATTACGTTTCACCATATCTTCTTCTTGAATATGACTACATCCGTATTTTCTTTACCTATGAAGACAAGGACTGGATGTTGCAGATGTGGAAGGGTCAGTATGGACTTGTTTTCTACGGTGGCGAAATAGGTATCTATAACCGCCCTCATTCTGATGAGGAAATTGATGCGTGGACAATGTTTAACTGCCCGGAGGAAGAAGACTGGCTGAAAATGGAAATGACACTCTGGCATGAGGATATCAGAGGCAACTGGAATCGTGAATTTACCAGACCTTATGATTATTACTGGTGGTGTACCGGATTTAAAAACGGTCACCTCAGACAGCAAGAACCTGCTGACGAGCTTCGTCTGACAGGTAGAATCACCTTCAAGGACGAAGGAATGGCAGCTCTTGTTGCAGATGGATTTGCGGAGTGTGGACTTGAAATGAGTAGCTCCAAAGACGGTATGAGTGAGGATTCCTTCTATAAAGAGGGCAGTGATATTCACTTTAGTTGGCAGAATGTATCAGAAGCTGAGAGCACAATGTTTATCAAGGTTGCTACAGGTGTTTTGGGCTCAATTCTTCTGCTTCCGTTTGCACCAATCATTGCTCCGTTTGTTGCTGCTTATGTAGCACTTGTTTTCATCGTATCAACAATTCTTTAAGGCGGGAATACCGCCTTTTTTCTTTTGAATTCATAGTAATTGTGGTTCTGCACGTTTTATATAACAAAATACTTGAGTAATTGTAAAAATACTCTTTACATAAAGTCAAAATTAATGTAAAATATACTAAATATGGTAATCGGTGAAATGGGATTACCACGGAGGTGTTTTATTATGGAACCAAAATATAAAAGAGTGCTTTTAAAAGTCAGTGGTGAGGTGCTTGCCGGTGACAAAAAACACGGATTTGATTTTGATACAGTGAACAGTGTTTGTTCTGCTATCAAGGAAATGGCAGATTTGGGCACAGAAGTTGCTATCGTTGTTGGTGGCGGTAATTTCTGGAGAGGACGCTCAAGTGGTGATATGGACAGAACAAGAGCTGACCACATCGGTATGCTGGCAACTGTTATGAACTCATTAGCTCTTGCTGATTCTCTTGAACAGTTGGGTGTTATTGTTAGAGTGCAGACAGCAATCGAAATGAACAAGATTGCCGAGCCATACATAAGCCATCGTGCAAAACGTCACCTTGAAAAGGGCAGAGTTGTTATCTTTGGTTGCGGAACAGGTAACCCATTCTTCTCAACAGACACAGCAGCCGCTCTTCGTGCAGCAGAAATTGATGCAGATATTATCTTTAAGGCTACAAATGTTGACGGTGTTTATGACAAGGACCCTAACCGTTTTGACGACGCAATCAAGTATGATGTTATTACTCACCAGGATATTCTTAGCAAAGGTCTCGCAGTTATGGACAGTACTGCTGCTTCTCTTTGCAGAGATAACAAAATTCCACTTCTCGTTTTCAATCTTCAGCAGCCTGAAAATATGGTTAAAGCTGTTAAGGGTGAAACAGTGGGTACTCTTGTAGTTGACGAAAAGTAAAGTTCAAAGGAGATAGATTTATGAATACAGTATTTGACGCAATGAAAGAAAAAATGAACAAGACAGTTTCTGTTCTTGAAAAAGAATTTGCAGGCATGAGAGCAGGTCGTGCAACTCCTGCAGTTCTCGACAGAATTCAGGTTGATTATTACGGAGTTCCAACACCAATTCAGCAGATGGCTGCTGTTTCAGTAAGTGAAGGTAGAATTCTTGTTATTCAGCCATGGGACGTAAGCACAATTAATCCTATTTCAAAAGCTATTCAGGCTTCTGATATCGGCATTAACCCAATGAATGATGGCAAGGTGATTCGTCTTACATTCCCGCCACTTACCGAGGAACGCAGAAAAGCTCTTTGTAAGGATGTAAGCAAAACAGCTGAAGAATCAAAGGTTGCAATCCGTTCAATCCGTCGTGATGCAATCGATAAAATCAAGGCTATGAAGAAAAACAGCGAAATCACAGAAGATGACCAGAAGGATGCTGAAACAAAGATTCAGAAAATCACAGATGAGTTCGTAAAAGAAATTGATGTAATCGCTGATAAGAAAGAAAAAGAAATTATGGAGATATAATCAAATCTGGGCGGATAAAACCGCCCTGATTTGATTATTTTAAAAATGTGATGGATAAGAATATACCTCGATTTTCAGTGTTGCCCAAGCATATCGGAATCATTATGGATGGTAATGGCAGATGGGCAAAACAAAGAAATTTACCACGATATAAAGGGCATATAGAAGGGGCAAAGACTTTTCGCAGAATCGGTGAGTTTGCTGCGGCTGTCGGTGTTAAATGTCTGACTTTTTATGCTTTTTCAACTGAAAACTGGAAACGTCCACAGGAAGAAGTGGACGCTATAATGCAGTTGTTCAGAGAATATCTTAATGAGGCAGAAGAGCGCAAAGAAGAAAATAAGGAGAAGGGAATCGCCCTTCGTTTTATCGGTGACCGTCAGGGTATACCAGATGACATCCAGGCTCTTATGAACCATATTGAAAAGGAAAGTCAGTATGAAACAAAAATCATTCTGAATCTTGCAATTAACTATGGTGGCCGTCACGAGATTACTCAGGGTGTTCAGGAAATCGCACGTAAGGTAAAGAATGGTGAAATCTTACCTGAAGACATTACTGAAGAAATGATATCCCGGAGTCTTTACACTAAAAATCATCCGGACCCGGATTTGATTATCAGACCAAGCGGAGAATACCGATTGTCAAATTTCCTTACCTGGCAGTCGGCATATTCTGAATTCTGGTTTTCAAATGTACTGTGGCCGGATTTCACAGAAGATGATTTGGTTGAGGCACTGAGAGAATTTGAAAAGAGAAACAGACGATTTGGTGGAGTTTGAGGACAGATAGAGAGGACGTTTTATGGCAAAAAGAATAGTATTTGGTCTTTTGTGGACAGCGATGGGAATTTCTGCGCTTGTTTTTATGCATACGTGGTTCTTTCTTGCTTTTGCAATGTTTTTATGTTTCATGGCAACTTATGAACTCAATCGTGCCTGTGGGCTTGAAAACAAGCCTGTGATGGTTCTCAGTGTTGCAGTTTCAAGCATATTCCCTTTATATTATGAATACGGACATTATTTACAAGAGATAAACGGAATAAATCTCAAAACAGAATATTTGATTGTGATTTATATTCTTTTGCTTTGCTTTATGATGCTTCACAATCACGAGAAAACCAAATTCTCACAGATTTCCTTTGTTATCGTGTCATCTTTGTTGGTTCCGTTTTCATTCTCAAGACTTATGTTTTTCAGAGATATTGCAGAGTACTATCCTGACAGAGGATACACAGATGCTCATGGAATATTCCTGATTCTGTTTATACTTTTCTCGGCTTGTTTTACAGATACTTTTGCATATTTTGCGGGCAGCTTCCTTGGTAAACACAAACTTTGTCCGAAAATCAGTCCCAAGAAAACTGTTGAAGGCGCAATAGGTGGCGTGTTGGGTTGCATTCTTGCAAATGTTATTTTGTACGCAGTTTATGATAATTTTATATTTGCAAATCCTGTTCACAACTATTTCCCGATAATTGTGGCATCGGTTATTACATCCATCGTAGGTATGTGTGGTGACCTTACGGCATCACTTATTAAACGTAATTACGGAATCAAGGATTTCGGAAATCTTATTCCCGGTCACGGTGGAATTATGGACCGTTTTGACAGTATTTTATTTGTTTGTGCTGCTTTCTATGCAGTGTTCAACATTTTTGAGGTGTCAATATAAAATGACAAAAAATTTAAGTATTTTAGGCTCAACAGGTTCAATTGGTACCCAGAGCCTTGAAACAGCGAGAAAGTGCGGTTACTCTGTGTCCGCGCTTTCGGCATATTCAAACGTAGATTTAATCGAAGAGCAAATCCGTGAATTCAAGCCAAAAGTTGCTGCATTGGTGGATGAAGATGCTGCAAAAGAGCTTAAAAACAGAGTGGCTGACACAGATACAAAGGTGCTTTCAGGAATCCACGGTGTTTGTGAATGTGCAGGAGTTGATGAAGCAGATACAGTAATCAATTCAGTTGTTGGTATGGCAGGGCTAAAACCTACCCTTACAGCTATTGATGCGAATAAAAAAATTGCTCTTGCAAACAAAGAAACTCTTGTTGCAGGGGGTCTTCTTGTAACGACAAAGGCAAAGGAAAAAGGTGTGAGTATCCTTCCGGTGGATTCAGAACATTCTGCCATTTTCCAGTGCTTACAGGGTAAGCCAAGCAATAAGGCTTTAAAGAGGATTATTCTTACTGCTTCCGGTGGACCTTTCTTTGGTAAGACAAGAGAAGAATTAGAAGAAGTAACTGTTGCAGATGCTCTTAAACATCCTAATTGGAGTATGGGACAAAAAATAACCATTGACTCTGCTACAATGATGAATAAGGGACTTGAACTTATCGAAGCAGTATGGCTTTTTGATGTTCATCCGTCAAAAATTGAAATCATCGTTCATAGAGAAAGTATAATTCATTCCGCAGTTGAGTATGATGATAATGCGGTAATAGCACAGTTGGGACTTCCTGATATGAAAATTCCTATTCAGTATGCACTTACATACCCTGAAAGAATAGAATCTCTTACAGGGGAATTAGACTTGACAAAACTTGGCACATTGACATTTTATAAACCTGATTATGAAACTTTCAGATGTATGGATATCTGTCGTGAAGCCATTACCCGCGGTGGTCTTTATCCTGCTTTTGCAAATTCAGCAAACGAACAAGCAAATCTTATGTTCCGACAAGGTAAAATTGGTTTTTTGCAGATTGCAGAATTGGTTGAAAAGGTTATGAATGAAGCACCAAATGGAGATACTTATACAGTTGATGATGTTTATAACGCCGATGTTCTTGCAAGAGAACTGGTATTAAAATACGCAAAACAGTAATTTTAGAAAGCAGTGATTTTTTGGAAATCTGGTCAAAGGTGTGGCCTTTCTTAGTGGCAATTTTATTTTTCGGACTCCTTATTTCGATACACGAATTGGGACATTTTACATTTGCAAAGCTTTTCAAAGTAAAGGTCAATGAATTTGCACTTGGAATGGGTCCTGCCATTTTCAAAAAGAAAAAAGGTGAAACAACATACGCTCTTCGTCTTCTTCCTATTGGCGGATATGTAAGTATGGAGGGTGAAGATGAAGAAAGCGCTGATGAGAATGCTTTTAACCGAAAAAAGGTATGGCAGAAGATTATCATTGTTGCAGCCGGCGCTATAATGAATCTTATTTTAGGTGTTGTGATTGTTGCAACATGCCTTGCTATGGATGACCTGGTTGGTACAACTGAGATTTTACAGTTTGAAGAAAATGCAATAAGTCAGCAGACAGGTCTTCAGGCAGGTGACCAGCTTCTTGAAATTGATGGCCACAAAGTTTTTTCAGATATGGATATTTCCTTTCTTATGACAAGAAGCGATGACGGTGTGTTTGATATGACTGTCCGTCGTGATGGTAAGAAAGTTGAACTTGAGGACGTTACCTTTAAAACACAAAAACAGGATGGATACACACTCATATCTTATGATTTTGTGATTCTCGGCAAAGAAACAACATTTTTAAATGTTATTTCGACAGCTGTAAAGCAAACGGTATCTATTGCAAGGTTGGTGTGGCTAAGTCTTTTTGACCTGGTGACGGGAAAGTTCGGACTTGCTGATTTATCGGGACCTGTGGGTACTGTGAATATACTTGCCGATGTGACTTCCTCGGCAGTCGAGAGTAAGGCAAACCTTATTTCTGCACTGACTTTGATGTCATTTGTGTCGATAAATATTGGTATTTTCAATCTTCTTCCTTTACCGGCACTTGATGGAGGCAGATTGTTTTTCCTGATTATTGAGGGAATCCGAAGAAAACCAATTAATCCAAAATATGAAGGGTATGTTCATGGTGCAGGACTTGCATTGTTGCTCCTTTTAATGGTAGTAGTAACCTTTAACGATATAATAAATCTTATAAGGAATTAAAAATATGATAGAACGCAGAAAAAGCCGTGTTGTAACGGCAGGAAATGTTAAAATCGGTGGAAATAATCCAATCGCTGTTCAGTCAATGCTCAATGTTATTGCTGAAGATGCCGAGGGTAATGTGAGACAAGCTGTTGAGTTGGAAAAGGCAGGCTGTCAGATTATCCGTCTTACTGTGCCTAACAAGGATGCAGTAAGAACACTTTATGCAGTGAAAAATGCAGTGAGTATTCCTGTTGTTGCGGATATTCATTTTGATTATCGTTGTGCTTTGGAAAGTGTTGCAGCAGGTGTTGATAAAATCAGAATCAATCCCGGTAATATCGGTGATGACGAAAAGGTAAGAGCAGTAGCATACGCTTGCCGACTTCACAATGTGCCTATCCGTATCGGTGTTAATTCCGGCTCACTTGAAAAGAATCTTCTTGCAAAATATGGCTCACCGACACCTGAAGCTATGGCTGAAAGTGCTATGTACCATATTGGTCTTTTGGAAAAATTTGATTTTAACGATATTGTTGTGTCTATCAAATCATCGGATGTGCAGAAAATGGTAAAGGCATATCGCCTTGTGGCGGATATGTGCGACTATCCTTTACATCTTGGTGTTACAGAAGCAGGTACACATAATATGGCTCTTGTAAAGTCAAGTATCGGTATCGGCTCGCTTCTTCTTGATGGTATCGGTGACACAATCCGTGTTTCAATGACTGCTGACCCTGTAACAGAGGTTAAGGCAGGATTTGACATTTTAAAGGCTGCGGGAATAAAGACTGACTGTGCACAGATTGTTTCCTGTCCGACCTGCGGAAGAACAAAAATTGACCTTATTGGTCTTGCAGAAAAAGTAGAAAAAGCACTTGCAAATTATAATAAGCCCATTAAGGTTGCTGTAATGGGTTGTGTTGTTAATGGCCCCGGTGAAGCAAAAGAGGCTGATATCGGTGTTGCCGGTGGTGACGGTTGTGGTGTTATTTTCAAACATGGTGAAGTGCTTAAAAAGGTAAATGAAAACGAGATAGTAGAAGAATTATTGAAAGAGATAGAAAAGATATAACGGTGAAATACATATGGCAGTAGTAAAATCACTTTTTGGTGAGTATTTTGACTGTGCCCGTAATATGGATGTGGCAATGGCTGACATTATGGGCTTTTCCGTTTCACAGGAAAAAATGAGTGCAAAACTCACCATCAAACCTTACAGAAAAATAGAAAAAGAAAGAATTGAAGCTCTTGAAAATCAGATTTCAAGGGCTGTCAATGTTAATATAACTATTATTTGTGACGAAACAAGAACAGGCTTTCTGACAGAATATATGCCAATGGTTGTGAAAATTCTCAGGGATAAAGTTATAGTTGCAAACGGATATTTTAATAGTGCAGAGTATGAAATTCTTGGAAAAGAATTAAAAATCACTCTTAAACAAGGTGGAAAAGAAATCCTTATTTCTGCAAATTGTGAAAAGGAAATCGAAAGAATCATCAAGGGTATTTTTGGCATTGATTATACTGTAACCTTTGTTCAGAAAGAGGATTTTAACACAGAACTTGCTGTTGACAGTATGCAGAAGAAAGCAGACGAGGAAATCCGCAGAGTAAAGAACATTCCTGAATTTTCATCCGAGTCCAACGAGCCTAAACCACATGTGATAAAAGAGGGATTTCCGCTTTATCTTGAAACACAAAAACCAATTTACGGTAATCTTATCCGTACTGCTAATTTGCAGAATCTTTCTGACGTGAGTATCGAAAGTGGTGCGGTTACTGTCTGGGGTGAAGTGTTCGGTCTTGATGTTCGTACAACCCGTGACGGGAAGAATAATATTATTAACTTCAATATTACTGATAAAACATATTCGTATACAGTAAAGATTTTTGAAAGCTGTGCAAATGCAAAATCATTCCTGGGTGCATTGAGTGAAGGCACAACTGTACTTGTTTATGGCAGAGTAAGCTTTGATAAGTATTCAGGTGAAAACATTATTTCTGCAACTGCGGTTAATACTGTTACACAGATTAAGAAGCAGGATACAGCAGAAAAAAAGAGAGTTGAACTCCATTTACATACAAATATGTCCGATATGGACGGTATGACATCTGCTGACAAGCTTGTTAAACGGGCAATAAGCTGGGGTCATCCTGCAATCGCAATTACTGACCATGGTAATGTGCAAGGTTATCCTGATGCTATGAAGGGTAAAGGTAAGGATGACATTAAACTGATTTATGGTGTTGAAGGTTACCTTATTGATGATATCGCAAGTCCTGAAACCCCTTGGCAGAATTTACCGAGATACCATATTATCCTACTTGTGCAGAATAAAATCGGTCTTAAAAACTTATATAAGCTTGTGTCACTTGCACATACCACATATTTCCATAAAAGACCTTGTATTCCTCGTTCAAAGCTCAATGAGTTAAGAGAAGGTATTATTCTCGGCTCTGCTTGTGAGGCAGGCGAACTTATCAGGGCAATTCTTCTTGAGAAGAGTAATGAGGAAATATTGGAAATTGCAAGATATTATGATTATCTTGAAATTCAGCCTGACGGAAACAATCAGTTTATGATTCAGGCTCATTCCGACCCTAATGCGAAGAATCCTGACAGAAATAAAGAGTATAACAAAATCAAAACTATTGAAGATATACGCAATATTAACAGAAAAATTATAAATGTTGCGGACGCGTTAGATAAGCTTGTCTGTGCAACAGGTGACGTCCACTTTATGGACCCTGAGGACGCCAAATTCCGTGCAATTCTTATGGCAGGTAAAGGCTTTGACGATGCCGATGACCAGGCACCGCTTTACTTTAAAACAACTGACGAAATGCTTGAGGAATTTTCATATTTAGGTGAAGATACCGCTTATGAAGTTGTTGTTACAAACACAAATAAAATTGCAGATATGATTGAACAAGTAAGACCAATTCCGGAAGGTACATTCCAGCCTTCAATCCCCGGTGCTGAAGATGAACTCCGTCAGATTTGTTGGGATAAAGCGAAGGATTGGTACGGTGACCCTGTGCCTGAATATGTTGCCGACAGACTTACACGAGAACTTGAATCCATCATCAAACACGGATTTGCTGTTCTTTATATTATCGCACAAAAACTTGTCTGGGACTCCGAAGCACATGGTTATCACGTTGGTTCACGAGGCTCTGTCGGTTCATCGTTCGTTGCTACAATGGCGGGTATTTCCGAGGTTAATCCGTTGGCACCTCATTACCGTTGTCCAAAATGTAAGCATAGTGAATTCTTCCTTCACGGTGAATATGGCTCAGGCTTTGATATGCCACCGAAGAATTGTCCTCATTGTGATATTCCTATGGTGCGTGACGGACACGAAATTCCGTTCGAAACCTTCCTTGGTTTCCACGGTGATAAGGCACCCGATATTGACCTTAACTTCTCAGGCGATTATCAGGGTAACGCTCACAGATATACAGAAGAGCTTTTCGGTCGCGACCACGTGTTCAAAGCAGGAACTATCGCAACTGTTGCCGATAAAACTGCTTATGGTTATGTGAAAAAATATCTTGAAGAACGAGGAAAAGTTGTAACTCGTGCCGAAGAAGACAGACTTACAAAGGGTTGTACCGGTATTAAGCGTACAACCGGTCAGCATCCCGGCGGTATGGTTGTTGTGCCTAATGAGTTTGATGTTTATGATTTTACAGCAGTTCAATTTCCTGCAAACGATACAACATCGGATATGGAAACAACTCACTTTGACTTCCATTTCTTGCACGATACAATTCTTAAGCTTGATATTCTCGGCCATGATGTGCCCACACTTTATAAGCATCTTGAGGATATGACGGGAATCCCCGTTATGGATGTTGATGTGTGTGACCCTAAGATTGTAAGTCTTTGTACAAGCCCTGAAGCTCTGGGACTTACTCCTGATGATATCGGTGTGCAGACAGGAACACTTTCAATTCCTGAAATGGGTACTGACTTCGTTCGTGGTATGCTTATGGAGGCACAGCCAAAATGTTTCTGCGCCCTTTTACAGATTTCAGGACTTTCTCACGGTACTGACGTTTGGCTTGGTAACGCGCAGGAACTTATCAAAGATGGTACTTGCACAATTTCCGATGTTATCGGTACTCGTGACAGTATTATGACATACCTTATGCATAAAGGTCTTGATTCAGGTCTTGCATTTAACATTATGGAAAAAACCCGTAAAGGTATTGTTGCAAAGGTCGGTTTTCCTGAAGGCGCAGAAGAAGCAATGAAAGCATGTGATGTTCCTCAGTGGTATATGGAATCTTGCAGAAAAATCAAGTATATGTTCCCTAAGGCTCATGCGGCTGCTTATGTTATTGCAGCGCTTCGCCTTGGTTGGTACAAAATTTATAAGCCTACTGAATATTACACAGCATTTTTAACTGTCCGTGGTGGTGACCTTGATGCGGTTACAGTTTGCCGGGGCAGAGATGCAGTAAAACGCAAAATGGTTGAACTCCATGGACCTCTCAATGCAGAGCCAAAGGACAGAAAACCAATGACAACCAAGGAAAAAGACCAGTTTACTGCTTTGCAGGTTGTCAATGAAATGATGGCAAGAGGAGTAGAACTTCTTCCGGTTGATATTTATAAATCCCGTGCAAGTGTTTATTACATAGAAGACGGAAAAATCAGAATGCCATTTTCTGCACTGTCCGGTGTTGGTGAAAACGCTGCAAAGGCAATTGTGGCAGGTCGTGAAGAATGTGGTGCGGATTTCGTTTCAGTTGACGATTTTCAGGCAAAGACAGGTGCTTCAAGTGCTGTTATAACAGCGCTTAAGGAAATCGGTGCTTTCGGTGATATGCCTGAAACTGCACAAATCTCATTTTTCGGATTTTAATTTATTTGTACAATATGGTGCTTGACTAATATACTTTATTATGGTAGCATAGTAGCACACTAAAGTGAAAACGATAAAAAAGGAACTATTTTTAATGAAAAACTATTCAAAAATTACTCCTGAGGGAACAAAAGATTATCTTGCTCAGGAAAGCAGAGCAATCCGTTGTGCAGAAAAAAGACTTTCTTCTGTTTTTAAATCAAAAGGCTATGAAAAGGTAATGACACCAACCGTCGAATTTTTCGATGTGTTCAATCGTGAAAGTTCAGGTTATAATCCTGAAGACCTTTACAGTCTGACTGATTCATACGGAAGACTTTTAGTACTTCGACCTGATTCAACACTTCCTATTGCAAGACTTGTTTCAACCCGTTTCCAGAATGCTCGTCTTCCACTTCGACTTTATTATAATCAGAATGTTTTTGTAAGACAGAAAAATCTGACAGGTCGAAATGATGAAGCAACACAGAGCGGTATTGAGCTTATGGGTGCTTATGGACTTCGTGCTGATTTGGAGGTTATTACAACAGCAGTTGAATCTATCGAAAGTTGTACATCTGCTGATTTTAAGCTTGAAATCGGTCACGCAGGTTTCTTTAAAGAGCTTTGCAAAAAACTCAATGTAAGTGATGACGTAGTAAGCGAGATATATGATTGTGTTGAAAGCAGAAACTTTGTTTCTCTTAATAATATTCTCGATAAAATCGGAAAATCAGATGTAACAGACTGTATCCGTAATCTTCCAAGATTTTTCGGTGGTGTTGAGATTATCGAAAAAGCAAAGCAAATTGACTTGGGTGATGAAGGACAAAAGAGCCTTGATTACTTAAGGGAATTATATGTGCTTTTGTGCGAAGCAGGGCTTTCTGATAAAATTGTTATTGATTTAAGCCTTGTAAATCGTACAAATTACTATACAGGCATTATCTTCAAAGGATACTTGCAGGGCAGTGGTATTTCAGTTGTTTCAGGTGGTCGATATGATAGCCTTGGTGCTGAATTTGGCAGAGATATGCCTTCCACCGGTTTCGGTATTGAAACAGGAGCTCTTGCAACTGTTATGCTTTCACGAAATGAGCTTGATGAAGAAAAAGTTCCTGAAATTATTGTTTTTGGTGAAAAAGATTATATAGTTAAGGCTATTGAATATTCAAAAAATCTTCGTACAGAGGGTGTTTATTGTGAAAACAGCACTTTTGAAACTTATGAAGAAACAAGAGAATATGCAATTGCAAAAGGTATTAAAAAGATTTGCGTGGTCGGTGAAAATGTAAGGGAGGAAATATTATGAGAAAATTAAGAATTGCCCTTACAAAAGGTAGACTTGAAAAGAAAAGTGTTGAACTTTTCGAGAAAATGGGAATTGATTGCGACGAGCTTATTAACAAAGGCAGACGACTTATTCTCACAGCAGGTAATTACGAGGTTGTCCTTGCAAAGGCTGCCGATGTTATTACTTATGTTGAACATGGTGTTTGTGATATCGGTATTGTAGGTAAGGACACTATCGTAGAAAATGGTAAGAGCTTCTACGAAATGATGGACTTGAATCTTGGCAAATGCGATTTCGCACTTGCAACTCAAAAGGGTGTGGATTTCTATGGCGGATTCAACACAAAACGAATTGCAACCAAATATCCTAACATCACAAAGGCATATTTTGAAGGCAAAGGAATGGACATAAAGATTATTAAAATCGAAGGCTCTGTTGAGTTAGCTCCGCTTCTAAATCTTGCTGACGGTATTGTGGATATTGTTGAAACAGGTACAACACTTAAGGAAAACGGACTTGAAGTCAAAGAAAAGATTATGCCTGTTTCTGCACGAGTAATCGTGAATATGGCAAGTATGAAACTTCGTCGTGAGGAAATTGACGAATTTCTTGAAAAAATAGAAAATGTTATCCCAAAGGATTGATAAATTATGATAAATACAGTTTTTGCAGACGGTAAGGCAGATGAAGCTCTTATTGCACAACTTAAAGAAAGAAGTGGCGAGGTTGACAAAAAAGTTACTCTTGCTGTTACTGATATTCTTGAAAATGTAAAGGCAAACGGTGACAAAGCCGTTCTGGAATATACAATTAAATTTGATGGTAAAGCACCTGAAAAGGCAGAAATTTCAAAGGAAGAAATTGATAAGGCAATAGAGAAATGCGACCCATTTTTCGTAAAGGCGTTGGAGGATGCCGCCCAGAACATCCGTGATTTCCATGCTCGTCAGAAACAACAGAGTTGGCTTACAACAAAGGAAAATGGCGTAATTATGGGACAACGTGTGCGAGGACTTGAAAGAGTTGGTATCTATGTACCGGGTGGCACAGCAGCATATCCTTCAAGTGTGCTTATGAATGCAATTCCTGCTAAGATTGCAGGTGTTAAAGAAATCGTAATGGTAACTCCTCCTTCAAAGGACGGAACACCAAACCCTGACATTCTTGCTGCCGCTAAAATCGCAGGTGTTGACAGAGTTTTCTTAATGGGTGGAGCTCAGGCAGTTGCAGCATTGGCTTATGGTACAGAAACAGTTCCAAAGGTTGACAAAATCGTTGGCCCCGGTAACATTTTCGTTGCTACTGCAAAGAAGCTTCTCTACGGTACAGTTGATATTGATATGGTTGCTGGACCAAGTGAAATATTAATTGTTGCTGACGAAACAGCAAATCCTAAATTCCTTGCTGCTGACCTTATGAGTCAGGCTGAACACGATGTTTTAGCTTCTGCAATTCTTATTACAACAAGTGAAAAAATTGCAGAAGAAACAAAGAAAGAACTTGCTCGTCAGTGTGCAACACTTTCAAGAAAAGAAATAATTGAAAAATCACTTAATGATTACAGTGCAATCATCATTTGCGACACAATGGACAAGGCAGTTGAATTTGCAAACAGACTCGCACCTGAACACCTTGAAATGTGTGTAGAAAATCCTATGGAATATATCGGCAGAATGGATAATGCAGGTAGTGTATTCCTCGGAAATTATTCTCCTGAACCATTGGGTGACTATTTTGCAGGACCTAACCATGTTCTTCCGACAAGTGGTACTGCAAGATTTTTCTCACCATTGTCAGTTGACAGTTTTATTAAAAAATCAAGTTTTATTTACTATACAGAGGATGCACTTCGTGAGTGCAAGACACAGGTTGTTTCTCTTGCAGAAACAGAGGGCTTAACAGCTCACGCAAATTCCATTAAAGTCAGATTTGAGGATTAAAGATGTTCCAGTTAAATGATAAAGTAAAAAATTTAACACCTTATGAGCCAATCAGCGGTACTTATGACATTCGTCTTGATGCAAATGAGTCATTCCTCACTTTCCCAAAAGAAATTGAAGAAGAAATGGTGGATGCACTTAAAAATTCTGCATTGAACCGTTATCCTGACCCAATGGCAACAAAGCTTGTAAAAGGGTTCTCGGATTATTTTAATGTTAATCCTGACTGTGTAACTGCAGGTAATGGGTCTGACGAAATCATTTCAGTTATAATGAATGCATTTTTACAAAAAGGCGAT
Source organism: Candidatus Fimenecus sp. (assembly GCA_045579305.1). Taxonomy (GTDB): domain Bacteria; phylum Bacillota; class Clostridia; order Oscillospirales; family Acutalibacteraceae; genus Fimenecus. The sequence goes on along the minus strand of JAZNLY010000050.1, from coordinate 19,427 downwards.
AAGATTTTGACTCTTGAGCCTGATTTTTCAATGTATCGTTTTTATGCCGAAATTGCAGAGTGTGACAGTGTTAAATATCAGAAAGATGAAAATCTCGATGTAAATATTGATGATGTAATCAGCCTTGCGAAAAGTGAAAATGTGCGAATTGTGATTTTCTCAAATCCTTGTAACCCCACATCAAGAATCGTTACAAGGGATGATGTGAGAAAACTCATAAATAGTGTTGATTCACTTGTTGTCCTCGACGAAGCATATATGGATTTTGCAGAGGATGAAAGCCTTTTAGGTGAATTCCAGAATTATGATAATCTTATTATCTTAAAAACTTGTTCAAAGGCTTTGGGCTCTGCTGCACTTCGTCTTGGCTTTGCAGTTGCGAACAAGACACTTACAAATGTTATCCGTGCAGTAAAATCACCATATAATGTGAATTCTGTTTCACAGGCTCTCGGTGAAGTTCTTTTTGCACATCCTGATTATATTGATAATTGCATCGAAACAGTTGTAAATTCACGAAAAGAACTTTATAATCGGTTGATTGAAATCAAGAGCGATAAAATCGAAAAAATCTACGAAACACATACAAACTTTGTATTTATGAAAGTGAAGAATGCAAAGGAAATATTTGAGAAGATGAAAGAAAACAGCATTATCATCCGTAATATGGGTGATTATCTGCGAATCACTGCAGGTACAGAATACGAAAACGAAAAAATGCTTGAAGCTTTCAAAAAAGTGTTGGAGGAAGTATAATGAGAACTGCAACAATTAACAGAAAAACTAAAGAAACAGATATAAATTTGACTCTCTGTCTTGATGGCGGTGAAGTTAAGATTGATTCTGGTGTAGGCTTCTTTGACCACATGCTTACAGCCTTTGCAACTCATGCCGGTTATGGTTTGACAGTTACCTGCAAAGGCGACATTGAAGTTGACTGTCACCACACGGTTGAGGATATTGGTATAGTGCTCGGTCAGGCGCTTTTTGAGTGCTTGGGAGATAAATCAAATCTTGTTCGTTATGGCAGTTTCTTTGTACCAATGGACGAAGCACTTGGTTTCTGTGCAGTTGACATTTGTAATCGTGCATATACAGTTTTTGAGGCAGATTTTCCACAGGAAAAATGTGGAGATTTTGACGCTTGTATGTGCGTGGAATTCTTCCGTGCAGTTGCTGATAATGCAAAAATCACAGTTCATCTCCGTGCACCTTACGGTGATAATTCCCACCACATTGCTGAAGCAATTTTCAAAGCATTCGGTCACGGAATGAGTATTGCAACAGAAAAAACAGATAAAACACTTTCCACAAAGGGGACTTTATAACAAATGATTATTTTTCCTGCGATAGATATAAAAGATAAAGAATGTGTCCGCCTTTATAAAGGTGACTTTGCCACAGCAGGTAAGGTTGCTGATTCTTATATGGAAACTGCACTGAATTTCAAAAAGGCAGGTGCAGAGTGGATACATATGGTAGATTTGAATGGTGCACTTGATGGTGTACGAATCAATTCCGATATTTTCCTTGATGTTGCGAAAAACAGCGGACTTAAAGTTGAAGTCGGTGGCGGAATCCGTACTATGAAAGACGTTGAATTCTATATTCAGAATGGTATCGAGAGAGTTATAATCGGCTCGGCTGCACTTAAAAACCCACAGCTTGTAAAAGAGGCTTGTATGGAATTCGGTGACAGAATAGCAGTTGGGATTGACGCTAAAAACGAAATGGTGGCAACAGAAGGCTGGACAGAAAAGAGTGATACTCACTATATTGACCTTGCAAAACGCATGGAAGATTTCGGCGTAAAGTATATTATTTTTACGGACATTGACTGTGACGGTATGCTTTCAGGTCCGAATCTGGAACAGTTAATAAAACTTAATGAAGCAGTTTCTTGCAACATTACGGCAAGTGGTGGAATTAAGGATTTAAGCAATATTATCGACCTTAAAAATGCAGATATGTACGGTGCTATTTGTGGCAGAAGTATTTATAGTGGCACATTGAACTTAGTTGATGCAATCAAGGAGGCGAAATAATGAACCTTGATAAATATTTTGTAAAAGCAGAGCTTATTCCTGCAATTATTCAGGAGGAAAGCACGGGAGAAGTCCTGATGCTTGCCTATATGAACAAGGAATCAATGGCAAAAACTCTTGAAACCGGATACACCTGGTTCTGGAGTCGCTCACGACAGGAGCTCTGGAACAAAGGTGCAACATCAGGTCATTTACAGAAGGTGATTTCAATTCATGGTGACTGTGATGACGATACATTACTTATAAAAGTTGAGCAGACAGGTCCTGCTTGTCATACAGGCAGTAAATCCTGCTTCTTTAATAAAATAAAATAGGTGAATGAAATGAACGATACATTAATAAATCTTTACGAAACAATACTTGAAAGAAAAGCAAATAAACAGGAAGGATCATATACTTGCTACCTTTTTGAAAAAGAACTTGATAAAATCCTTAAAAAGGTAGGCGAGGAATGTTCTGAAACAATTATCGCTGCGAAAAACGGTAATAAGGAAGAAACTGTTGGTGAAATCAGCGACCTTATTTTCCACCTTTTTGTAATGATGGCAAACGAGGGAATTGCAGTAGAAGACGTTATGGCGGAGCTTGATAAACGTAGCAACAAAACAGGAAATTTAAAAGTGTTCCACCAAGTTGATAAAAATACATAAAACACGACCTATTTTCCCTGTAACTGCCTCAAAAATCCTCGAAATACACTCGTATGTCTTGCGGTTTTTTCGTTGTTACAGAAAAATATTTTCGTGTTTTAATATATGATATTTTAAATATAGAGTGAATTGGGGCGTTGGATTATGAAAATCTTAGGTGCTATTTTAGCGTTAATTGGTCTTTTTATTGTGATAACACTTATCCGTGCAATCTTCTTTAAGGAAAAAAAGAAGGAGACAGAAAAACTTCTGCCTGAAATGATTGACATGGAAAAATACTGTCGTGATTTAAGTGATGCAATTAAAATCAAGACAATTTCCAATTATGACAGAGAACTTGTTGACTGGTCAGAGTTTGATAAATTCCATGCATTTCTGGAAGAACGTTTCCCGCTTGTTCATAAGAATATGACAAAGACAAAGGTCGCTGATGCAAGTCTTGTTTATAAATGGGAAGGCAGTGACCCGAGCCTTGACGGTATTGCAATGCTTGCTCATCAGGACGTTGTTCCTATAACAGCAGGAACAGAGCAGGATTGGGAGCATGACCCATTCAGCGGACATAATGATGGTGAGTTTATCTGGGGCAGAGGCGCTATGGATATGAAAAATCACCTTATTGCTGTTATGGAATGTATGGAAGAGCTTCTCAATGAAGGGTTCCAACCAAAACGAACAGTTTATATCTGTTTAGGTCATAACGAAGAAGTTGTTGCTGCGCCTGACAATGGCGCAAAGCAGATTGCAGCTTATCTTAAAGAACAGGGTGTTCACCTTGAAGCGGTCCTTGACGAGGGTGGCGCAATTCTTCCGGTAAAACTCGGTAAACTTCTTGACATTAACCTTACCGGTGTTGGTATTGCAGAAAAGGGTAGTGTTAACTATAAGGTAAGTGTAAATGCAAAGGGTGGTCATTCATCACAGCCACCAAAACATACTGCTGTGGGTAAGCTTGCTGATGTAGTTAAGGATATTGAAAATCATCAGTTCAAGGCAACAATGCCTGATTATCTTAAGCAACTTATCAAGAGAGTTGGTATGAATGCCGGTTATCCGTTGAGAGTGGTGCTTGTAAATGCACCAATTTTGCAGCCGCTCATCCTTGCTGTTTGTAAGAATATTCCTGCTGCGGCATCTCTTATCCGTACTTGTACAGCAGTAACAATGGCAGAAGGTAGTCCACAGTTCAATGTTCTTCCACAGAAAGCATCAGTAACTGTTAACTTCCGTACAATGCCGGGCGTTTCAATCAGTGATGTTGAAAAACATATTCGTGATAGTGTAAGAAACAAGGATATTGATGTTGAATTCCTTGTTGGTAAAGAATCTTCAAAGGTTTCTCCGACAGATTCAAAGGCATTCCGGACAATCAAGGAATTGGCAGAAGCGCAAAACAGCAAAAATCTGGTGACTCCTTTCCTTGTAATGGGTGGCACAGATGCTTATAACTATGAGCCTGTATGTGAAAATATTTATCGTTTTGCACCATTTGTTGCAGACACAAAACTTCTTCTCTGCACTCATGGTACAAATGAAAGAATACCTATTGCATGTTGCGAAGATGCTATAGCATTCTTCAAAAGATATGTCCGTAAAATGACACAGGAATAAGCGCAGAACAAAAGAGAAAAGAATTTCTCTTTTTAAGCCTTTTTTGCTGCTCGGAGTATCCAATATACGCCGTCGCAACAAAAAAAGACTTTCTGCATCTTATTTCGATAGGTTGATGGATAAGCGCAGAACAAAAGAGAAAACTAGTAAACGGTGTTGTAGAGTCAGCACCGTTTTTTATTTTTAGTTAACTTTGGTTGACTTTTGAATAAAATTAATCTATACTGTACATGAATATGAATAATGGAGCAGTTTGATGTTAATTAAATTTTCTGCACCTTGCCTTTTAGGTTTGGAAGGTCTGGTTGCACAGGAATTACGTGATATGGGTGCCTTGAATGTTGAGGCAAATAATGGCAGAGTTGATTTTGAGGGCAACGAGAATATCCTTGCTCGTGCCAACATATGCTCACGATATAGTGAAAGAATTTTAATCCGTCTTGGTGAATTCAGGGCTGTTACATTTGAACAACTTTTTCAGGGTGTGAAGAAACTCCCCTGGGAAGAGTGGATTGGTAAATTGGACGCTTTTCCTGTTAAGGGCTATTCACTTAATTCAAAACTCTTTTCTGTAAGTGATTGTCAGGCTATAATCAAAAAGGCAGTTGTTGAAAGACTTAAAGAAAAGTACAGAATTTCATGGTTTGACGAAACAGGACCAATTCACCAGATTCAGTTTTCAATTATGAAAGACATTGTGACTGTATTTATTGACACATCAGGTGCAGGACTTCACAAGCGTGGATATCGACCGGTTGCAAATACGGCACCTATTAAGGAAACTCTTGCTGCTGCTATGGCAGAACTTGCAAGGCTCCGTCATTATCATACACTCTATGATGTGACTTGTGGTTCAGGTACAATTCTTATTGAAGGTGCTATGAAAGCCCTCAATATTGCACCGGGACTTAAACGTTCATTTATCTCTGAAAGATTTGAAAATATAGATTCATCCGTGTGGCGTGATGAAAGAATGAGAGCAACGGAAGCTGTAATTCAGGATGCTGATTTTCTGGCTTATGGCTCGGATATTGATTTCCATGCACTCGAAATTGCTCGTGAAAATGCAAGACGAGCAGGTGTCGGAATGAAAATTGACCTTTCTAAAAAGGATTTGAAGGATTTTAAACCTAAAACCGAAAAAGGTACTGTTATCTGTAATCCGCCTTATGGCGAAAGAATGCTTGACATTCAGGCTGCTGAACAAATTTACAGAACTATGGGAAAAATCTTTAATCCTGAGCGTGGTTGGGCATACTATATTATCAGTCCCGACGAGGAATTTGAAAAATGTTTTGGCAGAAAAGCTGATAAGCGACGCAAGCTCTACAATGGTATGATAAAATGCCAGTTATATATGTATTACAAGTAATTAGGAGAACATTATGAAACACATTTTTGTTGTAAATCCTGTATCAGGCAAAGGCAAAAACGCAAAGAATTATATCCCTACGATTGAAAAGTATATTAAAGAAAAAGGCCTTAACGCAGACATTTATGTAACGACAACAAGAAACGATGGTATGCGCTATGTTGAAAATGTTGCGAAAAAAGGTGAGAAAGTCCGCTTCTATTCATGTGGTGGTGACGGAACACTTTACGAAATCGTAAATGGTTGCTATAAATATCCTAACGTTGAGGTTGCAAATATTCCACTTGGCTCAGGTAACGATTTCTGTCGTCTTTTTGGCAGAAATACAAACATAGATGACCATGTTAATGGTGTGCCTGTAAAGCTTGACCTTATTGAAACTAATGGTCAGGTTGCTATCAACGAATGTGCAATGGGTGTTGACTCCGAGGTTTGTGCAAGACAGGTTAAGTATAAGCAGTTGCCATTGGTTAATGGTGAATTGGCATATACAGTTTCTGCTCTTCGTTGTGTTGTTTTCAGTAAAATCAACAACAAATTCAGAATCACAATTGACCACGACAAGGTTTATGAAGATGATTTTCTTTTCTGTTATATAGGAAATTCCCGTTGGTATGGCGGTGGATATATGGCAGCTCCGGGTGCTATGCCAAATGACGGTCTTATTGACTGTGTTATGGTAAGATATACAAAGGAAATTGCAAAAAAAGGTCCTCTTGGACTCCTTCCTTTGCTTAATAAGTATAAGAATGGTGAACATCTTAACTGGGATTTCACAAAGCTTGTTCATTGTAAGCATGTTAAGATTGAGAGCCAGAATCCTGCAGCAGTTAACGTTGACGGTGAATGTGAATATGTTACTGAAAGAGAATTCCAACTTTTAGAAGGTGCAATCACATTTGTTGTTCCACGTGGCTCAAAATTCCTTGATTTAATATAAAAATAGTAGGCGTAGGTTTCAGCGAAGCCTACGCCATTGTTGTTTATAAAGGATAATAATTATGTATAACTTTTTTGCAGATGAAAACCAAAAACTGAATGATAAATATGTGATAACAGGAACGGATTTTAATCACATTAAAAATGTTCTTCGTATGACAGCCGGTGACACATTCCTTGTCAGTGAAAATGGTGTCAGTAATCTTTGTGAAATAGAAGATTTTTGTGAAGATTCAGTTGTGGTAAAGATTATTGAAGAAAATTACAATGATACAAATCTTCCTATAAAGATTTACCTTTTTCAGGGTCTTCCAAAAGGCGATAAAATGGAATTGATTATTCAGAAAACGGTGGAATTGGGAGTTGAAGGCATTATTCCCGTTGAGATGAATCGTTGTGTTGTGAAGCTTGATGACAAGAAAAAGAAAAGCAAGGTAAGCCGTTGGCAGACCATTTCCGAAAGTGCTGCAAAACAGAGCAAACGAAACACAATTCCCCGGATTTATGATGTGCTTACATATAAACAGGCTATGGCAAAAGCAAAAGAAATGGACTTGTTTTTAGTGCCATACGAGAGCAAAAACGGAATGGAAGACACAAAAAATGCTCTTTCGCAAATCAGAAGTGGTATGAGCGTGGGTATTTTAATCGGTCCTGAAGGCGGATTTGACGAAAAAGAAGTTGCCGAAGCCTTTGAAAATGGCGGAAAGGTGGTTTCTCTTGGCAAACGGATTCTCCGCACAGAAACTGCCGCAATAACATCTGTGTCAATGTGTATGTTACACGCTGAAATGTATTTAGGTGAAAATAAATGAAACAGTTACCATTGGAATTTCAGGAGAGAATGAAAACTCTTTTAGGTGATGAGTTTGATGAATTTATCAAATCTTATGACGAAAAACCGATAAGAGCATTTCGTGTGAATACGGATAAAATCTCTCTCGAGGATTTTGAAAAACTGAATATTTTTGCCACAGAAAAAATCCCCTATGTGGAAAATGGCTTTTATTTCGATTATGACGGAATCGGAAATCATCCGTATCATCATGCAGGTATGTTCTATATTCAGGAACCAGCGGCTATGGTGCCGGTAGAGAGTATCGAAATTCAATCTGAATGGAAAGTTCTTGATTTGTGTGCCGCACCCGGTGGTAAAAGCAGTCAGATTAAGAATAAATTGAGTGAAAATGGCATACTTGTGTCAAACGAGATTGTGCCGTCAAGATGTAAAATCCTTACGGGCAATATGGAACGAATGGGCATTAGAAATGTTGTCACAACCTGTATGCACCCACAAAAACTCCAAAAGGAATTTCCGAAAACCTTTGATATGATTATGGTTGACGCACCTTGCTCAGGCGAGGGAATGTTCCGCAAGGAAGAAATCGCAATTGATGAGTGGAGTACTGAAAATGTACTGATGTGTGCCGAAAGACAAGCAGAAATTCTTGATTGTGCTGTAAAAATGCTTAAAGATGGTGGCTATATTGTCTATTCAACCTGCACTTTTTCTTTAGAAGAAAACGAAATGACGGTTGATGCATTTTTGGAGAGATATCCTGAATTTGAACTTGTGCCTACAACTGAAAGAGTGAGAGAGAGTACTGCTGACGGAGTTTGTTTTGATGGTTGCAAGTGCGAAAATCTCTGTTACACAAGAAGATGTTATCCACACAGGACTAAAGGTGAGGGTCAGTTTGTGGCTGTGCTTCATAATACAAATGAAGATTATTCACATACTTGTAAGGAAACACAAAAAGAAAAAATTGATAAAACTGTTAAAGATTTTCTCGACGATACTCTGGTTTCCTATGATGAAAGAAATGTGTTGAATTATAATGGAAATCCCGTTTATTTCACACCTGATTTTTCCATAAGAAAGGGTAGTGCGTTTTCTTGTGGTGTGACAATTGGTGAAATCCGTAAGAATTATATCCAGCCACATCACCAATTCTTTATGGCGATGGGTACGGAATTTAAAAGAAAAATCAACCTTCCGGCAGATAGTGACGAAATTAAAAAGTATCTTCACGGAGAAGAATTCCAGACGGATTGCGAAAATGGTTGGGCAGTCGTTATGGTGGATAACTGCACTGTTGGTGGAGTGAAAGTCTCAAATGGCAGAGCAAAAAATCACTATCCAAAAGGGCTCAGAACAAAATAAATCGGAGTTTATAGATTGAATGCAGAATTCAGAATGCAGAATTGTGGAACTGTGTTGCGATTTTAAAGAACAACCAATATGGTGTAGCGGTAGGGCGGGGTCTTGACCCCGCCGTTGTTGGATTCTCTGTTGCTTTTCGGCGGCAGCAAGCTACCGCCCTACAATAATTGATTAATTATGTTATCCCTACAAATTATAATTTGAAATTCGTGGTGTCTGTTCTTGACAAACACCCAAAACATTTGTATAATAACCCTTGCAAATTCAATATGCTACTATGGCTCAGGAGGCAGAGCACTTCCTTGGTAAGGAAGAGGTCACCGGTTCGAATCCGGTTAGTAGCTCCAGAAAGTAGATGTTTTTATGAAGCATCTATTTTTTTTATATGAAATTAAAGCGTGGGATTCGAACCCTTGATAATTCAACGTTTTCAAGGACTTTTTTTCTTCTGAAAAAGTTATACCACATTCCTGAATTACAAAATAATAATAAGAGAAGATGTCTAATTTGAGAAAGAAACTTGCACAGATAAATAACTTGAAAAGTTATTGTTAAAACATAAAAGGGATTGCAATTTTTGTGAATATCATAATTTGGTAATTATAAATGTTTTATTAAATAGTTGTTGCCGTGCATCAACTATCAGGAACATACAGAACAGGGATGTGGATTTGGAAAGAAAACAAGAGATTTTGCATTGCCCTTGAAGTTTACTATTAAGTTTGTTATAATTTTTTTGGGAGATGAATTTATGAAAAAAGCAAATAAATTTTTAATAGTTTTATTGGCGTTGATAATGGTTGTTTCAATCATTCCTTTGTCAAGCATTACAGCAAGTGCAGCAACATCAGGTACTTGTGGTGATAATCTCACGTGGGCTTATAATGTATCAAACCGCACATTAACAATTTCAGGTACTGGTGCAATGTATGATTATAGTACTAATAATCGTCCGTGGGAAGTCTATGAGGATGATATTGGAACTATTATAATTGATGATAATGTAACGACAATTGGTGATTATGCATTTTATGATTGCAATTACCTTGTAATGGTAAGTATATCGGATAGCGTAACAACAATTGGGGGTCGTGCATTTGCCGGATGTGAAAGTCTTTCAGGTATATCAATCGGTGATGGTGTGACAACAATTGGGGATGCGGCATTTTCTTGTTGTATAGCTCTTACAAGAATAACACTGCCTAATGGTTTAATAACGATTGGCAGAGATGCATTTGCTTTTTGCAGAAATCTTATATTGGTAGACATTCCTAATAGCGTAGCAACAATTGGTGACTATGCATTTAGTAGGTGCACTAATCTCGCGGTTCTAACAATCGGTTATGGTGTAACAATAATTGGTGATTATGCATTTGACTATTGCTCAAGTCTTAAAAATGTGTATTATATCGGTGCTGAAGAAGACTGGAATGAAATTTTAATAGGCACCGGTAATGAATACTTAACTGGTGCGACAATTGAGTTAGCTGGCTTTTCAGGTTCTTGTGGTGAAAATCTCACTTGGGAATTTGATAAATTAACAGGAACTTTAACAATTTCTGGCACAGGTGCGATGGATGATTTTTCTTCATATAGTCGTCCATGGTTTAGTTATGAAGACAGCATTAAAACAATTATAATTGGTAATGGTGTAACAACAATTGGAAAATATTCATTTGAGTATTGTCAATGTCTTACAGATGTGTATTATGACGGTTCTGACGAAGGATGGGATGACATTTTTATAGGTGCTAATAATAAATATTTAAATAGTGCGACAATTCATTTTGCTAGTTTTTCGGGTGCTTGTGGCGATGATTTAACTTGGTCTTATAACACAGCAACCTATACCTTAACAATTTCGGGAACTGGTGCAATGTATGATTACAGTACTAATGATATTCCCTGGAGAAAACATAAAGATAATGTTAAAACAATAGTAATTGGTGATGGTGTAACAGCAATTGACGAGGGTGCATTTGGTAAATGTTGGAATCTAACCAACATTTCGGTAGATAGCAATAATCAGTATTATTCAAATGATGATTATGGTGTATTGTTTAATAAAGAAAAAACAATACTTATCCAATATCCCGTTGGTGATACAAGAACATCCTATATAATCCCTGATAGTGTAACAGTAATTGGTTTTGGAGCATTTGGCGGATGTTATTGCCTTACAAGTATAATAATCGATGAGAATTTAATAGCAATTGATGATGAAGCTTTTTTTGGGTGCTATAGCCTTACAAATGTAACAATTCCTGATGGTGTAACAACAATTGGAAAGAATGTATTTTGGGAGTGTGATAGTCTTACAAGTATAACGATACCTGATAGTGTAACAACAATGGGTGGAGGTACATTCTTTGATTGTGATAGTCTTATAAGCGTGACAATCGGTGATGGTGTAACAACTATTGGCGAGTGTGCATTTATGGAGTGTGATAGTCTTACAAGCGTGACAATCGGTGATAGTGTAACAACTATTGGCGAGTATGCATTTATGAATTGTGATAGTCTTACAAGCGTGACGTTCGGTGATAGTGTAACAACAGTTAGTATGGAGGCATTCATTGGCTGCGACAGTTTAACGAGTGTAATAATTCCTAATAGTGTAAAAGTAATTGATACAGCAGCATTTTACTCTTGCCCTAATATTATGCATGTATATTATAATGGTACAAAGGAAGAGTGGGGGAAAATAGTTGTTGGAGAAGGCAACGAAGACTTATTAAACGCAAATATTCATTTTATTTATTGTGAGCACAATCATGGACATACATATGAGGATAATTATATCCCTGCAACATGCACACAACCAGGTAGCAAAGATATAGTTACCCATTGTGATGCGTGCGACACGGATATTGAACGAGAAACAATTGTGATTGAGGCGCTTGGACATGCTTATGACTCAGTCTTTACTGCACCAACATGTGAAGATAAAGGTTATACAACATACACCTGCTCAAAATGTGATGACAGTTATGTTGAAAATTATATTGATGAATTGGGTCACACCCCTGCAAGTGCAGTTGAGGAAAATTATGCTGCTCCTACTTGTACAGAAAAGGGCAGTAAAGATGTAGTTGTTTACTGTTCAGTTTGTAAGGAAGAAATAAGTCGTGAAACCATTGCCATTGACGCAACAGGTCACGTAGACAATGATGGCGACGGATATTGTGATGAGGATAATGAACATCTCGACCCAATAGTTGATTGCAGTTGTAATTGCCATAAGTCAGGTATTTCAAAATTCTTCTTTAATCTCATTCTTTTCTTCCAAAGACTTTTCGGCTCAAATAGAATATGTGAATGTGGTGTAGCACATTATTAATTTTTAAACAGGAGTTGGGTAACTTACTCCTGTTTTTTCTTTTGTTTCACATTTGCAACAAATCATTGCGTGACTTTTAAATCTTATTATGTAATAATAAGGGTGTAAGGAGGCGATACGAATGTCTAAAGTATCAAAAAATCTCAAAAAAATCAGAACAGAGAAAAAACTTACACAAGATGCCCTTGCAGAAAAACTTCACGTTACACGTCAGGCAATTTCAAATTGGGAAAACGATAAAACAAAACCGGATATAGAATCTCTTGAAATGCTGGCAGAGGTTTTGGATGTGGATATTGAAGAATTGATTTATGGTGAGAAAAAGGCTGTTATCAATTCACAGGACAAGACAAAGCAGAAAAATCGAATCAAAATTACTCTTGCCGTAATTGGTTCGGTTTTTGTTGCATCGGGACTTGCAATTTTATTCTTTGGTTTCTGGCAGGATTTCAGCGTTCCTTTGCAAACTGCATTTTCTGTAATTCCAATGATTGCGGGTCAGATAGTTGCGCTGTATACATATTTAAAGAAAAAAGAGAGTCCAAGCTGGCGCGAAAGTGCAAGTATAATCTGGACTATCGGTACGGTAGCAACAATAGCACTTGTGGACGGTGTTCATAATATCAGTTGGTCATATACTGATTATCTTGTAATTGACTCTTTCCTCTTGATTCCGATTCTGTTTATATTCAGTGCGATAGTGCCTCTTGCATTTTATTACTATATGACAGTTCATATTGCAACTGTCGGTAATTGGCAGAACTTACTCTTTTCACTACTGTTTTTCACAATAGGCATACTGTATACCTATTATCTTTCACGGGATAAGGATGATATAAGGGGCAGGATTGCACAGTGGATTACAATGATAGCGGCCATTCCGGAGATGGTAGTGCTGATTATTGCAGGCTTTAGAACGGGTATCCTCGCAGGTTCTATGTCGGTTCTCTTTGCAGGACTGCTTTCATTCTTCTTATGCATATATATTGTATCAATGGACAAAACAGTTGTTACATCACCATTCAAGCCGATTTCAGTAATCGGTATTTGCGTAACAATGCTTGGTCTTTCATTAGGTGCAATATCTGATGCTCCGTATATTACAGGTGAAAATTCATTTAGTTTTGCTGTGTCAGTTGTTCTTTGCGTCGCAGTGCCATTGTTTGTGGCAACAGTAAAACGAGAAGAATTTGAGGACGAGCCATTTAAAATAGCAAAAATTGTGCTTCCGTTTATTATGATTGGCTTAACATTTGTGTATGCATTTATTGAAGAATGGTGCGTGGAGCCTGTTGTAAGTTGGGATACAAAATATATTATATATGATATTGTTTATTTTATCGGAGCAATATTGTCAATAGCCTTCGGTGGAATGCTTGTTTATCAGGGTGTAAAGGAAATAAAAATACTGACAATAAATTTAGGGCTTTTAACTGTGTTTGCACAGCTGTTAGGAATTTATTCGAATATAGGAGATAACAATATTTTCGTGTTCGGCACATTACTCGTTATCTTCGGTGGAGCAATTATTTTCATCAACTGGAAAATGCTTTCAATCAAAAAATCACGACAGGAACAACTGAACGGGGGTGGCACAGATGATTAAAAAGCTTATGCTTCCGATTCTCGTAATCTCCATTGTTGTGCAGTTACTTGTGCCTGTTTGGATGATTGCTTATGGTAACAAAGCAGAAGATGATTTGCAGAAATACGGAAAAGAATTTAAAATTCCTGTATATATTCAAAGTGTTCGTGATGGTGCAGTGGATGTCAATTTTTATTACTACAATTTATATCAAATAGGTACCTATGCCGTTCTTGAAGAGGATGAAAACGGATATGCAAATCTTATGCAAACTCAACCAACAAAGCCTAAAACATCAAATTATATTTATGTAACGTCAGATAATAAGCTGAAATTAGGTGAAGACTTTTTAATTGACGAAGATATTACTGCATTCAGAGTGCATGAAGAATCTGCATATCTTGTTATTAAAGTATATAACGGAAATTTTGAGATTGTAGAGTTGTATATGGACGATGTCCCTGCAGCAGAATGGTTTAAAAATGCCACAGCAGAAACAGATGAGTATGGTTTTACTGAATTAAAATAAATAACAAATTATAATTTGTCGGGATGGTTTAATTCATAGATTATGGTAGGGCGGTAGCTTGCTGCCGCCGAAAAGCAACAGAGAATCCAACAACGGCGGGGTCAAGACCCCGCCCTACCGCTACACCATATTGGTTGTTCCTTAAATTTGCAACGCAGTTCCACAATTCTGAATTCTGCATTCTGAATTCTACATTCAATCGACAACCTCCAATTTGCAAACTATAATTTATGTATAAAATTATGTATATTTGCATAAAATGTGTATAAAAATGCAAATTAGTATAATTATACAGCGGTTTTTTGCATAAACACTTGACTTTTAATGAAAAAGAGATATATAATCTACCTACAAAACTAAAATTATTACATAAGGGGTAATTTGAAATGAAAAAATCAGTTAAAATTCTTTCAGTAATTCTTGCTCTTGTTATCGTTGTTGGTTGCTTCGCAGCTTGTGACGGTAAGGAAGAACCAAAAGACGAAAAGAAAGTTCTCACAATGGCAACAAATGCTGAATTCCCTCCATACGAATTTTATGAAGGTGAAAAGATTGTAGGTATCGATGCTGAAGTAGCACAGCTCATCGCTGATAAACTTGGTATGGAACTTAAAATTGAAGACGTTGCTTTCGACTCAATCATTCCTGGTGTTCAGGCTGGCAAATACGATATGGGTATGGCTGGTATGACAGTTACACCTGACAGACTTAAGGATGTCAGCTTCTCAGATTCATACGCAAAAGGCGTTCAGGTTGTTATTGTTAAAGATGGTGGCGCTATTGCTTCTCTTGATGATATCGCTGGCAAGAAAATTGGTGTTCAGACATCAACAACAGGTGACATCTATGCATCTGACGATTTCGGAGAAGAAAACGTTACTAAGTTTGAAAATGGTGCTCTTGCAGTTGAAGCACTCAAGTCAGGTAAAGTTGATTGCGTTATTATCGACAACGAACCTGCAAAATCATATGTAGCAGCTAATGAAGGTCTCAAGATTCTTGAAACAGAATATGTTGAAGAAGATTATGCTATCTGTTTTGCAAAAGAAAATACAGAACTTCAGGAAAAAGTTAACACAGCACTTAAAGAACTTATCGCTGATGGTTCAGTTCAGCAGGTTGTTGACAAATATATTTCTGCTAAATAATTATAATTAAAACTGAATTTTAGGGCGGTTTAAAATCCGCCCTAATTTTTGCGTAAGAAAGGAGAAGTGGAAACCAATGGATTGGTTAACAGAACTTATTGCAGATATTCAATTTGTGTTTTTTGAAAAAGACCGTTATATGCAACTTGTAAACGGTTTTCTGAACACTTTGAAGATAACTGCGGGTGCGTTGGTTATCGGCGTTGTTATCGGAATCGTTATTGCGGCGATTCGTACTTCTTTTGACAAGAACCGTGAATCTATGAAACTTCGTGGTGGAGTAGGTTATTATATTCTTTCTGTTCTTAACGGAATATGCAAGGTTTATCTTACAATTGTAAGAGGCACACCGGTTGTTGTTCAGCTTATGATTGCATATTTTGTAATCTTTGCATCATCCGATGATGGCGTTATGGTTGGTATAATTGCATTTGGTATAAATTCAGGTGCTTATGTTGCTGAGATATTCCGCGCAGGTATTATGTCTATCGACCACGGACAGTTTGAGGCGGGACGTAGCCTTGGTTTTAACTACTTCCAGACAATGCGATTTATTGTTATTCCACAGATGTTCAAGGCAGTTCTTCCAACTCTTTGTAACGAATTTATTGCCCTCTTGAAAGAAACCTCAGTTGCAGGTTATGTTGGCGTTATTGACCTTACAAAAGCAGGAAATGTTATTGCCGGAAGAACATTCATTTACTTCATACCACTTATAACTGTTGCTATTATTTATCTTGTAATGGTTATGATTCTTTCATGGCTTGTTGGTATCCTTGAAAGGAGGTTGCGTAAGAGTGACAGATAACAAAGTTCTCATTAAAGTAGAAAACCTTAAAAAACACTACACAGGTGGTGTTGTTAAAGCTCTCGACGGGGTTAACTGTGAAATCAAAAAGGGTGAAGTGGTTGTTATTGTCGGACCATCAGGTTCCGGTAAATCAACACTCTTACGTTCGCTCAACCTTCTTGAAATCCCAACATCAGGCAAAATCTATTTTGACGGTGTGGATATTACTGACAAGAAAACAAATATTAATATGCATCGTCAGAGAATGGGTATGGTGTTTCAGCACTTTAACCTTTTCCCAAATATGAACGTGCTTAAGAACATGACAAAAGCACCAATGACCCTTCTTAAAAAGACAAAAGAAGAAGCAGAAACTAAAGCTCTTGAACTTCTTGACCGAGTTGGTCTTAAAGATAGAGCAGATGCATATCCGTCACAACTTTCAGGTGGTCAGAAACAGCGTGTTGCTATTGTTCGTGCTCTTTGTATGGAGCCTGAAGTAATGCTGTTTGACGAACCCACATCAGCGCTTGACCCTGAAATGGTTGGTGAAGTTCTCGATGTTATGAAAAACCTTGCTCGTGAAGGTATGACAATGGTTGTAGTTACTCACGAAATGGGATTTGCTCGTGAAGTTGGTACAAGAGTTATCTTTATGGACGAAGGAAGAATAGTAGAAGAAAACACTCCTGATGAATTTTTCACAAATCCACAGAATCCTCGTCTCAAGGATTTTCTTTCAAAAGTTTTATAATGTATAAAAATTTATCACCTTGGTAAAATATTACCGAGGTGATTTTTTATGAATAATATGAATCTTGACACAAAAGCATATTTTGATTCTTTGCCGGTGTCAGTAAGGTCTGCTATCGTTGAGTCTGGTGCAAAATTCGACACTGTTGAACAACTTAAAGTCTTGGTTGCGGCATATACAGGACAAGCAAATAGTTAAAGGCATAATTAAGGCGGAGTTTTATACCCCGCCTGTTTTACATAAGTTTTCTGTATAAGGATTTATCGGTCAATCTTACTCCATCTGTCTTTTAAATAGTATGCCAATGATTTTGGTTGACGGTTTCGGGTAAATACACCTTTTTTATTACCGCCGACTCTCATAAGTC
Source organism: Candidatus Fimenecus sp. (assembly GCA_045579305.1). GTDB lineage: Bacteria > Bacillota > Clostridia > Oscillospirales > Acutalibacteraceae > Fimenecus. The sequence goes on along the minus strand of JAZNLY010000050.1, from coordinate 2,133 downwards.
CCTGAATTGTATCGAAATCTGCAAAATTCCACACGTGCTCACCTATAATGTACGGATATTTGTCAAGGATTTCATTTATCGTTCTGAAAAATTCAATCTGATATTCTTCGCTGAACATATCTGCATTCAGATTATGTATTCCGGCTACCGCATCAGCACCATATTCAGTGATTATTACCGGCTTGTTGAATTGTTCCCAGTATTTCATTTCGTTATCCATCGCCTGACTTGCTGAAACAAGGTCACCGCCAAAAATGTACCATCCATAGTAACGATTGATACAGATAACATCCATAAATGGTGCAACTAAATCTTTTTTATAGTCATTGTTACAACAAACAACAGTAACAGGACGGTTTTCAGGGTCGCAACTGTGAGCAAGGTGATAAAGTGGTTCAAAGTATTCCAATGCACTTTGTGCCCTTGCTTCTGTGTCAGGTTCATTTGCCAAAGACCACATCACGATACAAGGATGATTTTTATCCCTTGCTATCATCTCTTTTATAACATCTTTGTGATGTTCGTGGGTTCTGCAATATTCCTTGTACCAATCTTTGTCAGCGTGAGGGAAGTTAAGTCCGACAGCAGGTGTTTCATCAATAACAACAATTCCTTCGCGGTCACAAAGGTCAAGCATCTCTTCCGAATATGGATAATGAGATGTTCTGAATGAATTTGCATTTATCCAATGCATAAGTGAAAGGTCACGCACATTGAGAGCATTGTCAATTCCTCTGCCGTGAACATCGGAATCTTCGTGCTTGCCAAAGCCTTTAAAATAAAAGGGCTTGGAATTTATAAGGAATTGATTGTCTTTAACCTCTACTGTGCGAATACCAAATTTTTGTGAATATTCGTCTTCACCACAAACTATTTTTGCAGTATAGAGATATGCCTTGCCAGGATTCCAGAGTTTTGCATCTTTGATTTCGATTTCACCACAATTACCCATCATACAAGCAACAAGGTTAGCAGACTCATCAAAAATTGATATATCTGCAAACCCATCGCAATCAACAGAGTAGGAAATCGTTGCAACACCATTATCTATACTTTTTGTTGTAATGGTGATGTCTTTTATATAATTATTTTTTGGTGTGGTGTAGATTGTTACAGGACGATGAATTCCCGCAAAATTAAAGAAATCAAAATTAGGATAGTTCTGAGGTGGAATTTCAACCTGACGGACACTCTCCCAGTCAGGCAATCCGCTACCAAACATTGATTGACGACTTTCGTTTCCGATAGGCAAGGTGGAAAAGTCAAGTCTGTTGTCAACAGCAATACATAAAAGATTGTCTTTTTGTATTTTGTTTGTTATGTCAATTTCAAAAGGTAAAAAGCCACCTATGTGTTCACAGATATTTTCACCATTCAGATATACAACAGCCTTGTGGGTAACGCTACCGAAACGAAGAACAATTCTTTCGTTAAACATTGATTTAGGAATACTGAATTCTGTCTGATAATAAACCCAACCATAGTGATTACGTAGCTTTTTGTCTGCTTTCTGGTCGTTATATGATGCAGGTACTGCCATTGTGTCGTATTGGATGAATGGTGAAACAAGAAAATCATTGTTTATTTCTGTATTTCCAGAATTGAATTTCCATATTCCTGAAAGGTCTAAAAGATACCTTGAGCTATTAAGCTGTGGAAATAACATAACATCACCTCAAAACTATCATTTTCAATAAAAATAGTATTACTTTTGCTGAATTTTGTCAATGAAATTATATACCTATTATATATGTGTGAATTTAAAATTATAATCTGATACATTTTTTAGTGTGAATATTTAGTGAAAACACAAGATATTGTGCCTGATTTTATGTGCGAAAAAATATGCGATTTGAACAAACTTTTTTTAAAAAAGTTATTGCATTTTCACAAATAATGTGTTATCATACTATGGCACACGTGGAAATGGGTGTATTGTGCCTATTTATAGGAAGTGTGCGATATGCGATGAAGCGGTAGGTGGCTGCACTGTGATGCAGGGAATTACCGTGGAGTATGTCTGATTTTAAATCGGGCGACCAATAATGCTTTTAAAACCTTATGGCTATAACCCAACTATGCCATAACGGTACTTGCAGGAGCATTCTGCGCTATTTTACGCCGTCCGAAAAA
>JAZNLY010000049.1:0-2194 GCA_045579305.1 Candidatus Fimenecus sp. | reverse complement strand
AACGCCGCCGGCACCAAGACCGTAAGGAACGGCGATAACGCAAAGCATTATAAATGAATCGCTTACGGAAAATCCAAAAAGCGCCGCCGCCGTCATTGCAACGCTCATTGCCGTTACTTTTCCGGTTCCGAAGCGCTTTGTCATTCTTTCTGAAAGAAGGCTTGAAATTATAGTTCCGATGCATATTATCATCGAAATAATTCCTGCATAGGAAACCGGAACATCGAATTCCAACTGCATGGTCGGCCATGCCCCACCAAGAATCGCATCCGGAAGGCCAAGGCTGATGAACGAAATATATATGATTGCAAGAAGCAGACTGAACATATAAAACTCCTTATTTTTTAATCCGTCGGAAACAAATTTCCGCCCCGCCTTAGATATTTTACCACAGCTGTCAATATCCGAAATTTTACCGCCGGTTAAAAAATCTTTTTACCGGTGTGTATGATAGAAAAAGGGAAGAAAAAATTAAGAGCACTGATATTGTTGAAACGATCGGAGCACAAGAAGATACAAAATCGATTATAGAAAGTGAAAAAGTTGTTTTGATTGTAGTTGCATCGTGTATCGTTGTCGCTACAACTATAGTGATGATTGTTGCTAAGAAAAAGAAACAGTCTGATAATATCAATATCTAAAAACGAAAGAGGTTTTTCTATGAAAGAACTTAAGTTTTTCCTTGTAACAGATACCCATTATTTTGAAAACAAATTAGGTGCCGGCGGAGAAGCCTTTGAAAAAAACATGGTAACTGAGCAGTATTTCGTAAAAGAAAGCCATGCAATTGTAAGCTCCACCTTTGATAAAATCGCAGAGGATAAAGAAACAGAAATCGTTATTATTCCCGGTGACCTTGTAAAAAATGGTGAAAAAGAAAGTCACAATGGTTTTCTTAAAGAACTTTACAGACTCAAAGACAATGGTAAAAAAGTTTTTGTTATAACTGCTGGTCACGATTATAACAACTCTGCCTATGTTCTAAAAGGCGATGGTCGTATGCCTGTTGAGGGTACAGATTATAATGATTTGTGTGAAATGTATCGTGATTTTGGTTATGGCGACGCAATTGCATTTGATGAGCCCACACACTCTTATGTAGCAGAAATCAGTGATGGTGTCAGAATGCTTGCAATTCATTGTGACAGTAAAGACCAACCAAAAGGCACAATGGACGACAGACTCATGGCTTGGGCAAAAGAACAGCTTGATAAGGCAAAGGAAGACAACTGTTCTGTTTTTGCAACTTGTCATTATCCGATTATCCCTCCCGTACCTGTTTTTGATTTGGTTGGCGATGCAAAAATCAAGGATTGGAAAAAAGTAGCTTCATTCCTTGCCGATAACGGAGTTGAGCTTGTGCTCACAGGTCATATGCATATTCAAAGCATAAACGAGTTTTATTCAGAAAGCGGAAACAGACTCATTGATATATGCACCTCTGCTCTTGTGGGTAGTCCTGCAAAATACAGAAAAATTACTATTGATGAAAATTCTGTTCTTAAGGTTAAATCACTTGATGTGCCTGATTTTGGTTGGGATTTAAAGGGGCTTACACCTCAGGAATATTTTGATAATCATTTCTCTTCTGCAATTATTGCAAGAGTACGTGGTGCACTGGGCGGTGGAAAAGGAATCATAAAACACCTTAAGGCATTCGCAAGAAAGAAATTCGATAAAATCACTATAGTAACGGTTAAGCGTCTTCTTTTTATAAAAAGAGACAAAGAATTTGATAAGAAAAGGTTTGCTGATTTTGTTGGTGAAGTCGGCTTAAGCATATTTACAGGTGATTCTCCTTATGTTGAAGGTACACCGGGATATAACTTCCTTGCAGGTATTCTTTCAAGAGCTTCTTTTGTGCTTAAAAAGATTGAACCAAAACTTTGCAAAAATGGCGAAAAAATTGATTTGAGAGGTATGCTTCTTAATACCATCGGAAATAATAAAGGCTTTTCGGATAACAATGCCGAATTTACACTCAAATAAATTCACAATATCGTAAGGTGAAAAATATGTTATATAAAAAGAATGTTGAAAAATCGCTAAAAAAAGAACTTTTCAAAAATCCTACATCTGAATTCCGTGGAACACCTTTCTGGGCACTTAACTCATATTTGACAAAAGAAGAATTATGCCGTCAGATAGATGTATTCAAGGAAATGGGACTTGGCGGATTTCATCTTCACGTAAG
>JAZNLY010000048.1:0-3858 GCA_045579305.1 Candidatus Fimenecus sp. | reverse complement strand
CTGTCGAGCGTTAGCGAGACTGAGGGGTTTGTTATTGAATTATATAACCCCTCTGTCACTTCGTGACATCTCCCCTTTCAGGGGAGACAAGATAATTAAATCATCCCGACAAATTATAATTTATCTTTCTGTTTGTATATTGAAATTTTTGGGAAATTATTATATAATATTTCCATCAGATATGGAGGTATTATTATGAAAAAACTTATTGCACTTATTCTTTGTATGACACTTTGTGTCACCCCTTTATTAAGTCTTACTGCTTTTGCAGCAAATTCACAAGACGATTACACAATTGTTTCACCTTACAGTGATGTAATCTGGGAAGGTGACAATTCCTGGGGCGCATACAAGGGCTCACTTCATTCACACACAACATACAGTGACGGTAATGTTGACCTTGCAAATATGGTTAAGGGCTATTATGACCGTGACTATGACTTTTTAGCAAATGCTGACCATGGAGTAACAGGTGTTGAATGGAACAGAGCACCTAAAAAAGTTTTGCTTTATTCGTATCAGAAACTTTTAGGTTATCCGGTTGCTCATCTTACTGATGAAGAATTTGAAGGCATCACAAGTGGTACATATCCTACTTCAGATGGTACAGTAAGAGGAAAAGGAATGACTTGTGTTACAGGTGCAAACGAGCTCAACAATCTTACTCTCACAAAGAGCCATGTTAACGCATTCTTCTTGCCGGAAGATGTTGGCAATGGTTATGGCGGTAGTGAAAACGGATTTGAACAAGCAGTAAAATTTACACAAAAGCATGGTGGACTTTCAATTATCAATCATCCTGGTGACTGGTTGGAGAGCCGTGATGATATTTCAACTGTAAGTGATGAAAAAAACATCAAATTTTTTGGCGATATTCTCCTTAAATATGATTCTTGTCTCGGTATAGAAGTTTTTAATGAAACTAACAGTGTTACTCCTTTTGACAGAATTCTTTGGGATAATCTCCTTATGTACACATTACCTTATGGTAAAAATGTAATCGGATTCAGCAATACTGACGCACATACAATTGAAAATATCGACAGCTCTTTCAACATCTATATGATGGAAAAGAATAATGTGGAGAACATTAAAGAAACAATGCAGACCGGCGCATCATTCATGGTTACAAGAGAGCTTCCTTGTGGTAATGACATTATCGGTCCTGAAGAAGGCTTTGATGTGAAAAATTCAGGTCTTCCATACCCTATGTTTACAAAAGTTGTGGTTGACGGACACAAGGTTACAGTATCTGCTGAAAATGCACAGACAGTACAGTTTATCGCAAATGGTAAAGTGATTTATAACGGTGCAATCGGCTCAAAGGATGTAACTCTTGACCTTGATAAAATCGACGGCGCAGAGGATTTCCAATATGTAAGAGCTGAGCTTTTTGGTGAAGGCGGTATGTGTCTTACTCAGGCACTTGTTATTGATGACGAGCCAACACAGGAATTTCAGGAAGAAAAAGGAATTCTTCCGTTGATAAAGAAAATCGGCTTTATTCTCAAGAGCTCAAGACTCTGGACAATCCTTGTTGAAATCACAAGATTATAAAAACAATTCATAATTGTTTTCAATTAAAATTAAATATCATCATGTAGGGCGAGGTATTGACCTCGCTCTTTTTTGTACAAATTGGTGTTTATCGGGATAATTGATGTGTATTTTTTCTCGGCTCCCCTGAAAGGGGGCTGTCGAGCGTTAGCGAGACTGAGGGGTTTGTTATTGAATTATATAACCCCTCTGTCACTTCGTGACATCTCCCCTTTCAGGGGAGACAAGATAATTAATTTATCCCCGATAAAGTATCATTTAATGCAGAAACAACAAAGGCGGGGTCAAGACCCCGCCATGATGTTATAGTATTAAATCTGAAATGCTTTGTAATTTATACACTAAATCAAAATTCAATAAATGCGTATTTTATTGTTTTTCTGTTGTATGTGTATGTAATATAAAGGTTATCACCCTCTGCGATGATTGCCGGATATGAGTATTCGGCGAAAAGGTTTGCACTTTCTTCGAGTGTTGTCACATCCTGCCATGTTTCACCATTATCCTTTGAAACTGAAAGGATTAATCTGTTTCTGACTTTCATTCCAACAGGAGTATAAACGAGCCACACCCAACCATTATCAGTTGTGACACAGTCAATACCACTATTATTATTCATGAGGTTTGTCTTGTATGCCTCACACCAGGTATATCCGCCATCAGTTGAATCTGAACGATAAATCCAACCTGCTTGTGTACGGAACATAGCATGGATATTGCCTTCACTATCTTCCCAGAGTGTGGGCTGAATCATTCCTACTGTTTTCCCTTTATTGTCCTTTGCAACAACAAAATCTGTTCTTGTCCATGTATTGCCACCATCTTCAGAAATATCGAAAAAGGCTTTCCATTCGCCTTGTTCGGATGATGCAGGCGCAATTATTTTACCACTTTTGGTAATAAGAACTTTATTCTTTACAGGGCCTCTGCCACCACTCGTGTCACCAGCTACAAGTTCTTTTGGTTCTGTCCATGTTTTTCCACAATCATAAGAATCGGTATATTTTGTAACCCAATATGGAATTTCCATACCTACTTTATAATAGAGTCTTACATAACTGCCATAATTTATAAGAACAGGATTCCAATGCGCAACCGGTTCATCTGATGCCATTTGTTTTGGCTCACTCCATTCGCCGTCATATATACTATACCATATTCTCACATCTTCATTGCCTTCAGCAGTGCCTGCAAAAAACGCTGACATAAAATTACCATCAGACATTTTTACAATAGTCGATGCATGGGACTCTCTGAAATATTTTCTTGCCTTGAATATTTCACCTTGTTCAATTTCAAAGTCAATATCGGCTTTTTCATTCTGGCTACCAACAAAAACACTGGTCAATCTCTTTGTGAAATCTGAAATAGTATCCAATGTTGAGACCATACCATTACCACACGCAAAAACCTGTTGTCCGCCTAAAATAGAAAGACAAAGGATAATTGCCATCAATCTTTTCGCAAATTTTTTCATAAAACTCACCATACTTTTCTGAATTATACATATATATTAAGCATATTTTTCACAGAAAGTCAATCTATTTTATAAAAAACCTCGCAATACATCACGTACTGCGAGGTCTGATTGTTCTATTTAAGCTTCTGCTACAACCACATCTGAAATTGTTTTTTCGAGTTCAACTTCATTATAGCACTTCATACCAGTACCGGAAGGAAGAAGTTTACCGATAATAACATTTTCCTTAAGACCCATAAGTGGGTCAATCTTGCCCTTGATAGCTGCATCTGTAAGAACTCTTGTTGTTTCCTGGAATGATGCTGCTGACAAGAATGAATCTGTTGCAAGAGATGCTTTTGTGATACCAAGAAGAACCGGTGTACATGTTGCAGGAACAAATGCTTCACCTGTTTCTTCTGAACGAAGACGAGCTGCTTCATTTGCCTGAGCAAATTCACGCTTATCTGTTGTTGCACCCGGAAGAAGGTCTGTTGTACCTGCTTCAGCAACCTTAAGTTTTCTCATCATCTGACGAACAATAACTTCGATGTGCTTATCGTTGATGTCAACACCCTGGTTACGGTATGTTCTCTGAACTTCCTTGATAAGGTAGTCATGAACAGCGTCAACGCCACTGATTGCAAGAATATCGTTTGGATTTGGTGAACCATCTGTAAGGGCTGTACCCTTCTTAATGAAGATTGGGTTACCATTTTCGTCAGTTTCTGAGTTGAATCTCTTATGGAAACCATAAGGAATCATGTAGGAGCGTTCATCACCATTTTCGTGGTCAGTAATAACGATGTGTTCGTTACCCTTGATTTCACGGAATGAGAGAA
>JAZNLY010000047.1:0-8429 GCA_045579305.1 Candidatus Fimenecus sp. | reverse complement strand
GAGAATAATAACATTTTAGTTGTTCCGGTAAAGTACACTCTTGACGGTGAAACCATAATCAGGGATAAGTACGATATGTCAACTGAAGAATTTTATAAAATTGAAAGAGAAACAGGAGTAATTCCAAAGACAATGCAGATTTCTCCTGCTGAGTTTGAAGATGTGTTCCGTGAGGAAGCAAAAGAGTATGATGAATTGATTGTGCTGACACTTGGAGCTAAAACAAGCGGAACTTTTAACAATGCAAACCTTGCGGCTCAGACTGTTATGGAAGATACTGATGTTAAAATCTATGTTGTTGGTTCTGACAGTCTTTCTTACAGCTATGGTTATACTGCACTTAAAACTGCCCAAAAGATAAATGAGGGGGCAACTTCGGAAGAAGCTTTAAGCTTCATGAAAAAGATGCTTTCGGAAATCAAAACCTATTTTACACTTGAAACTCTTGATTATCTTAAAAAAGGCGGAAGAATAACAACTGCATCTGCAATAATCGGCGGAATACTTGATATAAGACCGATAATTGAAGTTAAAGACGGTTTAACAACTGCGATTGATAAAGTGAAGGGTGAAAAAAAGGCGATTGTGAGAATTGCTCAACTTGCCAAAGAATATTGCGAAGACAAAGAAAATGCAAAGATAATCGTTATAAAAACCGATGTTGAAGAAAAGATAGATGCACTTGAAAACATTTTAGTGTCAATGGGATTAAATGTTGTTGGTAGAGCAGTTGCAGGTCCTGTAATAGGATGTCATTCAGGCCCGGGTGCATTTGGTCTTTGCATAGTATTTGAATAATTTGTTAATAATAATTAAAATTTACAATATAAACCAAGGAGTTGGAAAAAATGAACAAAAAAAATGTAAGAGATATCGAAGTAAAGGGTAAAAAGGTTTTAGTCAGATGTGACTTTAACGTGCCCCTCGATGCTGACAGAAACATCACAGACGAAACAAGAATTGACGGTGCTCTTCCAACAATCAACACTTTGATTGAAAAAGGTGCAAAAGTTATTCTTTGCTCACATATGGGTAAACCAAAGGGCGAACCAAAGCCCGAACTTTCTCTCGCACCTGTTGCTAAAAAGCTTTCTGAAAAATTAGGTAAAGACGTTATTTTTGCAGCTGACGACAATGTTGTTGGCGAAAATGCTAAAAAAGCTGTTGCAGAAATGAACGAAGGCGACGTTGTTTTACTCGAAAACACAAGATACAGAGCAGAAGAAACAAAAAATGTTGATGAATTCAGCAAAGAACTGGCATCACTTGCAGATATTTTTGTAAACGATGCATTTGGTACAGCTCACAGAGCGCACTGCTCAAACGTTGGTGTAACAAAATATCTTGATACTGCTGCTGCAGGTTTCCTTATTGAAAAAGAAATCGAATTTTTAGGCAATGCAGTAAACAATCCTGTAAGACCTTTCGTTGCTATTTTGGGTGGTTCAAAGGTTTCTTCAAAAATTTCAGTTATCAACAATCTTTTGGAAAAGGTTGACACATTAATCATCGGCGGCGGTATGGCTTATACATTTATGAAAGCTCTCGGTGAAGAAGTTGGTGATTCACTTTTAGAGGCTGATTATGTTGAATATGCAAAAGAAATGATGGATAAAGCAGAAGCTAAAGGCGTTAAACTTTTAATCCCTGTTGATACAGTAGTTGCTACAGATTTTGCAAACGATGCTGAGCACAAAACAGTTGAAAGAGGCGGAATTGAAGCAGGATGGCAGGGCCTTGACATCGGTGAAAAGACAATTGCACTTTATAAAGATGCTATTAAAGAAGCTAAAACAGTTGTTTGGAACGGACCTATGGGTGTATTTGAAATGCCTAACTTTGCAAAAGGAACAAATGCAATTGCTCAGGCTCTCGCAGAAATTGATGCAACAACAGTTATCGGTGGCGGTGACTCTGTTGCAGCTGTAAATCAGGCAGGTCTTGGTGATAAAATGAGCCACATTTCAACAGGCGGTGGTGCATCACTTGAATTTTTAGAAGGTAAAGAGCTTCCGGGTATCGCAGCACTTCAGGATAAATAATTTTTGATTTTTTCCCACCGCATTTAAAATGTGCGGTGGGATGAGTAATATTTTTACGGAAAAGAGGATATTTATTATGGGAAAATACGTTATTGCAGGTAACTGGAAGATGAACAAGCTTCCATCAGAAACATATGATTTTGTTAAAGAAGTTGCAAAGGCTACAGAAGGTGCTAAATGTGAAGTTGTTTGCTGCACACCTTATGTTTGTCTTTCAGAAGCAGTGAAAGCGGCAGAAGGAACACACGTTAAAATCGGTGCTGAAAATCTTCATTTTGAAGACAAAGGTGCATTTACAGGCGAAGTTTCAGCTGATATGCTTAATGACCTTGGTGTTACTTATGTTATTATCGGTCACTCAGAAAGAAGACAGTATTTTGCAGAAACTGATGAAACTGTTAACAAAAAGACAATTAAGGCTTTAGAAAAAGGTCTTCTTCCAATCGTTTGTGTTGGTGAAAGCTTAGAAGAACGTGAAGCAGGAATCACAATGGATTTAATCTCAATTCAGATTAAGAAAGCATTTGCAGGAATTTCAGCAGAAGATGCTAAAAAGGTTGTTGTTGCATATGAACCAATCTGGGCTATTGGCACAGGTAAAACTGCAACAGACGATCAGGCAGAAGAAGTTTGTGCAGGAATCAGAAAAGTACTTTCAGAGCTTTACTGTGAAAAATGTGCAGGAGAAATCACAATTCAGTATGGCGGAAGCATGAATGCAGGAAATGCTGAAGGTCTTTTGGCAAAAGCAAACATTGATGGCGGATTAATCGGCGGTGCTTCATTAAAAGCTCCTGATTTTGCTACAATCGTTGCTGCTGCAAAATAATTAAATTTGGAATTATAGCGGGGCTGTCAAAAATCAACAGATTTTTACAGCCTCATTTGCATACGGAAAGGAATGATATTATGAAAAAACCTGTAGTACTTATGATACTTGACGGTTATGGTTTAAATGACGAAAAAGGAAAAGGTGTAAATGCTGTTTACGAAGCAAAAACACCTGTTATGGATAAGCTTTTTAAAGAATGTAAAAATACTACACTTTCTGCAAGTGGTATGGATGTAGGACTTCCTGACGGTCAGATGGGTAACTCTGAGGTAGGACACACAAACATCGGTGCAGGAAGAATTGTTTATCAGGAGCTTACAAGAATCACAAAGTCAATAGCTGACGGTGATATGTTTGAAAATGAAACACTTAAAAAGGCAATGGAAAACTGTCTTAATAAGAATTCTTCACTTCACCTTATGGGTCTTTTGTCAGACGGCGGTGTTCACAGTCATAATGAGCATTTGTATGGTTTAGTTGAAATGGCTAAAAAAATGGGACTTACCAAGGTTTTTGTTCACTGCTTCTTAGACGGAAGAGATGTTCCTCCGTCATCAGCTGCTGATTTTGTTAAAGAGCTTTCAGATAAATTAGAAGAAATCGGCACAGGTAAAATTGCATCTGTTATGGGAAGATATTATGCAATGGACAGAGATAACAGATGGGACAGAGTAGAACTTGCTTATAATGCAATCGCACTCGGAAAAGGAAATGAAGCTTGTTGCGGTGTTAAGGCGGTTAAAGATTCATATGCAAATGATGTAACAGATGAATTTGTTGTTCCGACTGTTGTAACAGAAGACGGAAAAGCAATTGCAAAAGTTACAAAAGATGATTCGATTATTTTCTTTAACTTCAGACCTGACCGTGCAAGAGAAATCACAAGAACCTTTGTTGATCCTGAATTCACAGGTTTTGAAAGAGAATTAATTAAACCGTTTTATGTTTGTATGACACAGTATGATGCGTCAATGCCAAATGTAGAGGTTGCATATAAGCCACAGAAACTTGAAAACACTTTAGGTGAAATTTTAAGCAAAAAAGGATTAACACAGCTTAGAATTGCAGAAACAGAAAAATATGCTCACGTTACATTTTTCTTTAACGGTGGTGTGGAATCTGTATCAGAAGGCGAAGACAGAGCATTAATTGCTTCTCCTAAGGTTGCAACTTATGACTTAAAGCCTGAAATGAGTGCAATCGAAGTTAAAGACGAAATGTTAAGCCGAGTTGCGTCGGATAAATATGATGTTATAATCTTAAACTTTGCAAACTGCGATATGGTAGGACACACAGGCGTATTTGATGCAGCAGTTAAAGCTGTTGAAACAGTAGATACCTGTGTTGGCGAAGTTGTAGATGCGGTTAAAGAAAAGGGCGGTGTAGTGTTAATTACTGCAGACCATGGTAATGCAGATAAAATGCTCGATGCCGATGGCGGAGCGTTTACTGCTCATACAACAAACCCGGTTCCTCTTATTTTAGTAGGCGATGACAGAGATTTAAAACCAGGCAGACTTGCCGATTTAGCACCAACAATGCTTGAAATCTTAGGTATTGAAAAACCTGCTGATATGACAGGGGAAAGTTTGCTTAAATAAAATTCAATAAACCGTAAAAGTGGATGTAAAAACAAAATTTTTATATCCACTTTTTGTGGTTATAAACTTTTTTTCATTACTATTTACATAAATTTTCACAAATTTGTGTTATACTGTATAAGAGGTGATTAACTGTGGAGAACATTTTAAACGCTATAAGAGAAAAGGTTAAGTATTCTTATTTGATTTTAATATTTCTTGGTATATTTATGTTGTTTTTCCCCGGAACAACTTTAAAACTTGCAAGTATAATAATAGGCATAATTCTTATCTTAAAAGGAACAGGAAAAGGACAAAGTCTGTTTTATATTATTATGGGTGTTATTTTTATTGCCAACACAAGATTTATATCAGGCATACTTCCAACCCTTTTAGGAATACTCCTTTTTGTGAGCGGAAGAAGTAATATAACTAAAATGAAAGCCGCAAAAAATGCAAATATAAGAGGAAGTAATACCCAATATATTCTTGCGTGGGTTGAAGCAGGTCTTGGCGTTGTTATGTTTTTATGTCCGTTTTTTACTGCAAAAATAATAACAAAACTAATCGCAATATGTCTTATTTATCTTGGTGTATCGGATATTTTGTTTAGCAAAACTGAATTAAAATTCCGTGCAGAAATAACAGATGCTGATGATGTTTGTACGCCTGTTGATGAGTAAAATTTGACAGTTTAAAGGAAATCTGTTAAAATTGCTTATATAAAATAGAAATATAATCTGACATTAGTTTTAAAACAGGGATGATATTATGAAAAAAAGAGCATTGCTTTATTTAAGTAATAATGAAAAGATAACAGAATTTTCTTCAAAGCTTTCAGAACTTGGTTTTGAACTGATTTCGTTTGGAGAAACTTATGATATCTTAAAAGAAAATTCAATAGATACAATTAACTTAGCAGAACTTTCAACCGACACCTGTCCTGACGGAAGCGTAAATGAGATGCCTGATGAAATAGTTTATGGCATAATGGTGAACCGTTCGGTGCCCGAAGAAATTCAATATATAAAAGAACGTGATATTGAGCCTGTAGATATTGTGGCAGTAAATATGGAGGATTTTTTATCTGTTAAGGATATAAAAAATTCAAAGCTTACAATGATTAATCTTGCGGCACAAAATGCAGATGATGTTGCAGTTGTTATTTCACCTGATGATTATGAAAAAGTCATAGAAGAAATTTCTTCAAACGGGGAGGTGTCTTCCGATACCAGAATGTACCTTGCTTCAAAAGCATATTCTTATATCTGCCATTATGAGACACTTATAAATGACTATATGAAGACTAAGGCGGCATCTGATATTTATCCTGAATACCTTACATATACGTTCAAAAAGTCAAGGGAACTTGCAAAAGGAGAAAACGATTATCAGACTGCGGCACTATACAGTGAATGTGCAAAAATGGCTGAAAGTACCAAAAGTGTATATGGCGGTGAAAATGAAAAATACAGTACAATAGCTGACCTTTCGTTTGGTTATTCGGTAATAAAACAATTAAAAGACCCTTCTGCAATTGCAGTTAAAAGAGAAATAATATGTGGTGCGGGAACTGGAATTGATTCTTATGATGCCTGTATAAAGGCATTTCGTGCAGAAGGCGTAAATATGTCGGGTGCAACACTGGTTTTAAATGCAAATGTTGACCGTAAAACAGCATATGAAATAATAAAGTATTCGTTTGAGACGGTTTTGATGCCATCGGTTGATGAGGATGCACTTTCAGTACTTTCAGAAAAGCAAAACCTTAAATCAATCATTCTTGATGAGGACATAACAGAAGTATATTCAAATGTACACATAATGAAAAAAATTATGGGTGGTATGCTCCTTCAAAGTACAGATGTAAAACCGTTTAATGTAAATGAGCTTTTGTGTGTAACAACAAAAGCACCTGAAGAAAACGAACTTAAAGATATTCTTTTTGGTTTCAATTGTGTTAAAATGTCAAAATCGGTTTCTGTTGCACTTGTTAAAGACGGTGAGGTTACAGGATTCGGTCAGGGGCAGCTTGATTTTAATAAAGCCTATAAAACTGCGAAAGATACCGCAGGTGATAAAATAAGCGGTTCGGTTTTGGTAACTGATGAAGTTATTTCTTCTCCCGATTTTATAACAGAACTTTCTGAAAAAGGAGTAATTGCTGTTATGCAGGCGGGCGGAGCCTTAAATACTCAGGAAATCATAGATGAATGTAATGATCATGAAATTGCAATGATGATAACAAACATCACTCATTATAAGAATTAATAGAATATGCTCCGATAATATAATTAATGATTTTGGCTGTAAAAACCTTTTGGCTTTACAGCCATTGTTTTAGCTAATATAAAATATTTCATAATTCAGGTTGTTTAGAGGTTTTATCAGTCAAAGAAATAAGAGAGGTATAAATGAACACATTTGAAAAGATATATGAGGTTGTAAAAAGCATCCCAAAAGGCAGGGTTGCAACCTACGGTCAGGTGGCATTACTTGCAGGAAATCCACGTTGGGCAAGGGTTGTGGGATATGCCTTGCACGTTAATCCTGAGCCGGGTATCATTCCCTGCCATAGAGTAGTAAACCGTGAGGGCAGAGTTGCACCGGGGTTTGCATTTGGTGGTGAGGACGTTCAAAGACAACTGCTCGAATCAGAGGGGATTGTTTTTGAATCAGATGGCAAGATAGATTTGGAGAAATATAGTATTTAAATTTAGTCAGGAGGGATAACATGAGAACAAGACAAGATGTGATAGACTTTTGCCTGTCGCTTGATGACACATACGAGGATTATCCTTTCCATGACTTTAACTGGACAGTAATGCGCCACAAAAGTAACAAAAAGATGTTTGCGGCAATCTGTGAGCGTATGGGTAATATCTGGGTCAATGTTAAATGCGACCCGAATCTTACTCATATGTGGTGGTCTGCTTTGCTAAAAACGATTATCAATCGTTTTCTTAACGCAAAAACCCTCATAGGGTTCAAATCCCACTAATTTTAATCAAAAAAAACAGCCACACAAAATGCTGTGTACTGTTAAGGACAGTTATCGAAAATAGTATAACGAGCATTGCGAGGTCAAGAAGTAAGAGATAAGACTGTAATGAAGTGAACCCCAAAGTTTAGACAAAAATTAAATATTAACTTGCTTGTGAATGAGTTCGGTATTGTACCGGACTCATTCCTTTTAATTTCACAGAAATTCTTTCATTGTTGTAGTAATGGATATATTTCTCTAATTCATCAATGAAAGCGTTAACACTTTCGAATTTTTCGCCATAAAACATTTCTACTTTAAGCCTGCCAAAAAAGTTCTCCATAGCACCATTATCCATGCAGTTGCCCTTGCGAGACATACTCTGTGTAATATTATGTTCTGATAATAACCGTTGATATTCTGCATGCTGATATTGCCAACCTTGGTCAGAATGAAACAAAGGCTTTGCATCAGTAGGAAGTTTCTTAAACAAACCATCAAGCATTTCTCTGATTTGCCATAAGTTTGGACTTAATGAAATAGAATATGATACAATTTCCCGATTGTATAAATCCATTACTGGCGATAAATACACTTTATCATCACATACCTTGAATTCGGTTACATCAGTTGTTAGTTTTTCAAACGGTTTTGTTGCTGTAAAATCTCTTTGAAGCAGATTATCCGCAATTTTGCCAACCTCACCTTTGTACGAATGATATTTTCCGTTTTTGCACTGTTTTCCCTTGATGCTAAGCTCATTCATCAATTTTAATACGGTTTTATGGTTAATTGTATATCCTTTTTTCTTAAGTACAGATAGTATTCTTCTGTATCCGTATCTACCTTTATTTTGATTGAATATGATAAGTATGTCGTCTTTAACTTCTTTGTATTTATCGGTGTCTTTTGATTTCAGATAATAGTAAAATGTGCTTCTTGCAATACCTGACAATCTCAACAAATCTTTAAGCGGATAAAAATGCCTTAGT
>JAZNLY010000046.1:0-3743 GCA_045579305.1 Candidatus Fimenecus sp. | reverse complement strand
ACAAACATCAACTGCTGTCTTTGAAACAACTGTTTCACCGCAGTCGTCACAGTACCATGCAGGAATTCTGTGTCCCCACCACAACTGACGGGAAATACACCAGTCACGAGTACCGTTCATCCAGTTGAGATAGTTCTTTGTGAATCTTTCAGGAATAAACTTTGTTTCGCCTTTTTCCACTGCTTCGATAGCAGGCTTTGCAAGAGGAACCATACGAACAAACCACTGTTTTGAAACCATTGGTTCGATTGTGTTGTGACAACGATAGCAAGTACCAACTTCGTGTTTACGTGGTTCAACTTCCTTGAGATAGCCACCAGCTTTAAGGTCTTCAAGGATAGCTTTTCTTGCTTCCATTGTTGTCATACCTGCATATTTGCCACAGTCAAGAACTTCAGGCTCGTTTTCTGTTGCTCTGCCACTTGCGATAAGCTCGTCGGCAATTTTCTTGTCCTCTGCGCCTGTGAGGTGACCGTCATAAGTAAATGTACGAACGATTGGAAGATTATTTCTCTGTCCGACCTCAAAGTCGTTAGGGTCATGAGCAGGAGTGATTTTAACAACGCCTGTACCCTTTGTCATATCTGCATGTTCGTCACAAACGATTGGAATTTCTTTGTTAAGTAAAGGAAGGATTACGTGACAACCGTGAAGATGCTTATATCTTTCGTCGGCAACGTTGATGGCAACTGCTGTATCACCGAGCATTGTTTCAGGACGAGTTGTAGCAAGTTCAAGCTTTTCACCTGTTTCCTTAACTGTGTAAAGAAGATGCCAGAAGCTACCGTCCTGTTCTTCATATTCAACCTCTGCATCGGAAATTGATGTGTTACAGCAAGGACACCAGTTAACCATACGGTTACCACGATAAATCAAATCTTTTTCATAAAGACGACAGAAAACCTCGTTAACTGCCTTACTGCAACCCTCGTCAAGAGTAAATCTTTCTCTGTCCCAGTCGCAGGATGAACCCAGCTTCTTTAACTGTTCAATAATTCTGCCACCGTACTGTTTTTTCCAGTCCCAGGCTCTTTCCAAGAAGCCATCACGACCTAAATCTTCCTTGCTGATTCCCTCTTTACGCATTGTTTCAACGATTTTTGCCTCAGTTGCAATAGATGCGTGGTCGGTACCGGGAAGCCAGAGTGTATCATAACCAGCCATTCTGTGATAACGGATAAGAATATCCTGTAATGTGTTATCAAGAGCATGGCCCATGTGAAGCTGACCGGTGATGTTTGGTGGTGGAATTACAATAGTGTAAGTCTTTTTACCTTCCTCACGCTTTGCGTGGAAATATTTGTTTGAAAGCCAGTCTTTGTATATCCTGTCTTCAACATTTTTCGGATTATACTGTTTTTCAAGTTCCTTGGACATATTCTTTATCTCCTTTAGATTTTTTCCTTTGTTATCAACCATTTTGCTGGATTTTCGTCAATGTAACGCCATACCTCTTGATAATACTTTACATTTCCGATTATTTCATCCATATAAGATGTCTGAAACACCTTTCTTCCCGGTGTATTATCAAACTGATTAAACCGTCTTGCCGATTTTGATTTAATAATTCTCATTAAATCAGGGATGGTAGGGCGGGGTCTTGACCCCGCCGAAACACCAAAGTCATCAATAATTATAACAAGATGAACGTGATTCGGCATTATACAGTATTTATCAATTTTTACTATTTCATATTTTTCCTGAACATTCAATATTTCTTCTTCAACTATTTTGCCGTAAGCAGTAAGTCTGACCTCTGCTACGGCGGGGTCAAGACCCCGCCCTACCGTAGATAACTTAACCTTTGGATTTTCGATGCAAAATGTAATGAAATAATATCCGTTACTACTGTAGTCGTAATTTTTAAGTCTTGGATGCTTTCTTTTCGGTAAATCCATATTACACCGTAAGTGAAGTTATGATACTGGAGTAAACCTTAACAGGGTCGTTTATGAAATTCTGTTTTACTGTTTCTAACTGCAAACTGTCAACCACATAGATTGAAAGTTTCATAAGTTCTGTATCGCGGTCAAAAAGTGTGAATGTGATTGTATAGCCACCGTCATCCTCTTTTTTGACTTCAATTTTATTTTCCCTTTCAATTTTTGCCTTGGTTGTAAGTCGGATGGCAGAGTTAACTGCCTTTTCACGGACTGTACGAGGAAGACTTGTCTGCAAAAGCTCGGCAGCCTCTCTGCCTCTTTCTGTTACTGTTAAAACTTCCTCTTCATCAAGAATATCGGCTGTGATATTGCCTGTTTTCAAAAGCTCTTCGATTGCCTGACCGACTTCAAAGAAGTTTGCAAGACCATCTTCCTGCATTGCATCGTTGAGCATCTGTCGTGTCATAGGCACATCAATACTTTTAAGAAGATAACAAACAAGAAGTCTTATATCGTCACGACTACGAAGTCCACCAAGTTCAATTCCCGCATCAAATGCATCAAATTCCATAGTCATTACTCCTGCAATTCTTTAAGTATTTCTTTAATATCCTGACGGATATAAGTTGGTTTAATTTCACTGGTTTCAATATCTTCCATTGTGCTTTCACCACTTAAAACACAGATTGTATCAACACCTGCATTATATCCTGATGCAATATCAGTATAAAGTCTGTCACCGATTACAACCGTTTCATCCTTTGTAAATGGTGAGCGTTCAACGGAGAAATCAATCATAAATCCGTCAGGTTTTCCTATATAAAGTGGTCTGCGGTTTGTTGCATAATTAATTGCCTCACACATTGCGAAACAGTCAGGCACAAGACCAAATTCAGTAGGACAACCTCTGTCAGGATTTGTTGCGATATACGGAATATCCTTTTTAGTCTGTAAGAGATAGGACACATCCCAAAGCTTTTTATATGTAAGTTCAGTATCATAACCAACACAGATACAGTCAGTATCCTCATCTGCCTCGGTTGTGATATTGACACCGTATTTTTCCATTTCAGCAATCATTGAAGCAGTTCCCATACAGTAAATCTTTTTATTTGGGAAATGCTTGTTGAGATAAAGTGCAGTTGCCTGAGAAGAAGTAAAGAAATTATCCTCAGTCACCTTTATTCCCATATTTGAAAGTTTAATAACATAGTCCTTGACTGAACGAGATGAGTTGTTTGTGATGAACACATACTGTCCGCCGATGCTGTCGATATATGCTAAAAATTCGTTGACACATTCGAAAAGACGAGCACCCTCATAAATTGTTCCGTCCATATCAAGTAAAAAAAGTTTTTTATCCTTTAAAGACATTTTCAGTTCCTCTTATCTGTTGGCTTTTAACTTGGCAAATAATTTCACATTTCCCGATTTAACCTTTGAGATGAATGCTCCCTCAAGGTAAGTTAGGAATGCGAATTTAAGTTTAATCGGAATGAGCATAAGCTTCATCACAAGTGAATTCGGCTTTGCAATTTTCAATGCTTTTCTCACATTTTCACTTGTGATTATATTTTTAATCTCCTGCATTTTCTCTTTAAATGAGAGAGTACAGGCAGAATTGGTTACATTTTCAATACAACCTACCACTCGTTCAATATAACGACGGTAAATCATTTCCTGACTTTCGTCACTCTGAACATTCCAATGCTTATATAAACTGAGCATCCAGCCATGTTCTTCTTCTCTTTTTGCATACATATCACTGCGATATTTCGCTGTTTCACTATCACTTCTTGCTCTCATAAAGTGATAATATTTATCATCCATTAAAACTACTCTTTCCACGTCACGGACAAC
>JAZNLY010000045.1:0-31959 GCA_045579305.1 Candidatus Fimenecus sp. | reverse complement strand
GTCACCTGCGTCAGACATATCAACTACACCGTCAAAGTTAACATCACCAGCATAAAGGTATGGTGAATCGTCTTCGAAGTTTACAAGCCACTGGTCGTGAGCATCAATATCACCAACGTCAGACATATCAACAGCTCCATCACCGTTAACATCGCCGAAGTAGATGAATACGTATGTTGCAATTACATCACCGTCATCATTGAGAAGGTTTGCTGTAGCGCCTGTTGACATTACATCGTTTTCGTTTGCAACAAATTCTACTGAACCAAATTCTGTTGTGAAGTAATCTTCAAGAGCTTCGTCGTTGATTGTATCTACACCGTAGATAGCACCAGCGAAATCACCTGAGCTTACACAGATATCTGTATCGATAAATGCGCCCATTTCTGCACCTGTTTCAGTGAGAATGAGTTCTGGGTCGCCAGCAACTACTGCTGTTTCGAAGTTAGCGATAGCTGCTTCGAGAGCTGCGTTAGAAGCGTCAACCTTAGCCTGGTTGTTCTGGTTGTTTGGACGGTCGTTATCACGGTATTCATATGCTGAATCCTCATAGAGGTTCCATGTGTTGCCGTCTTCACCTACATAGTAGTAACCAAGAGCTGAGATAAGCTGTGCATAAGCTGCATTTGCTTCACCTTCATAATCTGCTGCAAGTGCCCATACACCGTCGCCTGCTTCAAGAGAAGCGAAGATTTCTTCTGCGATAGCGATGTTAGCATTAAGAGTACCTGTGCCGCCTGCTTCGATAAGTGAAGAGCTCTTAGCAAGAAGGTTCTTGTAAGCAACCATAAGGTTGTACTTAACTGAGTAGATGTCTGAGTTATAGTTTGAATAACCCCATTCATCATTACCAGCTGCTACTGCTTTAGCAATTTCAAGGCATTCTGCATATTTTGCCCATGAAGCTGCTGTGTAATTAGCTGCAACAAGACCCTGAGCCTCAACGTGAGCGATTTCCTGGTTAAGGAAATACATATGTGCTGGTTCGCCATTTACGTCAGGTTCTGCGTTTGGTGCAAGGAACTGCTTGTAGTAAGTGATACGAGATGCCATATCGTCAACAATAAGTTTTGTTGTAACTGGCTGTTTCCATTCGTCATGAAGTCTCTGTGACTCTGCAACTGCTGCAGGATCGTTCATCAATCTTGAAGCTGTGATACCAGCTGCGATGATTGAATTTGATTCTGCTGCGATAACATTGTTGAGTTCAGCTTCACGGATGCCTGAGTTAAGGATATAATATGTATCCATTACTTCAGGAGCAAGGTATGTACGATAAAGTTCTTCACCCTTGACCTTTTCATCGTTGTAGTTGAAGTATTCATAGAAGTTGTAATCCTGGAAGTTGATTTCCTTACCATTGATGAAGTCATCATCAATTGCTTCCTGAAGAGCAACAACGTATGGTGGAAGGTCTGACTCTGCTGCGCCTGTAGACTGAGCTTCAGCAAGAGCTTCTTCATAAGCTTCCTTAGCTGCTTCGAATCTTTCGATAGCATCTTCGATGTATGGCTGAATTGTTGTAACGTAGTCAGTTGCTGTGTTGCCGTTAAATGAAGTCATCATTGGGTATGTTGCATACTTAACAATGTCTTTCCATGCTGCGTTATATTCATTATATGTTGCAGCATCAACACCCTGGTTAGCGTTGTAACCATTGTCTTTGTTGTCAGCATAAACTACATCAACATTAAAGTCATTGTAGTAGATGAAGTCGATTTCATAGTGCTTTTCACCTGAACCGTACTTAACAGCAAGTCCACCACCGTCATAGTTACCGTATGGGAATTCTGTGTCAGCTGTTACGCCAGACTTAGCTCTGTAAAGGTTGTTAGTAACTGTTCCACCGTTCTTAATTTCTGCTGGCCAGTCATCTACTGGATCGTATTCGAAATAGTTAGCAGCCTGACCTGTAATCTGTGTACCAGCACTCCAGTTTACTTTACTCTGACCATCACAACCTGGTGCATCACCGATTGGACAGAAGTACTCGAAATCCTTACTATCTGGTGGTGAAAGGTCAACTGTTGCACTCTTCCAGTAGATTTCAGCGTTTGTACCTAAGTATGTTGAGTAAATATCCTCTGTGAACTGATATCTCTTATACTGGTTGATACCTGTGTAGTCTTCGTCATCGTCGCCAGATTTACGACCATCAATATTAGCGTCTTCATACAAGTTAGAGATGAAGAATGAAACTGATGTATTCTGTGTACCGCCGATTGGCTGACCATCTTTACCAACAAAGTCATAAGTGATTGTTACTGTAACAGCTTCATCTTGCTGATATGTACCACCAACAGCAATGTTGAGTGTTTCATATGGAGAAATGAGACCGTCACCGTAATCGAATGTAAGTGTATTTGCAGATGCGTCAGATTCAACTTTCTTAATCTGAATATCGTATGCGTGGTCTGTTACAGTAGAACCTCTGTGAGTTTCAAGCATACCTGATGAGTTATTAAGAATCTTAATAACTGTTGCACCGTCGCCGATGTTTGAACCTGCACCGAAGCCGCCGTCTTTCCACATGTAAGCATAGTCATTACCATCACGGAATGATGTAGTAATAACAGGGTCTTTAATTACCTGTGGATCTGTCTTCCAACCAAGAAGGAAGTTAAGGAATGGGAAGAGAGTTCTACAACCGCCGTCTGTTACACCAGCATTGTAAAGCGCACCAACAAGACTTACAACCATTGTTTTGAGGTTAGCCTGATTTGCAAGTGAATCGAAGTCAGTGATTACTGATGGGATAAGTTCGAAGTTGTTAGCTGAGTTACCAACCTTCTTAAAGAGGTAGTTAACGATGCCCTTGAGCTTTGTTGCAAGCTGGTCAAGAATGTTTTCATTTCTTACGAAACCATCAGGAACGATAAGGATATTTGCAAGGTCATTCCAACGAAGGTCAACGATAGCAAGGATAAGGTCATAACGAAGGAGCTGTTCAAGCTCTGTTTCGCAATTAGTTGCTTTTACGTTGAGAATTTCGTCAACTGGAAGAAGAGCGTTAAGAACTGAGTCAAGCTTCTTCCATGGATCCTGAGCTGTTGCAAGGTCGATATCACCGTCAACATCTACAAGGTTTTCCATTGCCCAGCACCATTCATAATCTTTTTCAAGAGCCCAGTCAATGATATAGTCGAGCATGCCTTCCCATTCAGCGTTAAGAGCTTCCTGAGTTGTGTCTGCTGCGTATGTCTTACCATCTACACCATAACCTGAATATGCTACGAATGAATTCCACTCAGGTGTGCCTTCACCCATATCAGCAAATGCACGAAGATATTCGAAACCAACGTTGATACCCATTGTAAGACAAACATCAAGCCAGTAACCACTGTCTTTACCTGCTACGAATGACTTAACAGGGTCAGCTGTTGTTGTACCGAAGTCTGTGTAGATAAGTGCGTCAAAGTTGTATTCTGGTGCAAGGTATGCAGCGAATTCACGAATAACTGCTGCAAGGATAGCACCAACTTTAGCATTAGATGCTAAGAGGTCTGATTTGCCTGGAAGTGACATTGAAGGCATAACCATATTAACGATGTGAGCAGCGATACCTGTAAGAACTGTATCGTTGTCGTCTGAGAGCATAAGCTCTACATAACATCTTTCGTTTGTTGCATAGTCAGAACCGAATACATGCTGAGGAGCAAGACCGATAACTGCCTGTGCAATAGCTTTAAGGTTAGCAACAAGTTTGTCGTTGCCGCCAGCTGTAAGAGCTGGTTTTGTCCACTGTTTTTCGAAACCTGAGATTGCGTCAACTGTTGCAGCTGAATCTTTAAGAGCTGTGTTAGCTACCTTAATGATGAAGTCGTTGAGGTTCATAAGGAGAGTATCGCTTGTTGAACCGCCATTTGCAGGAACGAATTCATTAATGAAGTCTGCACCGATTTCGTAATCCCAATTGATGATGTCGAAGTAGTTATTCTTCTGTGAAAGGTCACCAACGAAAATCTGGTTCTCAAAACGATAGTAGTGAGTACCATCGATGATTGCGTAATCTGACCACTCCCAGAGATAGTCTTCCTGTTCTCTTGTGAAGAATTCGTTGTTGCCAAGAGCAAGAACTGCATCGTCAGCTTCAGGACCACCCTGACCAACATATGTGAACTTAGCGCCAAGGAATTCAGCAAGAATCTTCTTAACTGAACCGTTGAGAACTGTTGGAGCCATAGCTTCAAATACAGGTGGGATGAATGTGTAAAGAAGTTCTGCAAGGCTCATGTCTCTGAGGTCAATATCATCACCTGAAAGACCATCAAGCCAATTTGAGTCATCATTGTACCACTTCATTGACCACTTGTTGCCCCATTCGTCAGTTGCCTGCCATACGTATGTTTCGCTACCAGGAACTTCCTGAGTCATAACATATGTCTGAGCTTCTTTGAAGTATGTATAAGCTGCTGGACTACCATTAACTTTGTCTGGAGTCTTAGCAAGGTCTTTAGCTTCTTTAGCATCAACAAGGTGGTAAACTGTCATAACAGAACCAGGTGTTGTGCCGTTTACATAGTAGTAACATCTTGGAGCATTACCATCTGTAATAACACCAGTTGCAGGAGCTGTTGTCATGATAGGCATACCTGTGTGTTCTGATGTCATGTTACCGTTAACGTCATACTTAACAGTTGTGATTGACATGTTGTCGTTGAAGAGTTCCTTAACTCTCCAGTTTGCAACTGCTTCAACTGAAGTGTAGTCTGCACTTGTACCTGCAATACTATCATCAAGTTCCTTGATAACTGCAAGAGTATCGTCCCATCTTTCAATCTTTGGGTAAACGAGACCCTTAACAAAACCAGGAAGGTTTAAAATGATGTCTTCGATTTTTGACACATCACCAAGGCTAACGATACCAAGGTCAAGACCGTTTGTAAACACACTGTTAACAAGACCAGTATTGTTGCTCAAGAACTCAAGCAACTCAGAAATGATTTCGAACTGTGTCTGGTTCTCGTTGTTACGCTGCATGCCAGTTTTCCATGTGTTAACTTTAGCGTCTTCAATAATACCAAGATTAACGATACCTTTAGCAATTGAGAACAAAGTAGCGTTAAAAGTATCATAGATTGTATCAAATGAGTAGCAGAGTCTGTCAACGCTTGTAAGGTCGATAGTAACTGAAAGACCAAGAACGTTGAAAACTTCACCCATATTGATATTTGCTGTTGGAAGCAAGTTATCGAGAGCGTCGAGAATGATTGATGTTCTTTCTTCAAGTGAAAGTCTTGTTACCTGACCATATGGTGAGTAAGCATCAAGAGCTTTCAAATTATCAACTGTCTGATAAGCTGTCTTAGCTGCTGAACCCATTACTGAGAAAGCAGAAAGAGCAAGAACAACTGCAAGAACAACGCTCAAGAGTTTTTTCATTTTGTTCATAAAGTTTTCCTCCTATTATTTTTTGCATACATATTATATATGCAACGTGAAATAGTTCCCCATAATTAATTTTACATCGCCACGGGAGAGGCGATACGAGAGCATCAGTTTCTTACTCTCTGACCCAGCCGTATAATCCTGATAGTTATACGTGCAGAGCTCGACAAAAGTGCTCTATGTTACCCGGACTGCCTTCACACCGCTTCCGCTTATCAATTGAGAAAAGCCACGGCGGAAGACTGATGATACACACCCGAGTATTACCTTAGGATGTGCATCACTAATGGGAGAGAGTTTGCCACTTCTTAAAAAATTAGGCACTTCACCCATTACACCATTCCTATGGTTATAACAATTATACAAATAATCATAATAAATTTCAATACCTAATTCACAAATTTTTCATATTTTTGTACTTTTTTATAAAAAATTATAATCCTTTTGTGCAAATGGTCAAAAGGGGATTCGAAAACCTGACAAAAACCTTATTTTTTCTCCACAATTATCAACATTATGTATATAAATTCTTCTCTTTTGTTGTTTTTGAGCGTTTTACTATACACTTTTTTGCTTTTTGTTGATTTTCTTGTCTGCGCCACTATATATTGTGGTATAGAATTTTACAAGGTCAAATTGTAGATTTCACATCTTTATGCACCTAATTTTCTGTGTTTTTTAATGTACATTATGAGTAACGAAGTGACAAAGAATCTCTGTTGATTTTATTATTGGCTTTAAATGAGATTCCTCACTTCGCTCAGACTGACGCTAAAAAAGAGACATCTTATCGATGTCTCTTTTTGATTTTATTTTGTTGTTGCTTCTGTTTTTGTAGTAGTTTCAGGTTTTTCTGCTTTCTCTGCCTTGAACGTGAAACCATCTTTAAGATACTGACCGAAATTGAATGAACTGTCATATCCTTCGCCACCATCACAAGCATATCTTACTGAATAAAGCTTTCCGTCTGAAATAAAGTAGTAATCTTCAGCATATTGAAGGATTTTACCTGATGGATTAACTACTTTTGTAACTCTTACTGCACATGGAATATTATCCTTTGAAATTGTTGCTGTACTCTTATCGATTGTACATTCACTACCTATAATTGCTTTGAATTCTTCTGCCTTATCAGGATTTTGCTGTATCAACTGATTCATCTTTGCTTCGTCTTTTAATGCTTTTGCAAGAATTTCGTTTGTTTCATCCTGTGTCTTAAGGATTGTGTCAAGAGTTTCTCCTGACTTAACCTTTGCAAGGTAAGCAAATTTGATATAACATTTTCCGTCTGTTCTCTTCTTTTCAACTCGTCCGTTTTCGTTGCCTTCCCAACCACTTGGAATATTCAATTTGTAGTTTTTACCCTGAATAAAACCATCACCGATTGTCTCCATATTCATTGGTAACCAATATGTCTGTGGTTCACCGTTTTCATAAGTAATTACTTCCTTATTCTGACGGTCTGTTACGAGAATAGCCATTTCGTTCTTTTCATTGACAACTAATTCGCCCTTATCATCTTTGTAAACAGGATATTCGCCGCCACCGATTTTCATTGTTTCGATTTTTTGTTTACATGCAGTAAACGCTGTTACAATAAATACTATTGCGAGAGCTAATGCTATAATTTTTTTGTTCATATTTTTTTCCTCCATTTTTTATGTTATCCCTTAAAACAGGGGAGTACATACTGTATTTATCTGACTACCTGAACCTTATTGGCACTTGACCTTGGAACTATTCCCATCCAGGTCCTTCCGGGGTTAAGCTGTATTTTTCTACCCTCAACATTTCTTATCTGAAGAGGCGCATTCTTTCCACCCTTTGACCAATAAACCTTTTGTGCTATCCCATTTGAAACATAAAAGCCTGAGCCACTTGTTTCTTCAAGGTTCCAGTCCTTTTGGCTTGCTGTTAATTCAAGGTCTGATACATATGAATAAAGCACTATGATATTCTCAAAAGCCAACTCCGCTTCGTTATTACCATCTTTTACAATCACGTCATTCAGGTAAGTATAATATCTTTGGTCTGTTTCGTCGTATTTGAATACATATATATGGCTTCTTGAGAATGTTACTAACAACTCATTACCCGGACGTGTGACTGATTTATCACCCCAGAGTATTGACTGCTCTCCAAGAACAATATTATATGGGGTCCATACCGAAGCAGTTTGTTTTGTTGTATATTCAAATTTTTCAATTGCCGAATTAATATAACCTTTTGTTGTATATGCTTTGTATTCATCAGCTACTTTTCTCGTTGTATCTTTTTGGAAATACTGTCCGAACAACTCAGCACCGTCAATATTATCAACGTCAAGATTCTCCATCGTCTGATATGTATAAGTAAGGTCTATTTTTGCATCTTCACCTTCACCTGCATGGACAAGAATCGCATTCATACCGGCAGCAATTTCAACAAAATCGTGACGTGCACTTCTTATTGGTCCCAGCTTATCCGGTATTTTCCCTGCATCAGCATAAACCCACATCATTCTGGTTGCGTTTCCTTCTATTGCGCCTTCTATAATAAGGTCAGGTGTTGTAACACCCCATTGTGGCAATGATTTAGAAGTAGTATCAACCATAAATGCTATCGGTCGTGAGCCATAAGCTTCTTCGGGTAAATCAGCCATTCCTGACAGAGGATTCATCCCTTCAGGTATCTTATATTCTTCTTCCAATACCTGTCCGGACTCTGTAACAGTGACATCTTCTACCTTTTCATAAACATCTTCTTTCTGGCATCCTGCAAAAGAGCTGGTTAAGAGTACAATGGCTAATAAAACACTGATTGTTCTGATTATCCTTCTCTTCATCTGTATAACCTTCTTTAAGAAAATATATTATTTTTCAATTTTTGTTTTTCCACCCATATACATCTGTAATGGCTTTGGAATATTGATGCTGCCATCTTCATTAAGATTGTTTTCAAGGAAAGCAATCAACATTCTTGGCGGAGCAACAACTGTATTATTAAGTGTGTGTGCAAAGTAGTTGCCATCCTTACCCTTAACTCTGATACCAAGTCTTCTTGCCTGAGCATCACCAAGGTTTGAGCATGAGCCAACCTCAAAGTATTTCTGCTGACGTGGGCTCCATGCCTCAACGTCACAACTCTTAACTTTAAGGTCCGCAAGGTCACCTGAACAACATTCAAGTGTTCTTACAGGAATATCAAGTGAACGGAAGAAATCAACCGAATTCTGCCAGAGTACGTCGTACCACTTCATACTGTCTTCCGGCTTACAGACAACTATCATTTCTTGTTTCTCAAACTGATGAATTCTGTAAACGCCACGTTCTTCAATGCCATGAGCACCTACTTCCTTACGGAAGCAAGGGGAATAGCTTGTAAGTGTTTTTGGAAGTTCGTTTTCGGGAGTGAATGTGTCAATAAATTTACCAATCATTGAATGTTCGCTTGTACCGATAAGATAAAGGTCTTCACCTTCAATCTTATACATCATATTTTCCATTTCTGCAAAACTCATAACGCCTGTTACAACATCACTACGAATCATAAATGGTGGAATATAATATGTAAAGCCTCTGTCAATCATAAAGTCTCTTGCGTAAGAAAGGATTGCTGAATGGAGTCTTGCAATATCACCACAGAGATAGTAGAAACCATTACCACTTGTCTTTCTCGCAGAATCAAGGTCGATACCATTAAGATTTTCCATAATATCTACGTGATATGGAACTTCAAAATCTGGTGTTACAGGCTCACCATAACGCTGAATTTCAACATTTTCACTATCATCTTTACCAATCGGAACACTGTCGTCAATAATGTTAGGAATTATAAGCATAATCTTTCTGATTTCTGCCTCTAACTCTCCTTCCTTAGCCTGAAGTGAAGCAAGTTCATCAGCCATATCCTTGACTTTCTGCTTAACTAATTCTGCCTCTTCACGTTTGCCTTGCGCCATAAGTCCGCCGATTTCCTTACTCACTGAATTACGGAGACCACGAAGCTCGTCAGCTCTGCCTTTTGCAGCTCTGTATTCTGCATCAAGTTCGATTACTTTGTCAACTAAAGGAAGTTTATCATCCTGGAACTTTTTCTTTATGTTTTCCTTAACCACATCTGGGTTAGTTCTTAAAAACTTTATATCTAACATTTTTATTCCACCTTATTTATCAAATTCTTTTGCAAGTTTTGTTAAGTCTTCTTTGCCAAAAAACTCAAATTCAATAGTTCCTTTGCTTCCTGATGGCGACAAATAAACCTTAACTTTTCTGCCAAGTATATTTGTAAGAGCAATCTCTACTTCGTCGTAATACTTATCTCTTTTCTTATCACGTTTCTTTGGTTTTGGTTTTTCTCCTTGGTTAGCGTATTTAACCATCTTTTCAACCTGACGTACTGACAAATCCTGAGCAACTGTAGTTTCAGCAATTCTCAGCATTTCTTTTTCTTCGTCAAGTCCTAATAATGCACGCGCATGGCCTGCAGAAATCTTACCATTACTCAACAAGCTAAGTACAGGTGAGGGGAGTTTCAGCAATCTCAAGGTATTTGTTACTGCTGTTCTTGATTTACCAACCTTATCAGCAGCCTCTTCCTGAGTAAAACCATAAGATTCAATGAGGGATTTAAGTCCTTCTGCTTCTTCAACAGGATTCAAATCCTCACGCTGAAGATTTTCAATAAGAGCAAACACACTTGCTTCTTCATCCGTCATCTCTCTTATTGTAACAGGTACCTCATTAAGTCCTGCCATACGTGCTGCACGCCAACGTCTTTCACCTGCAATAAGCTGATAACTACCATCAGTCATAGGACGCACAAGAATCGGTTGAATAATTCCATTTTGTTCTATACTTTTTGCAAGTTCTTCTAAACCTTTTTCACTGAAAACTTTTCTTGGCTGATTTCTGTTAGGCTCAATTTCATTGATATTTAATGTAGTAGCAGATTTTTCATTTTCTGCTGAATTATCAAGGAAAAGCGAGTCCATCCCTCTGCCTAATCCACCTTTTTTAGCCATTTTCACACCTCATCGTTTTTGCTGTGATAAAAATTCATTGGCAAACTCATCATAAGCAATTGCACCCTTGGAATTCTTATCATAATACATAATAGGCTCACCAAATGAAGGAGCCTCTGAAAGTCTGACATTTCTTGGGATTGTGGTCTTATAAACTTTATTAGGGAAGAATTTTTTAATCTCTGTAACAACTTGCTGTGTAAGATTAAGTCTTCCGTCATACATAGTCTGTAAAACGCCTTCAAGTTCAATATGTGGATTATATAATCTTTTCACCTGACGCACGGTTGCCATAAGCTGTGCCAGACCCTCAAGCGCATAAAACTCGCATTGTACCGGCACAAGAAATGTGTCCGATGCAGTAAGAGCATTAATTGTGATTAGTCCCAAAGAAGGAGGACAATCAAAGAAAATATAATCATAATTATCATAAAGCTGAGCTACTGCCATTTTTAAACGACTTTCACGCTTTTCAATTTCAATAAGTTCAACTTCCGCACCTGCAAGATTTAAATCTGCAGGCATAATATCAACATTTTTAAATTGTGTCTTTACCACTGCATTGTTGGCATTTATATCTTTAACGAGAACATCATAAGATGAATTAACAATTTTTCTCTTATTGATGCCAAATCCACTGGTGGAATTACCCTGTGGGTCAATATCTGAAAGTAATACCTTATGACCTTTTGCGCCAACTGCAGCAGCAAGGCTAACGGCAGTTGTAGTTTTACCCACACCGCCTTTTTGGTTAATTATTGAAACAACTTTTGCCAAAAATTCCACTCCAAAACAGTAAAAAAGCTTTTTTTATCTGCCTTTTACACGATTTTACATAAGTATACCACATTAATTTAAAAAATTAAAGTGAAATTCAACATTTTTTATAAAAAAGAAACATTTACATATAAAAATGTTTCACGTGAAACAAAAAATTATATCCAAACAGCAAAAGACTCCTCTTGCGAGGAGCCTTTCGCTGTGGATGTGGGGTGTGAAAGAGAAGGATATGGAGTGGCTTTCGCCACGTTATAAAAACACTTTATATCGGGGGATATAAGTGGTTTTACCAAAATAACTATCGACTATTTACAACTTGTCGGTCTTCAATTTTAGGAATACGTACAATATATTCAACATATTCGTCAGTTTCTGTTTTCACAGAATCTGCATCTATACCGGCTCTACGAATTGTATCAACTGCATTATTAAGAGTATTTATAAATATTCGTATATCTTTAAAGCCTTTAAGTATTTGTCTTTTTGGTGGTTCGTTTTTCCTGAGCATCTGTTCTATCAGCGATTCACTTTCGCTGACCGTAAGATGTCGGTCTATTATAATTGACAAGGCTCTTGCTCTCTGAACTTCATCATTTAAAGACAATAGCGCTCTCGCATGTCGCTCTGAAAGTCCTGCTCTTGAGATTTTATATCTCATATCGTCACTTAGTCTTAAAAGTCTTAACTTGTTTGAAAGAGTCGACTGCGCTTTTCCTAATTTTTTGCAAAGTTCCTCCTGGCTCATTCTGTAATCACTTATCAGAAGTGCCATTGCTTCGGCTTCTTCAAAATAATCAAGATTCTGTCTCTGAAGGTTTTCAATTATTGCAAACACAGCAGAATCCGAATCTGAAATATTATTAACAATACATGGTACTTTACTTAATCCTACGAGTCTTGCAGCACGTAATCTTCGTTCTCCGGCAATCAACTCATATTGTCCATTTTCAAGAGTTCTTACTAATAAAGGTTGCAGTATACCGTTTTCTCGGATACTCTGGGCAAGTCCCTCAAGCTCATCATAGTCAAATCTTCTTCTGGGCTGGTTAGGATTTGGAAGAATTTCTCCCTGCGGAATAAGAATTATTTTGTTTTCTGTCTTGACCTTATCGTAATTAAATTTCTTCATATAAAAACCTCCGCAGTGCTTGTCCTTGTCTAAATCATAGCACCACAGAGGTTAATTTGTAAAGAAAATCCGTTCGTCGCAAATCGACGTATTATCAAGGGTTTTCGTCTTTATTTTAATGGCTTTTTAGCAATCTGTGCAGATGGTCGTGGGTATTTTGTCGGAGTTTGCGAATTCTTTTTAATGCACACAATTCTTCGGGGCATATTTTCGACTAAATCAAACATAATATCTGCTTCAATTTTTCCACCGAAAATACCAATTGCCTTTTTGGACTCGTTTAATTCTTCATTACTGTCAGCAGACTTCATTGAAATAAAACTTCCGCCAACCTTAACAAAAGGAACACAATACTCAGAAAGTACAGGAAGCGCAGCAACAGCACGAGCAGTTGCAAAATCATATTTTTCTCTATATTTTGAAAGCTGTGCCGCTTCTTCTGCTCTCATATGAACAATTTCACCCTGAACACCACATTCATTCAACACATTTTCAATAAATCCAAGTCTTTTTTTTGTACTGTCAAGGAACGTCATCTGAATATCAGGTCTCGCAAGTTTTAATACAAGTCCCGGGAAACCTGCACCTGTGCCTACATCGATAATTTTAGCATTCTCAGGAATATCCACATATTTGAAAATTGAAAGACAATCTGCAAAGTGCTTAACAGTAACATCGTCAGGCTCTTTTATTGCAGTAAGATTAAAACTCTTATTTGTTTCTATAAGCATTTCTGCAAATATATCAAGACGTGAGAATGTCTCATCATCAAAACCGATTTCAAATTTTTCTATTGTCTTAAAAAGCAACTCTTTATTTAACATATTCTTTTTCCTTTATTTCTTTTCGTATTTACTTAAATGAATAAGCAAAACGGATATATCAGAAGGGGAAACACCACTTATTCGTGATGCTTGCCCAACACTTTCAGGTTTAACCTTTTTAAGCTTTTCTCTTGCTTCAAGACGAAGAGAATAAACATCATCATAATCAATATCTGCTGGAATTTTCTTGACCTCAAGTCTTCTCATCTCATCAACCTTTGCTTGCTGACGTTTGATATACCCCTCATATTTAAGGTCAATTTCAACTTGTTCAAAAACATCTGCAGGCAATTCCGGTCGTGTTTTGTCGAATGGTGTAAGACAATTATAATCAAGCTGTGGTCGTTTGATAAGCTCAGCAAGTCTTATTCCTGTTTTCATAGGTGCTGTTTCACGTGAAACAAGAACTTCGTTAATTTCTGTCGACGGAGCAATTGTAACAGCTTCTACTCTTTCTCTTTCTTGTCTTATGAGTTCAAGTTTATTTTTAAACTTCTCGTATCTTTCTTCCGATATAAGTCCGATTTCATAGCCATAATCAGTAAGTCTTATATCAGCATTATCCTGACGAAGTAAAAGTCGGTATTCGCTTCGTGAAGTCATCATTCTGTACGGATCAGAACATCCTTTTGTAACAAGGTCATCAATAAGCGTACCGATATATGAGCTTGCTCTGTCAAGAATAAATGGCTCCTTACCCTGAATTTTACGGACTGCATTGACACCTGCAATAAGTCCTTGTGCCGCAGCTTCTTCATATCCTGATGAACCATTAAACTGACCTGCACCAAAAAGATAAGGAATATCATTGAATTCAAGAGATGCTTTGAGTGCCAATGGGTCAACACAGTCATATTCAATAGCATATGCTGTTCGCATAACCTCAACTTTCTCAAGCCCTTTGATACTCTTTAAGAATTTCAATTGGACATCTTCAGGAAGTGATGATGACATTCCTTGGAGATAAAGTTCTTCTGTATCAAGACCACAAGGTTCAATAAACAATTGATGTCTTTCTTTTTCTTCAAAGCGAACAATCTTATCCTCAATACTTGGACAGTATCTTGGTCCTACACCTTCGATTTTTCCTGAATAAAGAGGCGAGCGGTGAATGTTTTCAAGAATGATTCTCTTTGTTTCTTCGTTTGTATATGTAATGTGACAAACTTCTTTATTTTCAGGCAAATCAACTGTTTCGTATGAAAATGGAACAATCTGCTCATCGCCTTCTTGTATTTCTAATTCACTAAAATCAACACTGCGTCTATTAACTCGTGATGGAGTACCGGTTTTAAATCTTCTTAAAGGAATATTCATTTTATAAAGTGCTTCTGAAAGTCGTGTTGCAGCAAACATACCATCAGGTCCGCTTTCGTAAGAAACATCACCAATATAAATTCTTCCACCTAAAAATGTACCTGTCGCAATAATAACTGCCTTTGCTTTATAAATTGCTTCAAGTTGAGTTTTAAGGCAGAATAATTCGCCATCTTTATACAAATCAATGATTTCCGCCTGTTTCATATCAAGGTTTTCCTGTAATTCCAAGGTATGTTTCATATATTTGGAATAATCTCGTCTGTCAATCTGGGCACGCAAAGAATGAACCGCAGGACCTTTTCCCCGATTCAACATTCTTGTCTGAATTGAATTTTTATCAGCCGCTTTACCCATTTCACCACCGAGAGCATCAATTTCCCGGACAAGATGTCCCTTTGATGTGCCACCGATAGATGGATTACAAGGTAAATTGCCAACCCAGTCCATATTTATAGTAAATATAACTGTTGATGCACCAAGTCGTGCAGATGCCAACGCAGCCTCAATACCTGCATGACCTGCTCCTATGACCGCTATATCATATTCCTTTGCAAAATATTCCATAATATCTATCCCTGAAAATTAAAACGGCAGTCAGTATTCCTACCACCGCCGTTTATTTCTTTATTCTTCTGTATTTACTGAACGCACTTCAATTTTACCATAAAGCGCTGAACCGTCAATATCACTCTTTGGTGCTCTGTCCGGAGAAATTTGTGGCTTATATGCTTCTTTTTTCTCACGTCTTCCACCATTACGATTATTTCTTTCTCTGTGACCACCATTATTTTTTGCACCATCAATCGGCGAAATAACAACACGTCTGTCAAGGTCAGAACCAATTGAATGTGATGTTGCACCTTCAACTTCCTGAACTGCTGTATGAATAATTCTTCTTTCATAAGGATTCATTGGTTCAAGAGAAATATTTCTGCTCTGACGAACTGCTTTCATAGCAGTCTTTCTCGCAAGGATTCGAAGAGTTTCTTCTCTCTTTGCTCTGTAATTACCAACATTGATTGAAACTCTCTTATAACTTGAATTACCTTTATTTGCTACCATTCTTGCAAGGTACTGAATAGCATCAAGGGTTTCACCACGTTTTCCGATAATAATACCGTAATCTTCACCACAGTCAAGTTCAAATGAAATTTCTTCATCATTTGATTTTTCTGTGATTGTACACTCACTTATACCAAGTGATTTAACAATTTGTTTAATATAATCTGCAGTTTTACCATAGAGATTTGTTTCTTCCATTGATTTTTCTTCTGCAGCTTTATTTTCTTTAACAGGTTCTTTTACTTCCTGTTTCTTTGTTTCAACCTTCTTTTCAGGTTTCTTTTCCTGCTTCTTTTCAGGTTTCTTTTGTTTATTCTGTTTTTTCTCTGGTTTTGGGTCAGGAACATTAACAGAAACCTTTACTCTTGCAGGATTTCCACCGAAAAGACCAAGGATTTTCTTTGTTGGAGTCTGTAAAACTTCAACTGTAAATTCATCAAAGTCACTGATGCCTAATTCAAGCATTGCAGCAGCTTTTGCCTCGTCAACCGTTGTTCCGGTTCCGATTGCTTCTTTAATCATATTTTTACCTCAGTTAATCTTCGTTTTTCTTTTCTGATACATTTTTAAGTATTTTCTCTCTTGCTCGACGATTAATTGTTTCATCGACCATATCTTTTGCAAGAACCTTCTTAGGTGAATAAATCTTATTCAACACAATAGTCTGGATAAATGAAAGACCTGTTGACATAATGATATATACACCAACACTTGCTGGGAAAAGGAATGAGAAATATACACTCATAGCAGGTGTCATAAGTGACATACATCCCATTGATGGATTTTTAGCCATTTCAGGGTTTGTCTTTTTCTGTCTGATATATGAATAAACACCCATTGCCAATGAAATAACACCTGTAAGGATTGGAACAAGCCACAAAAGAGTAGCTCCCATTTTAACGTCAGGTGTTTCGGAAAGATTTACACCAAAAATTGTGAATTTGTCAATAAATATACGCATTGCATTAATTGCTTCTGCAGAAACTCCTGCAGCTGATAAGTCAAGTTTATCAAAATGCTGTAATGCAAGTAATTCAATCTGATATTCAAGATTTGAAACTTTTCCGATAGTTTCTTCAGGTAATGCACGAACTGCATCTTTTATAAGTTCAAGGTCCGCACTTCCAATATGAAGAACATAATCAAGTACCTTGTAGTTTACAAAATAAACACCCATCATAATCGGGAGCTGAATAAGCATAGGAAGACATCCGCCACCCATAGGTGAGAATCCTTCTTTTGAATAAAGCTCCTGCATAGCCTCGTTCATTTTCTGCTGATTACCTGCATATTTTTCTTTTATTCTTTTGATTTTTGGCTGCATTCTCTGCGATTTTGTCATGCCTTTTTGTTGCTTTATCGAGGACGGAAGTAATATAAGCTTAACGCAAATTGTCATTAGCAACAAAGATAAAATGTAGTTACCACTGATATCATAGAAAAATCCTATGAGGTAACCAAAAGGGATTGAAATTAATTCTCTGATTGAATCCATTTTGTCCTCCAAAAATTAAGGGACTCTTTTTAGTCTTTCTTTTTTTTTTCCGGAACCGGGTCATATCCTCCCGGAAAAAGTGGATTACACCGTAAAAGTCTTAATACAGTAAGAATGGAGCCTTTAATCGCTCCAAATCTTTCAACTGCTTCAACTGCATATTGTGAGCAGGTGGGATAATAACGACAGCGCGGGCCAAATAAGGGAGATATTTTTCTCTGATAAAATCTGATTGTTTTAATCATCAGTCTTTTCATTTATAACTCCTGCCTGTTGCAATTGTGATTGCATAAGTATAGCTAATTGTGTACTCTTCACATATTTTGTTTTTGACCTTGCTACAAAAACAAAATCATAATCTCCGCAAATTTTATCTTCTATCATACTGTATGCTGCCTTAATAACACGTCTTGACCTGTTTCTTTCAACAGCATTTCCTATCTTTTTTGATGTTGTTATTCCTATACGACAAATACCCGCACGGTTTTTCATCACATAAGAAACCAGTGCAGGAGCTTGAAATGATTTTCCTTTGCCGTAAATTCTGCGAAAATCACAGTTACTTTTAATCATTACTGTCTGTTTCAATTTTCTATCCCAATTGACAAATTAATATGTCAACTGCTTTCTGCCCTTAGCTCTTCTACGAGCAAGTACCTTTCTGCCGTTTCTGTCAGACATTCTCTTACGGAAGCCGTGTTCCATCTTGCGATGACGTTTTTTTGGCTGATAAGTTCTTTTCATTATTACTCCTCCGTTTCATAAAATTTAGTCACACATTGTAATAATATCTGCGAGTAGCCATTATATAAGAATTTTGTCAACTTGTCAACTAATAAAAATTTTATTATTTTTTCAACATATTTTGTTTTTAATTTATTTATCCTTTATTTTTTTACTACATATTGTGTTATTTCTCAAATTTTCATCTAAAATTAATTTTTTTATTTTTTTCCTCTTATTTTTTTGCGCCTGTATTATATTATATAAATTAATATAAATATTAAATTTTTCATTGAATTCTTCTAAAAAGTGTGTTAAAATGTGTTATGTATGAAAATGTGTCTCTATACCTATAAGCACATAAACAACTAAATAAAGCCGTTTTTGTTTAAAACAGAGTATATTGATATTTTTATTACTCTTTTCAGAAAGGAAATATATTAATGAATTCTTATTCAGAATTTTGGGATGCTATCCTTGATTATTGTCGTAAAAACACAAACAATATTGCTTTCAATATGTGGATAGAACCATTAAAATTAATTAAACTTGAAGCTGAACGTGTTATAATTGCTGCTCCGGGATTTAAAATTGAATTAATATTATCTAAGTATAAAAATTTACTTGAAGAAGCATTTTTCAATATTATGGGATTTAATGTTGAAATTGAACTTATTCCATTTGAAAACATTCCTAAAGAAAAAAACGAAGATATAGCTCTGAATGATTCTTCAACCGCTGTTGTAGAAAATGCAAAGCTTACTTTTAATAATTTTGTTGTAGGTCCTTCAAATAAATTTGCTTATACTGCTTCATTAAGAGTTGCAGAAAATCCAGGTTCAGTTTTTAATCCTCTTTTCATTTATGGTAACTCCGGACTTGGAAAAACCCACCTTCTTAATGCTATTATTGAAAAAATCAAAAGCAAAAATCCAGATGCAAACATTGTTTATACAACAAGTGAAAATCTTATGAATGACCTTTATTTTGCCTTACAGACAAAAACAACTTACGATTTTCATATTAAATACAGGTCATGTGATGCTTTACTTATTGATGATATTCAATTTATTGCCGGTAAAGCTCAAACAGAAGAGGAAATTTTTCATACTTTTGATGCTTTTATCAAAGCCGGTAAACAAATTGTTCTTACATCTGATAAACCACCAAGTGCAATTCCAAAAATTGAGGACAGACTTAAAACAAGATTTGAAAGTGGTCTTCTTTGTGATATTCAGCCACCTGATTTTGAAACAAGAATTGCAATTATAAAAGATAAAGCAAATTATTTAAGATTTGAATTACCGAATGGTGTTAGTGAATTTATTGCTGAAAATATTAAAAGTAATGTTCGTCAGATGGGTTCTGCAGTAAAAAATATTTACGCTTATTGCTCATTTAATGATGTTACACCAACAATTGATATTGCAAAAGAAATTCTAAAAGACATTCTCATTACAAGCCAACCTGTTGGTGTTGTTATTGATAATATTATTGAAAAGGTTTCATTTACTTTTGGTGTTACTGCCGAACAAATAAAGAGTGAAAAACGAGATTCTAATATTAACAGTGCAAGACAGGCTGCCATGTACATAATAAGAGAAATTACAAATCTTTCTCAGGAAGAAGTAGGTAAAGTTTTTGGAAGAAATCACTCTACTGTAAACAGTTCATTAAAAAATGTACAACAAAAAATGGCATCTGATTCAAAATATAAAAATCTTATCAACGATATAATTAAGAATATTAATGACTAAGATTTCGACAGTTTTTGAGTTTTCAACAATAAAGATTTGAACAAGTTAAATTTTATCTTTTTATTAAACAATGAATCGTAAAGTTTTCATATATAAAATTTTGTTGTTTTTTCTTTATTTTTAAACCATCTGCTAAGCTTTCAACAGTTTAGACAGCCCCTACTACTAATACTATACTTTTATATCTTTATTTTATAAAAAGGAGAAGAAAAAATGAGATTTACATGTTCTTCACAAATTTTAAGTGAGGCTTGCATGAATGTTCAGAGAGCAACATCATCGAAGTCTACAAATCTTCCAACAATCGAAGGAATTTTAATAAAAGCAGAAAATGATTGTATTACTCTTACTGGTTATGACCTTGAAATGGGAATTATTACTTCTGTATTAGGAAGAGTTGAACAGAAAGGAAGCATTATATTAAATGCTAAGATTCTTTGTGACATTTTAAGAAATGTTCCTGATGAACACGTTACTATTGAATGTGATGAAAGACTTATCTGTAAAATAAAGAGTGGAGACTCAGAATTTTCAATTACAGGTTTTTCTGAAGAAGAATATCCTGAGCTTCCAACAGTTTCCGGTGGGTTTCCTATTGTTATTAAAGGAGAAATCATAAAGGATATGATTAAAAAGACTATTTTTGCTACTGCTGACAATGGAGCAAAGATTGTACATACAGGTGTAAAGTTTGAGGTTGTACCTGGTAATATCCGTCTTGTTGCAGTTGATGGATATAAATTAGCTATCAGAAATGAAAAAATAGATTATTCCGGAGAAGAAAAGAATTTCATTATTCCAAAGAAAACACTTAATGAAATTATGAAACTTGCAGGTGATGGTGATGAAACTGTATCTATGATAGTTGCATCTCGTCATATTATGTTTGAATGTGGTGCTTATACTATTGTTTCACGTCTTTTAGAAGGTGAATTTTTAAGCTATAAGAGTGCTATTCCAACAACAGCAAAAACAGAAGTACAGGTAAATACAAGAAAAATTATCAGCAGTATTGAAAGAACATCTCTTATTATTACTGAAAGAATAAAGAGTTATATCAGATGTATTTTTGATAATGAATCAATAAGAATTTCAAGTACAACAGCTCTTGGTACTGCAAATGACAGAATTCTTGCAGATATTCAAGGTGAAAGAGTTGAGATTGGATTTAATAATAAATATTTGTTAGATGCGCTTAAGGTTTGTGATACAGATATAATTACTCTTCGTCTTAATGGTGCTGTTTCTCCTATTATTATTGTACCTGATGACGATAGTTCCCTCATTTACGAAAGAAATTTCTTATTTATGGTATTACCTGTAAGGATGAACTAAAAAAATGAAAAAAATATCTGCTCATGTAAAGAAAAAAGAAAGAAAAAAAATCGAAATAAATAGTGATTTTATCAGACTTGATTCTCTTCTGAAGCTTTGTAATGCTGTTATGACAGGTGGACATGCAAAGATAGTTATTCAGGAAGGTGAAGTAAAGGTTAATGATGAAATATGCACTGCAAGAGGTAAAAAAATAAAACCCGGAGATATTGTAGAATTTGACAAGATTATTTATGAGGTTTTTTAATGCATATAAAAAAGATAAAGATTGAAAATTTCCGGAATATAGAATTTATGGAAATTGAACCTGATAATGAAATAAATGTAATATATGGTCAGAATGGACAAGGAAAAACAAATCTTCTGGAAGCTATCTGGCTTTTTACAGGATGCAAAAGTTTCAGAAATTCAAAGGACAACGAACTTGTTCAGTTTAATGAAGATAATTCTAAAATTTCAATTGAATATGAAACTGAAGTAAGGGAAAATAAGGCTTCTGTTTTTATTGAAAAGAAAAGAATGGCGAGTTTTAATGGAGTAAATTTGTCTTCGCCTCGTGAACTTATCGGAAAATATTATAGTGTTGTATTTTCACCTGTTCATTTGTCACTTATAAAGGATGGACCATTAAACAGAAGAAAATTCATTGATACAGCAATAAGTCAGATTGACAATATGTATGCAAAAAAGCTTATGTATTTCAATCATCTTATTAAGCAAAAAAATGCATTACTAAAAAATGCAGCAGAAAATCCATCATTATTAGATACTCTTGATATCTGGGATGAAAAAATTGCATTTTCAGGTGCAGAGATAATAAAAGACAGAATTGAATATATAAAGAAACTTCAAAATGAAGCAACAGAAATTTATAGAGGAATTTCGGGCGAAAAAGAAGAACTTTCAATAAAATATTTAAGTAATGTTCCCTATGAGGGTGAAGAAAAGGAAAGTATTGCAAGAATATATTTTGAAAAGATGAAAAAAAACAGACCGAATGATTTATATTTAAAAAATACAACAAGCGGTCCACACAGAGATGATATTGAAATTCTTATAAATTGTATTTCTGCAAGAAAATATGGTTCACAAGGACAACAGAGAAGTGCATCACTTGCACTTAAACTTGGTGAAGCAGAGATTATAAAAAATTTAAAAGATGAATATCCCATTATTTTATTAGATGATGTAATGAGTGAGCTTGATAGTACACGACAAAATTATATTCTTAATAAAATGACGGGAAAACAAGTTTTTATTACTTGTTGTGAAAAAGAAACGGGATTAAAACTCTGTGCAGGAAAAGTAATAAAAATAGAAAAAGGAAAAGCGATAGACTGATGTATTTTAATATTGGAACAGAAGTATTAATAAAAGAAAAAAATATTTTAGGAATATTTGACCTTGATAATACAACTGTCAGTAAAGCCACAAGAGAATATATTAATACAGCAGAAAAAAATGGTGAATGTATAACGGTTTCTTTTGAGGAATTACCAAAATCATTTATAGTAACATCTGAAAATGAAGAAAAAAAGATTTACATATCACCACTTAACACATCAACAATTTTTAAAAGAATAAGATAAAAAGTCAAATTTTTGACGGAGGAAAAAAATGAGCGACCAGATTAAAAAAGTAATTGAAGAAGAAGTTATGGATACGGTTGTAACCGAGACCTATGACGCTTCTGCTATTCAGGTTCTTGAAGGACTTGAAGCAGTAAGAAAACGTCCCGGTATGTATATCGGTTCAACAGGACCAAAAGGACTTCATCACTTGGTTTATGAAATAGTTGATAACTCAATTGACGAAGCACTGGCAGGTTATTGTTCACATATTGAAGTGGAAATTTTACCTGATGACATTATCACAGTAAGGGATAACGGACGTGGTATTCCTGTTGGTATCAATGAGCAACAAGGACTTCCTGCAGTTACTGTTGTTTTGACTGTTCTTCATGCCGGTGGTAAATTCGGTGGAAGCGGATATAAAGTATCAGGTGGTCTTCATGGTGTTGGTTCATCAGTTGTAAATGCTCTTTCAGAGTGGTTCCAGGTTGAAGTCAGCCAGAATGGTCATATTCATCGTCAGAGATTTGAACGTGGTAACATAGCAAGTGACCTTGAAATTGTAGGAGATACTGACGAAACAGGAACATTTATTATGTTTAAGGCAGACCCTGAAATTTTTACAGAAACAACTGTTTATGAATATGAAGTATTACAAAGAAGACTTCGTGAACAGGCTTTCCTGAATGCCGGTCTTTCAATTACTCTTACAGACAAGCGTGACCCAGAAAATATAATCGAAGAAAACTTCTGTTATGAAGGTGGTATCAAATCTTTTGTTGATTATATCAATACAAGTCGAGGTCTTACACCTGTTGTTGATGATATTATGCACTTTACAACAGTAAATGGTGACAGAAGTGCAGAAGTTTCAATTTCATATAACGATGGGTATAATGAGATTATTTTAAGTTTTGCTAATGGTGTACGCACTATTGATGGTGGTACTCACGAAAATGGTTTTAAAACTGCTCTTACAAGAGTATTCAACGAATACGGAAGAAAGTTCAAACTTTTAAAAGACAACGACAAAAATCTTTCTGGTGATGATGTCCGTGAAGGTCTTACAGCAGTTATCAGTGTAAAACTTACAGAAGCAGAATTTGAGGGACAGACAAAAGGTAAGCTCGGTAATACAGAAATGCAGACAATTGTGTCAAAGATGATGTATGAAAAGCTTATGACATATTTTGAAGAAAATCCACAGGCTGCAAAGGCAATTTTCAATAAAGCACTTGATGCATCCCGAGCACGAGAAGCTGCAAGAAAAGCAAGAGACAGTGCAAGAAGAAAATCAGCACTTGAAGGCAACTCACTTCCCGGTAAACTTGCAGATTGTATTGATAAAAATCCTGAAAATACAGAAATTTTCATCGTCGAAGGTGACTCTGCGGGTGGTTCTGCTAAAGAAGGCAGAGATAACAGAATTCAGGCAATTCTTCCACTTTGGGGTAAAATGCTCAATGTTGAGAAGGCAAGAATTGATAAAGTTATCGGTAACGACAAATTAACTCCTGTTGTTACAGCGCTTGGCACAGGAATCGGTGAAGAATTCAATATCGAAAAACTTCGTTACCA
The DNA here is from genome assembly GCA_045579305.1 of Candidatus Fimenecus sp. Taxonomy (GTDB): domain Bacteria; phylum Bacillota; class Clostridia; order Oscillospirales; family Acutalibacteraceae; genus Fimenecus. Next base: position 7,995 of record JAZNLY010000045.1, on the reverse strand, counting down.
TAAAATTGTTATTATGGCCGATGCCGACGTCGACGGGCAGCATATCAGAACACTTCTTCTCACATTCTTCTTCAGATATATGAGAGATTTGATTGATGGCGGATATATTTATATCGCACAGCCACCACTTTTCAAAGTAAGTAAAGGTAAACGCCACGAATATGCTTTCTCTGATGAACAGCGAGATGCTTTCCTTGAAGAAATGGGACAAAATTGTGATGTTCAGAGATATAAGGGTCTTGGTGAAATGGACCCTGAACAGTTGTGGGAAACAACTATGGACCCTGCAACTCGTACAATGCTTCGAGTAACACTTGAAGATGCTATGGAAGCAGATGAAACATTCTCAATTCTTATGGGTGACAAGGTTGAACCTCGTAGAGAATTTATTGAGAAAAATGCAAAGTATGTACAAAATCTTGACATTTAAGTTATAGAGTTAGAAAAAATAGAGGTAAGAAAATGAGTAAAGCTAACAATCCTAATCTTGGTGGATACGTTCCACTTGAAGAACAGAATATTATAAATGTTGAGATTAACAAGGAAATGAGAAAATCATTCCTTGACTACTCAATGTCTGTTATTACATCACGTGCTCTTCCGGATGTTCGTGATGGTTTAAAGCCAGTTCACAGAAGAATTCTTTATACAATGTATGAAAATTCACTTTATCCTGACAAGCCACATCGTAAATGTGCCGATACAGTCGGTTCAGTTCTTGGTAGATATCATCCACACGGTGACGCATCTGTTTATGATGCAATGGTTCGTCTTGCTCAGGATTTCTCAATGAGATATGTTCTTGTTGATGGTCATGGTAATTTTGGTTCAGTCGATGGTGACCCACCTGCTGCATATCGTTATACAGAGTCAAGAATGAGCAAAATTGCTCTTGAAATGCTTACAAATATTGATAAAGATACAGTTGATTTTACAACCAACTACGATGACCGTCTTAAAGAGCCTACAGTGCTCCCATCAAGATACCCAAATCTCTTGGCTAATGGTTCAACAGGTATTGCTGTTGGTATGGCTACAAATATTCCACCACATAATCTCGGTGAATTGATTGACGGTATCTGTTGTGTAATTGACAACCCTGAAGCAGAACTTGATGATATTATGGAACATATCAAAGGCCCTGACTTCCCTACAAGTGGTATTATTATGGGACGAGCAGGTATCCGTGCTGCTTATGCTACCGGTCGTGGCAAGATTACACTTCGTGGTCGTGCAGAGATTGTTGAAAACGAGAAAAACGGACGTTTCCAGATTATTATTACTGAACTTCCATATCAGGTAAATAAGGCAAGACTTATTGAGTCTATTGCTGACTTGCATAAAGATAAGAGAATTGAAGGACTTGCTGATATTAACGACTATTCATCAAAACGTGGCGGCGGTATGAGAATAGTTATCGACCTTAAGCGTGACGCTAACCCACAGGTTGTACTTAATCAGTTGTATCAGATGACACAGCTTCAGATTTCTTATGGTATTATCCAGTTGGCACTTGTTAATGGTGAACCAAAGATTCTTACACTTAAACAGATTATTGAAGAGTATATCAAGTTCCAGTGTGAAATTATCACAAGAAGAACTCAGTATGACCTTAATAAAGCTCAGGCAAGAGAACACATTCTTGAAGGTCTTGCACGTGCTATTGATATTGTTGATGAAATTATCGCAACAATCCGTGGCTGTAAGGGTGGCCAGGCAGAAGCAAAGGTTGCAATTATGGAAAAATTCGACTTTGATGACCCACAGGCATCTGCAATCGTTGCATTCCGTCTTGGTCAGTTGGCAGGACTTGAAATTCAGAAAATTATTGCTGAACGCGACGAATTAAGAGTTAAAATTGCAGAATATCTTGAAATTCTTGGTTCAGAAAGTAAAGTAAAAGAAATTCTCAAAGACGAACTTTCTGCAATTGGTAAGAAATTCAGTGATGACAGAAGAACAGATATTTCAAATGTTCTTGGTGAAGTTGATATCGAAGACCTTATTGCTGAAGAAGACTGCGTATTTACTCTTACAAAGATGGGTTACATCAAGCGTCAGCCTGTTGAAACTTATCAGGTGCAGCGTCGTGGTGGTAAGGGTATCAAGGGCATGAGTCGTCGTGAAGAGGACTATGCTGAAAGTATGTTTATCTGTTCTTCACACGACTATATTCTTTTCTTCACATCAGAAGGTAAGATGTACAGACTTAAAGGATACGAAATTCCTGAAGGAAGCAGAACCGGTAAAGGTATGAATATTGTTAATATTCTTCCTATTACTGCTGACGAAAAAGTTACTGCAATGCTTCGTGTTCCTGATTTTGGTGAGGATAAGTACTTCCTTTGTATGGCAACAAAAAATGGTGTTATCAAGAGAACAGAACTCGATGCATATAAAAACATCCGTAAGAGTGGTATTATTGCAATTAACCTCGACGAGGGTGATGAACTCCGTTGGGTAAAACTCACTGATGGTGAACAGAATCTTATGGTTGCAACACGTAAGGGTATGAGCATCTGTTTTAAGGAAAAAGATGCACGAGCAATCGGCAGAACTGCTCGTGGTGTTCGTGCGATTACACTCGGTGAAGGCGACGAAGTTGTGGGAATGGTTATTTTCGGAAACGAAGGTAAAGTTCTTACAATCAGTGAAAAAGGTTACGGCAGAAGAAGTGATGTTTCTAACTATCGTGTTCAGAACCGTGGCGGTAAAGGTCTTACTAACTATCATACAGAACAGTATGGTGAGGTTTGTGCAGTTGAAATGGTAGAGGAAAATCAGGATATTATCATGATTTCTTCTGACGGTGTTATTATCCGTCTTCCTGCAGACCAGGTCAGAGAATGTAACCGTCCATCAAAGGGTGTTATTCTTATGAAGACAAAAGAGGGTGAAAAGGTTGCAACCATTTCGCTGGCAGCACATGAGGAAGAATCAGAAGAAGAAACAGAAGAAAACAGTGAAGAATAATTTCTCAGGGTATGGAAGGGAAGATGACCTATGAGAGAATATGATGAGATAAATCTTAACGAAGAAACTGAAAATGCTGATGAACAAGAAAAAAAGAAAAGAGCATTAATAATACTCTTTCCATTTTTAATAATTTTTCTTGTTTTAATTATTGGTGTTGCAGGATTTGTGGGACATAAAATCAGTCTTATTAGTTTTGATAAAAATGAAAGAACTACAATAGACCCAAATCAAGAGTTCGTGGATGATGAAAACTTTGATTTTGGGGAAATTGATGATGCTACCGGTAATGATTTAAAAGAAATTTTAAAGAATTGGGCAATAAATGGTGGTAAAAAAATGAAAAAGAAGGATGTTATCAATATTCTTCTTATAGGAAGCGATGCGTCCTCAACAGACCCTAACAGAGCAAATGTAATGGAAAAGGGTAATACTGACGTTATGATGCTCGTTTCAATTAATCCCTTGAAAAAAACAATCAAGCTCATTTCATTTATGCGAGATAGTTATACTTATATGGACCAGTTTGACAGATATGCCAAGTTAAATGCGGCCTGTGCAAATGGCGGCCCAGGATATCTTGTTGAAACAATTGAAAATGACTATAAAATCCGAATTGACGGATATGTTATGGTTGATTTTGACTCATTTGTTCAGGTTATTGATGTTCTTGGTGGAGTCAGGGTAGATGTCCCTGAATATGTTGCAAAGCATTTTAAGTATACAATGCCACATGGAAAAAATGTTCTTTTAGATGGCAAAAACGCTCTCAGATACAGTCGTGTAAGATATACGGATGCTGACGGAGATGTCAGTCGAGTTGCACGACAGAGACAGGTTATAAATTCCCTTATTAAAAGGTGCAAGACTGCAACACTCAGTGAAATTAATGCAGTGTCCGATGTTATTCTCGCAAATATCCGAACAAATATAAGCCGTAAAGCAATTCTTGGTTACGCGGCAAAAGCGGTAACAGACGGATGGGCAAACTTTACTGTAACAGAAATAACAATGCCTACTCCTGATGCGCGTTATGGATATAACTCAAGGGCAACAGCATGGATATGGGTTGTGGACTACCCGCTTGTTGCACAAAAATTGCAGTTAGAATTATATGGTGAGACTAATATTAAATTAGAAGAAAAGAGAAAGACTGCAATAACAGTTGTGGGTGGATATGTTATAAAACAAAAAACTGACTAAAGGTGATAAAAAATGAATAATAATTTTAACCAGATGGGTCAGTTTGGTGGATGGACACCGTCTCCATATGGGTATGGCTCAGGATTGTATAGTGAACAATATCTGAGGTATATTCAAAAAGAAAAAGAAAAAAATGAAATAAGAAAAATTGGTAAATATTGCGGATTTGCCGTATTGGGTTATGTATTAATTTCATACGGTATTGCTTTCCTGCTTGTATTCATATCATGGATATTTCCTTCTATAAGTAAGGTATACAATGAAACAGTACCTATGTTGGCATTTGACATAATAACAACTTTTTTGTCTATTGGTTTACCATTTTCTCTTATTCATATGTTACTGAAAAAAGAAAAAATGGCAGTGGAAATACCATTTGGTAAAACAAAGGATAAAAAACAGGCAATATATCTCGTTATGATATTTTTGCCGGTTATGATTATAAGTGCTCTTGCCATTAATTATATTTCTGCTTTTTTTCAGTCAATAATCGGAATAGAGTTTACAGCATCAATTAATGATATTAAACTTGTTGGATTAAAAGAAACCCTTTTAGGTGTTGTAAGTGTTGCGGTTGTACCTGCCATTATTGAAGAAATAATAATAAGAGGTATACTTTTGCAACCACTCAGAAAATATGGCGACAGATTTGCGATTGTTATGTCTGCAGTTGTATTTGCTTGTATGCATGGTAATATGGTTCAGATTCCATATACTGTTATCGGTGGATTACTACTGGGTTACCTTGCAGTTATGACAGGTAGTCTGTGGCCGTCAATTATTTTGCATTTTATAAATAATTTATATTCAGTTATTGTTATCAGTACAGGTGATAATTTTGGAGATACTGCATCTACAATAGCAGTTCTTGTAATGATTGTTATTTTTGCAGCCACGGGTGTGTTTGGTGCTGTGAAGTACAACAAGTTGGAACGTAATGCGAAAATCAGTAAAAGTGATAGTATTCTTACAACAAAAGAAAAAGTAACAGCATTTCTTAAAAGTAAACCGGTAATAATAGCAATAATCGTATTAGTTATAGTTACATTCAGTAACATTAAGATTTGATATGGGAAAAAAAGATTTTATGAGATATGCACTTTCTCTTGCAAAACAATCTGCAGAAGAAGGTGAAGTCCCTGTGGGTGCAATCATTGTCTGCGAAGGCAAAATTGTCGGTGAGGGAAGAAATCGACGTGAAGTTGTGAAAAATGCATTGCATCACGCAGAGATAGAAGCAATAAATAATGCCTGTCATAATCTTGGCGGATGGCGTTTGTGGAAATGTGATATGTATGTCACTCTCGAACCATGTCCCATGTGTGCAGGTGCAATTATAAATTCCAGAATAAAAAATGTGTATTTCGGTGCAAAAGACGAAAAAAATGGTGCTGTCGTTTCGGCAGCACAGCTTTTTGATATGAACTTTACCCACAAACCTTTATATGAGGGTGGAGTTTTAAGCGAAGAATGTGCTGAAATTCTTTCCTCTTTTTTTAAAGAGTTAAGAAAACAGAAAGCAGGTGAAGAAAAATGAGTACAATTGCTGCAATTTCTACCGGCAGAGCACCAGGTGGAATTGGTGTTATCAGAATTTCAGGCGAAAATGCCATATGTGTAGCAGATAAGATTTTTTCTTCATTCAATGGGAAAAAGTTATGTGAACTTTCCGGATATTCTGCTCTTTACGGTAAAGCAAATGATGAAAAGGGAAGTATCGACAATGTGGTTGCACTTGTTTTCAGAGCTCCAAAAAGCTATACGGGTGAAGATGTTGTTGAAATTTCCTGTCATGGCGGACTTTTTGTAACGGATAAAGTTTTAAAAGCGGTGTATTCAGCAGGTGCAATTCCTGCAGAACCCGGTGAATTTACAAAAAGAGCATTTTTAAATGGGAAAATGGACCTTACAAGTGCTGAATCAGTTATGAACATTATTTCTGCACAGGGTGAACAAGCAGAAAAAATTGCTCTTGGTGTACTTGAGGGTCGATTATTTAAAGAAATTAAAAAAATCAATGATAAATTGGTTTATGATTTGGCACTTCTGTCTGCCTGGGTTGATTATCCCTATGAAGAAATTGAAGATTTATCAGATAATAACTTAAAAGAGCATATAAAAGAAAGTCGAGAAAGTTTACAAAAACTTATAAATGACTTCGATAAAGGACAAATAATACTTGAGGGTGTGGATACTGCCATTGTTGGTCGTCCTAATGTTGGAAAATCAACACTTATGAATCTGATTTCAGGTACAGAAAAGTCCATAGTTACTGATATTGCAGGTACAACAAGGGATATAGTTGAAGATACTGTAAATGTTGGCGGAATTACACTTCGTCTTGCCGATACGGCTGGTGTTCGTCAGACAGAAGATGTTGTTGAAAGCATTGGTGTTGACCGTGCAGTTAAAAGACTTGAAAATGCTGAATTAGTCCTTGCTGTTTTTGATGCAACAAGAGAATTAAATGAGGAAGATTATCGTCTTATTGAGCTTTGCAAAGGTAAAAATGCAATAGGAATTATCAATAAAACCGATTTAGATGAAAACCATCTAAAAGGAAAAATTGAAGAAAATTTCTCTCAGACAGTTTTTATCTCAGCAAAAACAGGTAAGGGAAAAGAAGAGCTCACAAGAGCTATTGAACAGACTCTTGGCACGGCAGATTTTGATACATCTGCAACTGCAATCGTTAATGACCGTCAATGTGAGTGTTGCAAAAAGGCGCTCGAAGCATTGAATGATGCAGAAAATGCACTGGAATTTGGAATGACAATGGATGCAGTAACAGTTTGTCTTGATTCAGCCATTGAAAATCTTATGGTTTTGACAGGAGAAAAGGCAACTGAACTTGTTGTAAATGAAATTTTTGCACAGTTTTGTGTAGGAAAATAAGAAATAAGATGTCATTCTGAGGAGCATTGCGACGAAGAATCTATTTGGGTTCAGGAGAGATTCTTCACTTCGTTCAGAATGACCTAAAAAAGAAAATAATATCTTTATTGAAAAGAGGTTTTATAAAATGAGCGGATGTAGTGGAAATTGCAGCAGTTGTTCATCAAACTGTGACAGCAAAAAACAGGATTTACACATTCCGGGAAATCCGATGAGTGATGTTAAAAAGGTTATCGGTGTTGTAAGTGGTAAAGGTGGCGTTGGTAAAAGCTTCGTAACTTCTTCACTTGCAGTAACAGCGCAGACAATGGGTTATCAGACTGCAATTCTTGATGCTGATATTACCGGTCCATCAATCCCAAAGGCATTTGGTGTTCATGGTAATCCTGAAGGTACAGCAGATGGAATGTATCCATTGGAATCAAAGTTGGGCACAAGAATTATGAGCGTTAACTTTCTTCTTGAAAGAGAGGACCAACCGGTTATCTGGCGTGGACCGGTTATTTCCGGACTCATTCATCAGTTCTGGCAAGAAACTGTTTGGGGCGATGTGGACTTTATGTTTGTTGATATGCCTCCTGGAACAGGTGATGTTCCGCTTACAGTTTTCCAGTCACTTCCGGTTGATGGTATTGTTATTGTTACAACTCCTCAGGATTTGGTTACACTTATTGTTAAAAAAGCAGTTAATATGGCAAAAATGATGAATGTTCCGATTATCGGTATAGTTGAGAATATGAGTTATTTTGAATGTCCTGATTGCAACAAAAAACATTATATCTATGGTGAAAGCAAAATTGACGAGGTTGCAGCAGAACTCGGTGTTCCTGTTCTTGCAAAGCTTCCTATCAATCCTGCAAATGCATCACTTGTAGACAGAGGATGCATTGAACTTAGTGAAGAAAAGCAGTTTATTGACGTAAT
>JAZNLY010000044.1:0-16520 GCA_045579305.1 Candidatus Fimenecus sp. | reverse complement strand
TCCTAAATGGGCTTTGGCTTATAAATATCCACCGGAAGAAAAAGAAACCAAACTTATTAATATTGAAATTAATGTTGGTCGTACCGGTGTACTTACTCCAACTGCAGTTTTTGAGCCTGTGCTGGTAGCCGGTTCAACTGTCAGTCGTGCAACACTTCATAATCAGGATTTTATTAATGAAAAAGGTATCAGAATAGGTGATACTGTTATAATCCGAAAAGCAGGTGACATTATACCTGAGGTTGTTTCTGTGGTTAAACACGAAGAAAATGCAGTTCCATATAATATGCCTGCATTTTGTCCTTCTTGCAATTCTCCTGTTCACCGTGAAGAAGGTGAAGCTGCGATAAGGTGCGATAATCCTGATTGTCCTGCTCAACTTTTACGTGTTCTCATTCATTTCTGCTCTCGTGATGCAATGAACATTGAGGGGCTTGGTGACGCAGTTCTTGAAACACTCCTGAAAAAGGGACTTATAAATAAAATCACGGATATCTACAGAATTGATTTTGATAAAATTGCAGAACTTGAAGGCATGGGTAAAAAAAGTGCGGATAATATGCGCAATGCCATTGAAAACTCAAAGGAAAACGACCTTTCAAAACTTGTTTTTGCATTTGGTATTCGTCATATAGGACAAAAAGCATCAAAACTCTTATCAGACTATTTTTTAACCCTTGATAATATTGTTTCTGCCACAAAAGAAGAAATCCTTTCTATTGAAGGATTCGGTGAAATAATGGCAGATTCCGTAGTTGAATTCTTTGACCTTGAACAGACGAAACAAATGGTTGAAGCTTTGAAAGAATCAGGACTTAATATGGAAAGCCATCGTGAAATCAAAGACAATCGATTTGAGGGTATGACCTTTGTTCTTACAGGAACACTTTCAACTTATGGTAGAAAAGAAGCGCAAGAAATTATTGAATCATTTGGTGGAAAAGCATCTTCATCTGTTTCAAAGAAAACAACTTATGTTTTAGCAGGTGAGGCTGCAGGCTCAAAGCTTCAAAAAGCAACTGATTTAGGCATAACAATAATCAACGAAGAACAATTTGCTGAGATGATAAAATAATAAAAGGACGGTTAATCCGTCCTTTTGTCATTTATAATCCTTTATTATAAAACTCATCCTTAAACCACACATCGTCAACTTCAAATTCTTTATTGTTTAAGTATTCAAGAATGCCTGCATCTGTTGTGAAGTCAAACACAAGTTTATATGAGTATAAGAATTGTTTTTTATATCCGTATTTTTTATTCTGGGCATTTGTACCATATTTTCCGTCACCCAAAAGGGGATGACCGATTGATGCGAAATGTGCTCTGATTTGATGTGTTCTGCCCGTGAGTAATTCCACCTCAACAAGGCTTAATTCACCATTACTATCAATTACATTATATTTAGTACGAATTTCTTTTGAATCTTCAGTCTTTCTTTTTGAAACAGTGACCTTATTTTTGTTTTCGTCTTTAACGAGATACCCTTCAAGGAGTCCACTCTTTTTCTTTATTTCACCATGAACTATACAAAGATAGAATTTATGTAATTCTCGGTCTTTCATTTTCTGATTAAGGATTCGAAGTGTTTCCGCATTCTTGGCAGCAATAACAATGCCACCGGTGTTTCGGTCAATTCTGTTTACTAAGGATGGTACAAATGAATTTTCGTCATCAGGCTTATATTCATTTTTTTCGTATAAATAACGTTTTATTCTGCCAATTAATGTATCGATATATTCATTATCATCAGGGTGGGAGAGTATACCAACTTTTTTGTCACAAAGAATAATATTTTCATCTTCGTAAATAATATTAAGATTTTTTGAAGCCTTGAGAAAATCATATTTTTCAGGTGCCTTCTCAAAGAATTCGTCATTTATATACATATCAACTATGTCACCAATATTGAGACGAGTAGAAATTTCAGCTCTTTTGCCATTAACCTTGATTCTTTTGATGCGGATATATTTATATAAAAGTGTCTTTGGAAGTAGGGGGACACTTTTTGTAATAAATTTATCAAGACGCTGGTCTGCATCATTTTTGTTGATTATAAAACTCTTCATTATAGCACCTCGTAATTATTTGAATTAAATATACCATATCTTAATTTGTATTTCAACTTGAAAGTCAGATACTTTTATTATAAAATATAGAGTAGGTGATATAAATGAATATAAATAAAGTACATTATAAGGTTTTAACGGATACGAAAAAAATATATCTTGATATGACAACACTTGAAATCCGTGAAAAATTAAATCTTGTGTTCAAAAATCCTACTGCAGAAGAAGATATGACGGGTATTTTCGGGAAATATTATAAACTTGATAAAATGTATAAACTGAAGTACATTTACAAACGAAATAATCAGCTTCAGCCACAGACATTTGAAAGATATTATTATCTTGTTGATATTAGTGAAGATGAAAATGGCGCATATGTTGAGTATGCAATGGTTTATGACAAACTTTACGACCCACTTATCAGAATTGTGTATATTCTTGCTTGCTGTGGTATTTTTGCCTATTTATATTACAGATTTAAACAATATGAATTTGAGAAAATGTCAACTATAATTATGGGAGCATTGATATTCTTTTCGATTTTTCTTGTCTTCAAGAAGTCAAATGAAACACAGGAAGAGTGTGCCAAAGCAGAGAAATTATTCAAAAACCTTGTCGATGAACTATAATAGGTGTTGACAAAAACACAACATTGTAGTATTATAATAACACACTAACACTTTAACATACTAAAAGGAGTAGTTGTTATGAAAATGAAAAAAATTCTCGCTGTCATTATGGCAGTACTTATGGTTGCACTTTGCTTCTCAGCATGTGGTGACGATAAGAATAATGAAGACGTAAAGAAGACAGATATGGAATACGTTAAGGAAAAAGGTAAGCTTGTTGTTGGTATTACTGATTTCGCCCCAATGGACTATCAGGATAAAGATGGTAAATGGATTGGCTTTGATGCTGATATGGCAAAAGCATTTGCTGAATATCTTGGTGTAGAAGTTGAATTTGTTGAAATCAACTGGGATAACAAGATTATGGAACTTGATGGTAAAAACATTGACTGTGTTTGGAATGGTATGACACTTACTGATGAAGTTAAAGCTGGTATGGATTGCTCAAAGCCATATTGTAATAATGCTCAGGTAATCGTTGTTCCTGCAGATAAGGCTGAACAGTATAAGACAGCTGCTGATTGTAAAGACCTTAAATTCGCTGTTGAAGCAGGTTCAGCAGGTAAAGACCAGGCTGAAGCAAACAAATTCCAGTATACAGAGGTTGTTGACCAGGCAACTGCACTTTCAGAAGTTGCTGCAGGTACATGTGATGCTGCAATTATTGACTCACTTATGGCTGGTGCTATGATTGGTGAAGGCACAGGTTATGCAAATCTTACATATACAGCAGGTCTCAACAGTGAAGAATATGGTGTTGGTTTCCGTAAGGGCTCAGACCTTGTTGCTGAATTCAATAAATTCTTTGATGCTGAAATAGCTAATGGCAATGTTCAGAAAGTTGCTGAAACTTATGGTGTTCAGGAAGCACTCATTAAGTAATTTTTGAAGATTTTAATAATTAAGAAGAGAGTGTTTATTATGCACTCTCTTCTTTTGGCGTAATAAATTAGATAGGGTGTTTTAATTGTCATTTATAGAACAATTTCCAATAGTATTTGATGCATTAAACGTTGGATTCATTCAAACATTAAAATTATTTATAATTACTTTGGTTGGAGCTTTACCACTTGGACTTGTTGTTTCATTTGGTTCTATGTCTAAATTTAAACCGTTGAGTGCAGTTGTAAAAACATTAGTGTGGATTATCAGAGGTACTCCGTTAATGCTTCAACTTCTTGTTATTTACTACTTACCGGGGCTTGTTTTCCACAACAACATCTGGGGAAGTGGTGAAGAAGGTAGATTCATAGCATCAGTTACTGCATTTGTAATTAACTATTCATGTTATTTTTCAGAAATATACAGAGGTGGTATTCAGGCGGTGCCTCATGGTCAGCAAGAAGCTGGACAGGTGCTTGGCTTAACAAAATCACAAATTTTCTTTAAAATTACACTTTTACAGATGGTTAAAAATGTATTACCACCAATGTCGAACGAAATAATCACGCTTGTTAAGGATACATCTCTTGCAAGAATTATTGCTTTGCAAGAAATTATCTGGGCTGGTCAAGCCTTTATGAAGGGTTCACAGGGTATTGCAGGTGAAATATGGCCATTGTTTTTTACAGGTTTGTATTATCTTATTTTCAGTGGCATCTTGACAATTATATTAGGCAGGCTTGAGAAAAAACTCAATTATTTCAGAACTTAAGGAGGAGTTTATATGTCTTGGCTTGAAGTTAAAAATATTTATAAGAGCTTTGGAAAAACGGAAGTCCTTAAGGGTATTGATTTTTCTTTGGAAAAAGGTGAGGTTTTAGCACTTATCGGTTCATCGGGTAGTGGTAAAACAACTTTACTCAGATGCTTGAATTTCCTTGAAACACCGGATAAAGGTACAATAAGTGTCAAAGATAAACTTTTGTTTGATGGAAATGTAAAAACAAAGTTCAATGATGAAGAAATTCGTCAGAATAGACTTCATTTTGGTCTTGTATTTCAAAACTTTAATTTGTTTCCTCAGTACACAGTTCTTAAAAATGTTACATTAGCACCTTCATTATTAAAAAAAGGTTCTGATGAAGAAATTAACAAAAAGGCAATGGAACTTATTAAAAATGTAGGTCTTGCCGAAAAAATTAATTCATACCCTTGTGAATTATCCGGTGGTCAACAACAACGAGTCGCTATTGCACGTGCATTGGCACTGTCACCAGATGTTCTCTGCTTTGATGAACCTACAAGTGCTCTTGACCCGGAACTTACCGGTGAAGTGCTTCGTGTTATCCGTGAACTTCGTGATGGTAACACTACAATGATTATAGTTACACATGAAATGAATTTTGCAAAAAATGTATCTGATAAAGTGATTTTTATGGCAGACGGTATCATAGAAGAAGAGGGTGCTCCTGCTGATGTGTTTGATAATCCAAAGAGTGAAAGACTTAAAGAGTTTTTATCATCATCGTTAAAAGAATAAAAGATATCCTTCGCTGCTTTTGGCGAAGGATTTTTTCTTGTAATCAAAATTTGTTTATGTTAAAATAAATCAGGTGATAATAATGAAAAAGATTATATCAGTTTCAATGGTAATTTTGTTTCTTCTTTCTGCTTTCATGTTTACAGTATACGGACAGGACCCTGTAACACTTAAGCTCACAAGTCAGCAGGTATATGCCGGTGATGAAATTACTTTACATCTTTATGTAAGTGGTAATTCAAATATCAGTTGCGCAGCAATTGATATAAACTATGATGATAAAATGCTTGAATTTATATCAGCAAAAGAAGGAGCAATTCTCGACCCTAAAGCAAATATCAGTATCCGGAATCAAAATAAAGAAAATTCTTATGTAAGATTTACTTATTTTTCTACATCTTCTTCAATTGTATCCGAAGGCATTCTGATGAGTGTTACATTCAAGGCACTTGATAATGTGAAAGGTGAAACCGAACTTAAAATATCAATTCCTAATCCGGATGATTTTATATCAATAGACCTTGAAAGATTGCCTTATAACGTTGTAAACTCAAAGATAGATATCATAAATGATAATATAGTTGAGTCTGCAGAGGAGGAAATTGAAACAGGTACAAAAGAAAATACAACTATAGTTGAGGAAATCACATTATCAGAAACAAAAGACCAAGGTAGTGATAATAGCGATGTAAACGTCTTTCTTGTTTCTTCTTTAGTAGCTGGGATTATTTTAATTGCTATCGGAATAATTGTGATAAAAAAGAAAAAGTCATAATTCCACAGTAATCACACGTAATATATAGTGGTGATTATTTTGAGAAAGAAATACATAGATGAAAAAGAAAAAAAGAAAATTCTTGTTCATCTTATAAAAAAAGGATATCTGACAGAAAATCAGATTAAAACATTAAAAAAACGAGGTAGTTTATAAGCTACCTCGTTTTGTTTATTTTATAGGTTCAAAATCGCTTGCGCCGTGTTTGCAAAGCGGACAAATAAAATCATCAGGTAATTCTTCACCTTCATAAACATAACCACAGATTTTACATACATAACCTTTCTTCTTAGGTGCTTCTGGTTTTGGCTTAATATGGTCAAAGTAATACTGATATGTTACAGAAGGAATATCTGATAAAGTTTCAGCCTCAGTTACATCACAGATAAATAAAATATGTGAACCACAATCAATCATATCCGTAACTGTGCAAGAAATATATGCATTAGTACCTTCACATACAAAGAATGTGCCGTTTTCAGTTCTGTAATGGTCGTTAAATCCTGCGAATTTGTCAGTATCTTTTCCACTTGCAAAGCCAAAACGTTTAATCATATCAAATGTAACGTCCTGGGATAAAACGGATACTGTGAATTTCTTAGTTCTTTCAATCATACCACACGTATGGTTGTTTTTATTAACTGCAATTGTGATTCTTTTAGGGTTGTCTGTCACCTGAGTAACAGTGTTTATAATACAACCATTATCCTTGCCGTTTTCTGTAGCGGTCAATATGAATAATCCATAACTTAACTTGAACATTGCTTCATTTTTTATCATAAAATCAACTCCCTTTGGAAAATTATATCATATTATAACTAAAATGTACAATGTTATTTATTTAACGTTCGACAATTTAACAAATTAATTGACAAAAGTGTTAAAATATGTTATCTTTTCTTTGTATTTATTGTGTGTTGTATATGGTTATTTATACAATATACGAAAAAGGAGATGTAAAAATGAAAAGAAGGTTCAGTATCAAAACCACAGCTGCTATAGCAATTTCAGTTTTACTTATTGCAAGTATGGCTATTTTTGCTTTTGCAAGTGATGGTAATGGTGCAGCAGCAAAGATGATTGATTGTTCATCATGTGAAGGTTCAGGTTTTCTTGCTGTTTGTGAAAATTGTGAAGGAACAAATCTTGCTTGTGCAGATTGTTCTACACCTACTAATGCTTGTGGTGATTGTGAAGGTTCAGGTAAGGTTGAAGCACCAACAAGGTTTTATTCAAGTCTTTGGTCATTACTTCCACCTGTAATCGCTATCGGTCTTGCACTTATCACTAAGGAAGTTTATTCTTCACTTTTTGTTGGTATTGTAGTGGGTGGTTTGCTCTATGCAGAAGGCAATTTTGAAAAAACAATTGTTCATGTTTTCAGTGATGGTTTTGTAGCAAATATTGCCGATTCATACAATATGGGTATTATTTTATTCCTTATTGTTCTTGGTGCTATGGTTTCAATGATGAATAAAGCAGGTGGTTCTGCTGCATTTGGTCGTTGGGCAAAGACTCACATAAAAACAAGAGTTGGTGCTCAGCTTGCAACAGTTCTCTTTGGTTGTATGATTTTTATTGATGACTATTTCAACTGTCTTACAGTTGGTTCTGTTATGAGACCGGTTACAGATAGCCACAAGGTTTCTCGTGCAAAGCTTGCATATCTTATCGATGCTACTGCAGCACCTGTTTGTATTATTGCTCCAGTTTCATCATGGGCAGCAGCAGTTGCCGGTTTCGTTGCAGAAGAAGAAGTAAGTGGTTTCCAGCTTTTCCTTAATGCGATTCCATATAACTTCTATGCTCTTCTTACTATCGTAATGATGGTTGCAATTACAGTAATGAAATTTGATTATGGTAAGATGAGAATTCATGAACAGAATGCATTGAATGGTGATTTATTCACAAGTGATGCAGAATCATTCAAGGAGTCTTCAGATGTTAATGCTAATCCAAAAGGTAAGGTTATTGACCTTATTATTCCTGTAGTAGCGCTTATTATCGCTTGTGTTATCGGTCTTATTTATTCAGGTGGTTTCTTCGATTCAGAAAGTGCTGCATTCCACAATGTAGTTGAAGCATTCTCATGTGCTGACGCATCCGTTGGTCTTCTCTACGGTTCATTCATTACACTTATTCTTACAGTTGCATACTTTATGATTCGTCGTGTAATATCCTTCAAGGATTGTATGGATTCAATTCCTGATGGTTTCAAGGCAATGGTTCCTGCAATTATGATTCTTGCTTGTGCATGGACTCTTAAAGCTATGACAGATAGTCTTGGTGCAAAGGTATTTATTGCAGGTATTGTTGAATCAACAGCTGGTGAATTTGAAAACTTCCTTCCTGCAGTTATCTTCCTTATTGCAGTTGGTCTTTCATTCGCAACAGGTACATCATGGGGTACTTTCGGTATCCTTATTCCACTTGTTCTTGCTGTATTCCCATATAGCAGTGGTCCTATCTCAATTATCGCTATTTCTGCTTGTATGGCTGGTGCTGTTTGTGGTGACCATTGTTCACCAATTTCTGATACAACAATTATGGCAAGTGCTGGTAGCCAGAGTAACCACATTAACCACGTTTCAACACAGTTACCATATGCATTAACAGTTGCAGGTGTTTCATTTGTAACTTACGTTATTGCAGGTTTTGTACAAAAGGCTTACATTGCGCTTCCAATCGGTATTATACTTATGCTTGGAACACTCTTTATCATTAAAGCAGCTTCAAAGAAAAAAGCATAATTTATAATTTATAATGTTAAACCCACTATCTGAACAGATAGTGGGTTTATTTCATTTATACACTTGCTTTAAAACAATCTATATAAGCTTTTATGCTTTTTGATGTGTTTGTTTATACAATATAATTAAAAACGCTTTGTAGGGCGTTTAAGAGCAAAAAACAAGACTGCCAAAGTGGTAGTCTTGTCTTTTTTTATTTTTTAACATTCTTTAATACTTCAATATAAGCTCTAATTGCTTCAACACAGCCATCGAAACCTAAATCAGCACTGTTAAGACACACGTCATAGTTTCGTGCATTATCCCAGTCACGACATGTATAATAATGATAAAACTCACTACGATGTTTGTCAATTTTACGGATTTTTTTGTCTGATTCTTTTTCGCTCATACCAAACATATTCATAATAGTATTAACACAAACTTCGTGTGGTGCCCATATGAATACTTTGATAACATTTTCAAAATCTTTTAAGATGAAGTCAGCGCATCTACCAACGATGATACAAGATTCTTTTTCAGCAAGGGATTTAATAATCTTTGCCTGATAGTTAAAAAGATTTTCTTTAGATGTGAATTTGCTGTCTTCAGGTGGAATGATATTGCCGCTGTACTTTTTAGTAGAAGAATCAAATAATCCAATGTTGATTTCTTCATCATGCTTTTGGAAAAGATTTAAATTGATTCCACTGTCATCAGAAGCCATATAAAGGATTTCACGGTCATAGAAGGGGATATTTAACTCTTTTGAAAGCATTTTACCGATTGTTTTACCACCACTACCGTAACCACGGGCGATAGTTATAACGATTTTTTTATCCATATTTTGACCACCTTTCAGGTATTATTCACTAAGATAAGCCTTTTTAACTGATTCATCATTCATAAGTTCTTTTGCATCACCTGAAAGAACAATTGAACCTGTTTCAAGAACATAAGCTCTATCAGCAATTGAAAGTGCTTTTTTAGCATTCTGCTCAACAAGAAGAACAGTTGTGCCATTATCATTGATGGCCTTGATAATATCAAAAATTTCAGAAACAAGAAGGGGAGAAAGACCCATTGAAGGTTCATCCATTAATATAAAATCAGGCTTTGACATTAAAGCACGACCCATAGCAAGCATCTGCTGTTCACCACCGGAAAGTGTACCTGCTATCTGGTTTTTTCTTTCTTTAAGACGTGGGAATCGTTCATAAACATAATTAAGTGTTTGTTCAATTTCATCCTTGTCTTTTCTTGTATATGCACCGAGTTTGATATTGTCAAGAACAGAAAGTTGAGAGAAAATTCTTCTTCCTTCAGGAACATGTGCCATACCCATTGTAACAATTTTATGCGCAGGAGTTTTTGTAATATCATTATCGTTATAATGAATTGTACCTGTTTTTGGTTTTAAAAGACCTGTGACTGTGTGAAGAATAGTTGTTTTACCTGCACCATTTGCACCAATAAGAGCAACAACTTCACCTTTATTAACTTCAAAAGAAACACCTTTTAAAGCTTTAATCATTCCATAATATACTTCAATATTATCGACTTTTAAAAGTGGTGCCATGACTATCCCTCCTTAATCACCTAAATACGCTTTAATAACTTCAGGGTTATTAAGAACATCACTTGTTTTACCTTTTGCAAGTTCTTCACCGAAGTTCAGAACTGTTACTTCTTCACAGATACCACTGACAAGTTTCATGTCGTGTTCAATAAGAAGAATTGTCATATCAAATTCATCACGAACAAAACGGATTGTATCCATAAGTTCCTGTGTTTCGCTTGGATTCATACCTGCAGCAGGTTCATCAAGAAGCAAGAGTTTTGGATTTGTAGCTAAAGCTCGGGCAATTTCAAGTTTTCTCTGCTTACCATAAGGAAGATTATCGGCTAAAGTATCTGCTTCATTTTCAAGACCAAAAACCTTAAGAAGTTCCATTGCCTTCTTATTCATCTTCTTTTCAGCAGAAAAGAATCGAGGAAGACGTAAAATTCCTTCAATTGTCGAATATTTTACCTGGTTATGAAGACCAAGTTTTACATTATCAAGAACAGAAAGATTCTTGAAAAGTCTGATATTCTGGAATGTACGTGCAATACCTGCCTTATTTATTTCAACAGGGGATTTACCATTAAGTTTTTCACCGTCAAGAAAGAAATTACCTGTTGTTGGTTTATAAACACCTGTTAAAAGATTAAAGACAGTTGTTTTACCTGCACCGTTAGGTCCGATAAGACCATAAAGACATCCTTTTTCAAGGGAAAGACTGAAGTTTTCAACAGCATGAAGTCCACCGAAAACAATACCTAAACCTTTAACTTCAAGTAGTGCCATCAGATGTTACCTCCCTTGCTGACTGATTTTTTACCAAGTTTCTTTGGCAAAAATTTATTTGTAATTACTTTAAATTTCTCGTTATTATTTACAATCATCATAACAATAAGAAGAATTGCATAGAAAAGCATTCTGTATTCACCAACACCTCTTAACAGTTCAGGAAGTGCAGTGAGAATAATTGCAGCAATAAATGAACCACGAATACTGCCGATACCACCAAGAACAACGAAAACAAGAATCAGAATTGACATGTTGTATCCGAAATTTTTAGTTGTAGCAGCAAGTGAGTTAAGGTTGTGTGCATATAATACACCAGCAACACCTGCAAAGAATGCAGAAATAGTAAAAATGATAAGTTTATACTTTGTAATGTTGATACCGATTGACTGAGCCGCAATTCTGTTATCACGGATAGACATTACAGCACGGCCTGTTCTTGAATTTATAAGATTCAAAGATACAATAACAGTAATTAAAAGTAAAATGAAGCCAATTACAAAGTTAGAATCTTTTGGTGTGCCTGTAATACCAAGAGCACCTTTGATAAGCATTTTTCCATCAGGCTCAAGACCTAAATCATTGGCACTTTTGATTGAGATATGGAAACCATTAGAGTCAACACCAACATAAAGAAGATTGACAATATTCTTTATGATTTCACCAAAAGCCAATGTAACGATTGCAAGATAGTCACCTTTAAGTCGAAGAACAGGAATACCAATTATAAGACCAAAGATACCTGCAGAAATTCCGCCTAATAAAAGTGCGATTAAAAATCTGAGCCAATCTTGTTCAATCATATTTTCTGTAACAACAGAAAAGAACGCACTTGCGTATGCACCTACACACATGAATCCTGCATGACCTAATGATAAGTCACCAAGAATACCAACAACAAGGTTTAAAGAAACAGCAAGAATTGAATATGTGCAAAGTGGAACAAGAAGACCCTGAAGAAGTCTTGACATATTTCCTGTTTCAGACATTATAAATGCAATAGCGAACATTCCGATAAGGATTGCATATGTTGTGAGGTTATTTTTAGTTGTGTTGTTAAGTTTGTTTTTTTGCTTAATCATTTTAGCCACCTCACACTTTTTCGCTAATTTTCTTGCCAAGTAATCCTGTAGGCTTAACAAGAAGAACGATAATTAACACAGAGAAAACGATGGCATCAGAAAGCTGAGTAGAGATGTAACCCTTACTAAGATTCTCAATAACACCAAGAACAACGCCACCAATCATAGCACCGGGAATTGAACCTATTCCACCGAATACAGCAGCAGTGAAAGCTTTAATACCAGGCATAGCACCTGTAGTAGGTGAAAGGGCAGGGTATGCAGAACAAAGAAGTGCACCTGCAACTGCAGCCAATGCTGAACCGATAGCAAATGTGAGTGAGATTGTGCTGTTTACGTTAATACCCATAAGCTGAGCAGCACCTCTGTCTTCTGAAACAGCAAGCATAGCACGACCGGGCTTTGATTTGTTGATGAAAACTGTGAGACAAATCATAATAATAAATGAAATCACAATTGTAGCAATTGTTTCACCTGAAATAACAAGATTTCCATCAAACAAAACAATAGGGTCAAGTTTTACAACAGATGTAAAGCTTTTTGTACCTGAACCAAAGATGAGAAGTGCAGAGTTCTGTAAAAGATAGCTTACACCGATTGCAGTGATAAGAACAGCAAGTGAAGAAGCCTTTCTAAGAGGACTGTAAGCAACTTTCTCAATTGTTACACCAAGAAGGGTACAAATGACAATTGAACCAATTACACCTACAATAGGTGGTAATCCCATAGTTGTACTTAATGTATAAATGGCAAAACCACCAACCATAATTACATCACCATGGGCAAAGTTAAGCATTTTTGCGATTCCGTAAACCATTGTGTATCCAAGAGCGATAAGTGCATAGATACTACCAAGGCTGATGCCGGAAACGAGATATGATAAAAATTCCATATATTTTCCTCCAAATATGAATTTTTAAAAAAACCATCTTGAATGATTCTTTTAAAAGTTCATATTTATAACTCAAAGTATGCCGTATGGAAAAATACCATACGGCATACCGATTAAATTATAAATTATCTAAAATAGAAATTAAAGAGCTTTATAAGCACCATTCTCGATAATAACAGCCTTAGGAGCCTTTGAAGGTTCACCGTCTGCTGTCCAAGTGATACCTGCACCTGTAACACCGTCAACTTTGATTTCTGTCATAGCAGCTTTAAGTGCATCACAAATAGCTGAAGAATCCATGTCAGCTGTAACACCTGCTTTTTCAATAGCAGCTTTAATGATATAAATTGCATCATAAGCGTCAGCAGCAAACTGGTTCATTGTATCAACACCATAAGCTTCCTTATACTTTGTAACAAAGTTAACTGTGTACTTATCTGTTGCGTCAGCAGCAAATGGAGTAAGGAGCATAACGCCTTCACAAAGTGATGTATCAAAGTTAGGAATTGTAAGGATACCGTCAAGACCGTCACAACCAAAGAACTTAACATTAAGTCCAGCAGCTTTTGCCTGAGTCAAAATAAGCTGAGCTTCGCTATAGTAGATTGGAAGGAACACAAGGTCTGCGCCTGAAGACTTGATAGCTTGAATCTGAGCTGAGAAGTCAGTTTTTGTATCGCTTGTGAAAGACTGTACTTCAACTACGTTGAGATTCTTAACTTTTGCCTGAGCTGCAAATTTGTCATAAATACCTGCAGAATATGCATTTGATGATTCATAGATAACTGCAACTTTTTCTGCAACCTTGTTGTCAGCAATGTAATCAGCTGAAGCAACACCCTGGTTAGGGTCTGAGAAACAAACACGGAATGCGTTATCGCCATCGATAGCTTCAACAGCTGTAGCTGATGGAGTAAGTACGAACATGTTTTCGTTCTTAGCTTCACCCTGGAATGCAATACATGCACCTGAAGTAACTGTACCGAGAGACAACTTCATGCCCCATTCAACAAGAGTGTTGAATGCATTAACAGCTTTTTCTGGGTCACCTTCGTCATCCTGTGCATTGAGTTCGAGTTTCATGCCGTTGATACCACCAGCAGCATTGATTTCATCAATAGCAAGCTGAGCACCGTTCTTAACACCGTTACCATACTGTGCATAGTCACCTGTGAGAGGTCCGCTGAAACCAATTTTAAGAACATTAGCATTTTCTTCTGGTTTTTTATTTTCGCCACATGCTGCAAAACATGTAACAACAAGTGTTAATGCTAAGAGAACGGCAAAAATTTTTTTGAATTTTTTCATTTAAAATTCCTCCTTAAATTGGTTGTGTAAACAGTTTAATTTTATTTACACAATTATCTCTTTAAATAGATAAAGTAAATATACACCAAAAACTTCAATAAGTCAATTATTTTTTACTAAATTTTTCTTATTTTATAATAAAATAAGGTATGACACAAGCCATACCTTAAATAAATTATTTAATTATTTCTTTTGAGGACCATTAAATCCGTTTTCTTCCTGGAATTTAGCAATCTTATCAATAACACTAAGAACAACGTCAAAACCACGACCAACAGTTGGTTCCATTTCAAATCTATCAGCCATATCGTGCCATGTGTGGTAGTAATATGTAAGCATAGGATTCTGTGCAGCGAAAGTAACAGATTTGATACCAGCTCTTGTCATTGGTGTACTATCGCAACCACCAACAGGGTTGTGGATACAACCATTTGTTTTGCTTTCAATACCCATTTCGTCAAATGTTTCTTTGAACATTTTTTCAAGGTCAGTATCAAAACGACAGCCCTGCCAGTCATCTTTAATAACAACTTCGAAATAATCCTTATCAGCAACTGAGTCTATGTTGATATTCCAAGCATTTTTTGTAAGGTCATCATTTTTGTGCTCATGAACAAAAGCCATTGAGCCACGAAGACCAGCTTCTTCAGCACCACAGTTGCAATCAATGATTCTACAATTCTTAGGCATCTTTTCAGGATTTTCCTTGAAATATTTAATAACTGCATAACTGAGAGCACAACCTGAAGCGTTATCCATAGCACCTCTTGATGCGATTTCCTCATCTGGGTCAAGCCACATAATAACAAAGCTACTACCGATAGCAGTCACAAGTGGTAAGAAATGAAGAACAGTAATCAATCTTCCGAGTTCAACAGATGATGCAGCAGCATAAGCCCATGGTGCATTAGCATAAAGACCCATCTGTATTACAGACATCGCTATTGAAAGGAATACCATAAAGAAGACACAAACAGCACCAAAACCAACTTTACCATAAGTTGTGATTAAACCGTAAATAGGTTTATCCTTATGTTTTGAAGCGTTTTCTGAGTGCTTCCAGGTCCATGATGTATCTGTATGACCTGAAAGAATAATGGTGTAGTCATATTTACCATCTTCAGGCACTAATTCACCATAAACATTCTGTGAAATCTTCTGCTTAAAGAACATATCAAACCATGGCTTGTATAAGAAACAGCTGAAGATAAGCCATGTTACCATACAAATACCTGCAAGAGCCATACCAAACCAAAGGTAGTAGTTATGAAGTGCAAAGTAAACAAGAATACTTGCAATTAAACCATACCAACCTGCATATGGCAAACCGCCAATGCTTGAGCGAGGAGAAACACCAAATTCTTCTTTTTTTGGTTCAATTCCGATTTCACGGAGTTTTTCACCCATATATTCTGCATATTCTCTTTCGCCTTTTGAGCCGGGGAGACGAGAACCGATTTTTTCAGAAGCATGTTTAATTATATCCCAAGCTTCTTCAACATATTTTCTTGATTCCTCTTTCATCTTATAACCTCCATATGAAAAATCTAATCATAGTTATAATAGTAAATTTTAGTAATTAAATCAAGAGATAATTACTAATTTTTTAAAAAAACCTATGCAAAATAAATTGCATAGGCTGTTTTTTAATCGTTATTCTGATTTCTTGCAATCTTAAGTGTAGTTGTTTTTTTGAATTCTTTATCACGGACTTTCACTTTAGCAACATTTTTGAAGATTGGATTTTCACGGTTATACTGTGAAACATCATCATCAATTCTGTCACGAGCATCAGGGAATTCAGATTCATTAAGATAAAATTCTGCAACGATTTTTTCATCTTCCTGATAAACAAGAACTTCCTCAACATATTCAATTCTTGAAAGCTTGTCCTCAATTTCTTCAGGAGAAACATTCTTACCATTAGCAAGACAAATGAGATTCTTTTTACGACCAACCATAAACAAGAAACCATCTTCATCAATTCTACCATGGTCACCAGTAATCAACCAGTCACCATCAAATGTAGCTGCAGTAGCTTCAGGGTCATTGTAGTATCCCTGCATAACGTTTGAACCTCTTACATAGATTTCACCAACGCCTTCGTCATCAGGATTAACAATCTTGATTTCACAACAATCAAGTGGAGTACCAACACTACCAAACTTGAATTTGCCAGGCTTATTACAAGTAACAGCAGGGGAGCATTCTGTAAGTCCGTAGCCGTTATAGATATCAATACCGAAGTCGTGCATACCTTTTTC